>JALEGE010000177.1 GCA_022760335.1 Hyphomonadaceae bacterium
CCGCGAGGACGAGAATTATGTCCTGCTGGGCGATTTCAACATCAAGAACACCATGGATGAGACCATGCGCGCGCTCACCAAGGCGGGCTTCATCCTGCCGCCGGAGCTTTTCCCGTCCAATCTGCTCGGCACGAAATATTACGACCAGATCGCCTTCCGCACGCGCAAGGACAAGGTCACCTTCCTGTCAGCGGGTGTGTTCAACTTCACCAAATCCCTGTTCAAGCCGGAACACTATCCACACTACGCGCCCGTCCTGCCCGAACGTCACCGCGACCTGAAGCAAGACGGTACGCCCAAGGACACCGGCAAGGACAAGGACTATTTTTCCAAGCGCTGGGTGACCTGGCAGATGTCTGATCACCTGCCGCTTTGGGTGGAACTTGCCATCGACTTTTCCGACGAGCATCTGTTGCACAATGTCGAAGAAGGCACGCGCGACATCCCCGCCCAGTTCGAATATGGCGAAAAGGGCGAGGACCTTACCCGCTTCCACGGCGAGGCTCCGCGCCTGCCCGAAGATGAAGAGGCAGAAGCCGCCAAGGCCGAAGAGGAAAAACCCAGGGGCCGCAAGCGCAAGAAGCCGAAAGTCGCCGAGAAGGAAAAGGTCGGCACCGCCCGGCCGAACACCCGCCTGACCCTTGGCGAGGCCTGGAAGATCTTTTGGTTCGTCGCCACGGGCAAAGCCGACAAGATCCGCAAATTGCGCGAAGAGGCCGAACGCAAGGCGAAGAAGTAGGGTTTTCAGTACGCCCTGACGTCAGCCTCATGGTGAGCGAAGACGAACCATGGGGCGGGAATGGATCAAGCAGACACGCAGATCTCGCGCGGCCCAAATTGTGCGAAAACTTAGAAATCCGCGAATCCCCGCGAAGGCGGGGATCCATAGACGAAAGTAACAGCCAAGTGCACCCGGTTGATGGAATGGTCCATGGACACCTGCCTTCGCAGGTGTCTGCGGAGATATCTAGGTCCGCTGAATTGCTGAATAGTTTTGGCACCGCTTTCCTGTCGCGCACGGATACATTGCTCCGGCAAAGCAATTCCCCCCGCCGCTCAATCACGCTAAGCCCGCCCGGCCATGACCACCGCCGCCCCTCTCTCCCGCACGCGCACGCTCGCGCTTGCCTGGCCGATTGTGCTCGCCCAGGCGGCCACGGCGACGACCGGCATTGTCGACACCGCCGTGATGGGCCGGTTCGGCACGGCGGTGGATCTGGCCGCGGTCGGCGTGGCGGCGGTGACCTTCAATTTCCTCTATTGGGGCGTGGGTTTCCTGCGCATGGCGACCACCGGGCTGACCGCCCAGGCCGAAGGTGCAGGCGACATTCCCCAGTCCCGCGCCATCCTGAAGCGCGCCATGCTGCTCGCGGGCGGACTGGGCCTTGCAATGGTCCTGCTCGGACCTCTGGTTGCGCGCCTCGCGCTCTACCTCTTCCAGGCCGAAGCGGATGTGGAGGCCGGCACGTCGGCCTATTTCTTCGCGCGTATCTGGGGCGCGCCGGCGGCGCTGACGGGGTTTGTGATTTCCGGCTGGCTTATCGGCACCGGGCGCACGCGCGCTCTGCTCGCCTTCCAGGTGGTGATGAACGGTGTAAACGCGGCTCTCGATGCACTGTTTGTCACCGTGTTCGACTGGGGACCGGCGGGCATTGGCGCGGGCACGGCGATTGCGGAATGGGCCGCGCTGGGCTTTGGCCTCTGGGCCGTGCGCGACGGGCTCGGCGCCAGTGCGCGCCTGATGGAGCGTGCCCAGCTGATTGCCCTGTTCGATGCCAATCGCGACATCCTGATCCGCACCCTGGCGCTGTTGTTCGGGTTCGGCTGGTTCGTGAATTCCGGCGCGCGGCAAGGCACGGCGATCCTCGCGGGCAATGAAGTGCTGCTGCAGTTCATTGCCGTCTCCGCCTTCGTCCTGGATGCCTTCGCCTTTGCCGCCGAGAAGGAGGCCGGAGCGGCCTATGGCGCGCGCGACAGAAACAGGTTGCTGCGCGCCATCCGCGTGACAGGCGAGCTTGCCATTGTCTCCTCCATTGGATTTGCCTTTGCCTTCTGGCTTGGCGGCGGCTGGGTCATCCGCAGCTTCATCGCAGACCCGGCGGCGCGCGATGCGGCACTGACCTATTTGCCCTGGTGCGCGGCGGTGCCCCTTGTTGGTGTTTTGGCCTGGCAGCTGGACGGTGTGTTCCTCGGCACCACGCAGGGTTCGGCCATTCGCAATGCCGGCCTGTTTGCCGTGACGGCCTATCTGATCAGCGACATGATCCTCGCCCCACGCTTCGGCAATCATGGCGTCTGGGCGGCGTTTTTGATGCACTATGTCTATCGCGCAATCGGCCTGATAGCGCACTGGCCCCGCCTGATGGCGCGGTTGAACACAGTCAAAGCTCAGCCAGAATCCGCCTGATCAGCCCCGGCCCTTCATAGACCAGCGCGCTGTAGAGCTGCACCGCCTGTGCCCCGGCCGCGAGTTTGGCCCAGACATCATCGACATCGGCCACGCCACCCGCGCCGATCAGGTCCAGGCTGTCGCCAACTTCCGTCTTGAAAGCCGCCAGCACCTCCGTTGAGGGCGCCATCAGCGGCGCGCCGGAAAGGCCGCCCCCCTCGCTCTTGAAGGCGCTGCGAAGCGTAATCGGTCGCGCCAGCGTTGTGTTGGAGACGATCAGGCCGTGCAGATAGGGCGCCGCTTTGGCCGCTGTCGCAATGTCAGCAATCTGCACATCATCGAGATCGGGCGCCACTTTAAGAAAGATGGGCAGGAAGCCATGCTCATCGGCCAGCCTCCGGCCCGCCTCGCCACACCGCCCGAGCAGGTCTTCCAGCGCGCTCTTGCCCTGCAGATCGCGCAAGCCCGGCGTATTGGGCGAGGAAATGTTCAGCGTGATATAATCGGCATAGCGCCAGACAGCCTGCATGCCGGTGACATAGTCAGCGACGAAATCCTCGGTGGTCTTGTTGGCCCCGACATTGGCGCCGACAATGCCCGCGCCTGGCTCGCGTGCCGAAAGGCGGTCCACGAACCCGTCCAGGCCTTCATTGTTGAAGCCCATCCGGTTGATCACCGCGCGATCTTCCGTCAGGCGAAAGAGGCGCGGTTTCGGATTGCCCGGCTGGGGTTTTGGCGTGACCGTGCCGCACTCGACAAAGCCGAAGCCAAAACCCAGCATGGCCGCAAAGGCCTCGGCATTCTTGTCGAACCCGGCAGCCAGGCCGATGGGATTGGGCAGGCTCAAGCCTGATACAGGCAGTTTGACAGCGCGCCCCGGCAGCATCTCCGGTCGGCGCGCCGGCACGCCGAGCCCGGACTTCAGGGCAGCGACAGTCACTCTGTGCGCCGCCTCAGGCGGCAGACAGCGCACCAATCTGGCAGCCAGGTCGGCAATGGCCATGAGCAGTTCCCCCAAATGAGAATCTGTTTGACCTGCCCGAATTTTCTAAAAATCACCAGTAATGCGGCTGAAATTCCCGTTTCAGGAGAATCAAACGGCATTACATCCTATGATAGGTTGATATTCCTATATTTGCAGCTTAATGGCAATCAGAAAATTATGTTGAAAGTTGCGGAACATGCGTCACCAGGATATCTGGCGCGGAATTGATGGGCTCGCAGAGCGCAACGCCCTGACCCCATCGGGTCTGGCGCGCCTGGCCGGGCTAGATCCGACAGCTTTCAATCCGTCCAAACGCTTTGGCAAGGATGGTCGCCCGCGCTGGCCTTCCACAGAGAGCGTGGCCGCCGCGTTGAGCGCCGTGGGCATCGGTTTCAATGATTTCGCCACCCTTGTCGATGGCAATCGTGGGTCTTCCGCCCCCCTGCTCGGCCTGGCCGAGGCTGGACAAGCTGGATATTTCGACGATGCGGGTTTCCCCCAAGGCGAAGGTTGGGACGAGGTGCGCTTCCCAGGACTCGGCGATGAGCCGGTCTATGCCCTGGAGATCTCCGGCAACAGCATGCAGCCGACCTATCGCCCCGGCGACCGTATCGTTGTCGCGCCCAGCGCCGCCGTCCGGCGCGGAGACCGCGTGGTGGTAAAAACCCGCGGGGGTGAGGTCATGGCCAAGGAACTTGGCCGGCGCAGTGAGAAACGCATCGAGCTGCTCTCACTCAACCCTGAATTTCCAGCCATTGACCTGACGCCTACTGAGATTCTCTGGCTCGCGCGGATCATCTGGGTCAGCCAGTAGACATTCTCAGAGCCAAGCAGACTTGGTGCCGTCGCGAGCGCGCGCAAAATCCATATCGGGGTTTTCGGTATCAACCCGCATGCAATGCAAGTTATTCAGGCCGAGGCGAAGCCCGCCGGAGGCATTGCGATGGATACTGGGCGTTGGAAGAATTTCATCGAGCTTACGAAACTTGCCTTCGAAATCACCCTTAGTTTGTTCGATTCCCCGCTCTTGGGCGACCAGCCCAAAGCAAAAAACCGCCAGTAAGACGGCGCCTCAACGTCCAAAAGGCCCCATCAAAAAACCTTTCATCCTGAATTTTACGCGCCCATGTAATGGATAGGGGCAAAGTCTATGCCTCAAGATGCACAACAGCGCATTCTGCTTGCGCTTCTCTCAACTGCGCGGCACACACTCGCCGCATGGACTGGGACAAGCTCAAATCCTTCCACGCGGCCGCCGAAGCCGGGAGCCTGACAGCTGCGGGCGAGCGGCTGGGTATTTCTCAATCAGCGGTCTCGCGCCAGATCGCTGCATTGGAAGAGCATCTCGGCGTATCCCTGTTCCAACGCCATGCGCGGGGTCTGGTGCTCACCGATGCCGGTCATACGCTGCACCGCTCGACCACGCATATGGCCTCAGCCGCTGCCGCCGCGAACTCCGCACTACAGGATCAACAGGACACACCCCAGGGCGAATTGGTGGTCACCGCGCCGGTCGCCTTCGGCTCGACCTGGCTGGTACCAAGGCTTGGCGCCTTTACTGAGGCCTATCCCGAATTGCATCTCGATCTGCGCCTGGATGACCGGGAGTATGATCTCCTCAAACTGGAGGCTGAATGCGCCATTCGGCTTTGGGCCGCCGACAAGGCAGATCTCATTCAGCGCAAGCTCGCCTCTGTTGAGACGTCACTCTATGCTGCGCCAAGCTATCTGGAAAAGCATGGCACACCGGAAACTCCGGCGGATCTGGACGGACACCGAATTATCGGCTTCCGCCAGGATGGCGCGCCATCTCAAATGCGCGTGATGAATTTCGCCCGCCAGGTGGGACGTGATGATCTGCCTCCGCGCGATGCCTCAATCCAGGTCAACAATGTCTTCGCCATGCTGCGTGCGGTTGAAGCCGGGCTCGGGATTGCTGATGTGCCAGACTATATGGCCGCAACAGTGCCGGAGCTGATCAAGATTTTACCCGACTATACCGGGCCGGGCTTTGACCTCTATTTTATCTATCCCAGCGATCTGCGCCGATCCAAGCGGATTGCCTGTTTCCGCGACTTCCTCACAGGCGAAATTGAGGCCCTGCGGAAGAGTGATCGCGGCGACGCCCGGTGAGGCAAGTCAGCTATGCGACTATGCATGACATATGCCTGCCAAGCCTCTTGAGTTGCAGGGCTAATTCACTATTTTGATTTCTGAGAGCCGTGGTCCCCGGCCTTAACCCGATCCTCCGATTGGGCGTTTCCTCCCCCAGAGGGACCCACTTATCAGGCCGGGCGCCGTAATGGCAGCCCGGCTTATTTTTTCATCATCTATCAGTCTACAGGCTGGAGCGTAGCATCCAGGCGGTTTTCTCAGAGATTGTCGCGCGCTGCACAAACAGGTCCACCGTCACCTCATCTTTTGCCTCACTGGCGATCTCGATCCCGGCCTTGGCCGCCTTGGCGACGGTTTCATGGCCGCGCGCCAGGTTGGCGATCATGTCTTCAGCATTCGGCACGCCATTGTCTGGCTTGATGGTCGCCTCTTCCAATAGTTCCGCACTGGAACCGGGCGCAAAATGACCCAATGCGCGAATTCGCTCAGCAATTTCATCCAATGCGAGCCAGAGCTCATTATATTGTTCCTGGAACATCGCATGCAGTTGGTTGAAGCGCGGGCCTGTCACATTCCAGTGATATCCGTGAGTCTTCACATAAAGCGCATAGGTTTCGCCGAGCAGGACTTTCAGCGCAGTCGCGGCATCTTCTCGTTGATCATCGGTCAATCCAAGATCAGGTGTCATGAAGGAACTCCTTCCTGTGTTTCTCTATGAAATTTAGGTGGGGAGTAACCGCCCGGTTTTCCAATTGAAACCGGGCGGCAAACCTATAGACTTAACCTATAGATAAGAAAGCTACTTCAGGGCTGCACAATAGCGCTGAATACGAGTTACCGCTTCCGTTAAAGCCTCGGTTGAGGTGGCGTAAGACACGCGGAAAGCCGGTGAAAGCCCAAAAGCGGCGCCATGCACGACGGCGACTTTTTCCACCTCCAGAAGGTCCTGCGCAAAATCCTGGTCGGTCTCCAGGACACGCCCCGTCGGCGAGGTGCGCCCGATCACACCGGCGCAATCTGGGTAGACATAGAAGGCGCCTTCCGGCGTCAGACAATTGAGCCCCTCGGCCGCGTTCAGACCCGCTACAACCAGATCGCGGCGCGCCTTGAAGGCCGCATTGCGCTCTGGCAACCAGTCATGGGTGCCGTTCAGGGCGGCGACGGAAGCCCATTGGCTGATTGAACATGGGTTCGAGGTCGATTGGCTCATCACCTTGCGCATCGCCGTGATCAACGGCGCCGGCCCGGCAGCATATCCGATCCGCCAGCCGGTCATGGCATAGGCTTTCGAGACGCCATTCATTGTCAGCGTACGCTCGTAAAGTGCAGGCGTGACAGCAGCGATGGTGTGATACTCCAGCCCATCATAGAGGATGTGCTCATACATATCATCCGTCAGCACCCAGACATGAGGGTGACGCTCCAACACCGCGCCAAGCGCTGCCAGATCCTCGCGGGTATAAGCCGCGCCGGTGGGGTTGGATGGAGAGTTCAGGATCAGCCATTTGGTGTTCGGCGTGATCGCCGCTTCCAGCGCCTCGGCCGAAAGCTTGAAACCGGCATTCGGCCCGCATGCCACAATGACCGGCGAAGCACCGCATAGGCGCACCATTTCCGGATAGCTTACCCAATACGGCGCTGGGATGATCACTTCATCGCCTGGGTTCAGCGTCGCAACGAAGGCGTTGAAGAGCACCGCCTTGCCGCCCGGTGAGACATTCACCTGTGCCGGAGTATACTCAAGTCCATTGTCGCGCTTGAATTTGGCGCAGATCGCTTCCTTGAGCTCGGGGATACCGTCCGCAGGCGTATATTTTGTCTTGCCGTCATTGAGCGCCTCAATGGCAGCGGCCTTGATATGGTCCGGTGTGTCGAAGTCTGGCTCACCTGCGCCCAGACCAATGACATCATGGCCTTCGCGCTTGAGCTGGGCCGCCATGGTTGTGACGGCGATCGTCGCAGATGGCTGCACACGGTTGACGGCATCGGAGAGAAAGGAAGCTGACATTTGAGGTCTCGATTCTGTGGCGGGCGGAACTGCCCGTCGCGCGCGAGCATATGCCAAGAACTGGCGCCGAGGACAAACCCATTTGAAATTTTTCCGCGCGCCCGGTCATCTTTCAGAAAGGCTGTTTTGCTATGCTTTGCGATGGTCTGGAATTGCTGGGACGGGCATCTGGATGAGTGAACATGGCCAGTTTGAATGCCAATCTGCGAAGCGCCAAGCGTGACTTCTTCGAGCTGCTCGAAGTCGCAGAGGACTTTTTCATGGGCCTGTCGACGGCGGAGCAAATCCTCGGCGGATGCTTGGCATGTCTGGTCCTGATGTGGCTGTTCGTGCGGCGCTCTGACGACGGCGACGATACGCCCGGAATGGTGCGCCAGTTCGCCTTTGCCCTGGTTCTGGTTGTCATATTCAGCTCAGGGGTCGGGTTTATCTTTGGGCCCAATGTGGCATCCCTAACCGACTCGCTTTTTTGACCCCTCGCATGGCGTGCCGTGGCGCCTTAAGTTAGCGCCATGACCGACTCGATGGATCGGCCTGTGCCTGAGCGCGGTGTCGATGTGATTTCTGACAATCTTTCCCGCCTGCCGCCCCGGCCGGGCGTTTATCGCATGTATGGCGCGGGTGAGGAGGTGCTCTATGTCGGCAAGGCGCGGAACCTGAAAAACCGTGTCAGCAATTATGCACGCATGGGCGGACATACCCAGCGCATAGCGCGGATGATCTCCCTCACCACGGCGATGGAATTCGTCGTCACCGAGACCGAAACCGAGGCGCTTCTGCTCGAAGCCAATCTGATCAAGCGGTTCAAGCCGCGCTTCAATATCCTGCTGCGCGATGACAAGTCCTTTCCGTACATTCTCATCCGGCGCGACCATGAGGCGCCGCAAATCCTGAAATATCGCGGCGAAAAGCGCGACCGCGGCGACTATTTCGGCCCCTTTGCCAGCGCCGGGGCGGTGATGCGCACACTCGATACGCTGCAAAAGGCCTTTCTCCTGCGCACCTGCGAGGACAGCGTGTATTCGGTGCGCTCGCGCCCTTGCATGCTGCACCAGATCAAGCGCTGCGCCGCGCCGTGCACTGGTGAGATCAGTATAGAGGACTATCAAAGTCTGGCGGATCAGGCGGCCGATTTCCTGCGCGGGAAATCTCTCGACCTGCAGAAACAGCTCGCCGAGGAGATGGATACCGCCTCGGAGGCGATGGAGTTCGAGCGCGCCGCGCGCCTGCGCGACCGCATCCGCGCGATCAGCATTGTGCGTGCCAGCCAGGATATCAATCCCGAAGGCATTGAGGAGGCCGATGTCTTCGCCCTCGCGCGTGATGGCGGGGTCTCCTGCGTCCAGGTGTTCTTTATTCGCGCCGGCCAAAACTGGGGGACATCGGTCCATTTTCCCCGCCATGAGGCCGACCAGAGCGATGCGGAAATCCTCTCGGCTTTCCTTGTTCAGTTCTACGACACCCGCCCGCCGCCGCGCCTGATTCTGGTCAATGAGACGCCCGATCAGCTGGACCTCATCCAGGATGCGCTGGAACTGCGCACCTCCCGCAAGGTCGAGATCCGTACGCCCCAGCGCGGGGGCAAGAAGGATCTTCTCGCCCAGGCTGAGCGCAATGCCCGCGAGGCGCTGGCCCGCAAACTGGCGGAGGCCGCGAGCCAGCAGCGCCTGCTGGCCGAGGTTCAGACCGCCTTTGACCTGCCAGCCGAGCCGTGCCGGATCGAGGTCTATGACAACTCCCATATCCAGGGCGCCAATGCCGTGGGCGGGATGGTGGTGGCCGGGCCGGAAGGCTTCGACAAATCCCAGTACCGCAAGTTCAACATCAAGGATGAGGAACTCGAACCCGGCGATGATTATGGCATGATGCGCGAAGTGATGCGCCGTCGGTTTACCCGTCTCCTCAAGGAGGCCGAGGAGGCAGAAAAATCCATCGCGGAGTTGGAGACCTATCCCGATCTCGTGCTAATCGATGGTGGCCAGGGCCAGCTCTCGGCCGTCCTTGAAACCCTCGCAGAACTGGGCCTTGGCCCCGGCGATCTCAACCTCGTCGCCATCGCCAAGGGGCCGGACCGCAATGCCGGACGCGAGACCTTTTTCCGGCCTGGCCGGGCAAGCTTCCAAATGCCGCCAAACGCGCCGGTGCTCTATTATCTCCAGCGCCTGCGCGACGAGGCCCACCGCTGGGCCATCGGCGCACACCGGGCCAAGCGCTCAGCCGACATCAAGAAGAACCCGCTGGACGAAATCGAAGGCATCGGACCGTCGCGCAAAAAGGCCTTGCTCCACCGTTTCGGCTCGGCGCGCGGTGTCTCACGCGCGAAACTCTCCGATATTGCCGAAGTCGAAGGGATCAGCGCCGCCCTGGCCGAGCGGATCTACGGGCATTTTCACTCAGGCTGAAACCCGGCCTGATCAGCCATTGGCCTCGCCAAAAGCATCACCGTTATCAAGACTGGCGATCACGTCATCGATGCTGGCGCCATTGCGATCGAGTATGGCGGCAATCTGCGCGCGCTGTTCAATGGCGAGCCACAGCCCAAAAGCCTGAACATCCACGACCTTCCAGGCGCCATCGCGATTGATCACGCGCCAGCGCACTGTCTCGGGCAATTCGCCAGGCAGGGTCACACGTGTGGTAACAATGGAATCGCGCGCCGACCGATCGACAGAGCCGATCACGTCAATCTGCGCACCACTGAACCGCGCAGCCTGATCATCAAATGTGGTCTCCAGGAAACGGTCGAAGGCCGCCGAAAAACGTTGGACATCCTGCTCGGGCAAGTTGCGCACATGATGGCCCAGTGTGAACCGCGCAATAGCGCTCGTATCCACGACATTATCAAGCTCTTCGGAATCAATTGCGCCAGCGGCCAACTCATTGGCTGTCTCAGCAATCAGAGTCTCAGCTTCTATTCCAGCATGCGCCGCGCTAGCCAGGAACATTGTGGCGAGTGAGATCAGGGCAGTCCGCATCATCTTTCAACTCCAACACCGTCTTCTTGCATTACGCATCTGGGACCCTGCTGGTTCAGGAGAACAGTTAACTCCGCATAAGTCCCGTTCCAAAAAGGGATGAATTCGATGCATGTCGGCTTTTGGATCGAATTGTGCCAATCGAAAGGCATCGAGTTACATCCCTGAAAACGCTCCAATTAAATTAAGTCTCCGTCAGGCTTGGGACACGCATCGCAAGAACTGGGCCAGGAAGTATCGCGCAGAACGTGTATTTATAAATCTTTGTCACCTGTGGAATTTTCCCTGTTCTGGTCCCCGCTGGCGCGATGGATCGCGCTCAGGGCTGGTTTTGTTTGATCCCCGCTACGGGCTGGCGCCCTTCGCGATGGATCGCGCTCAAGGCTGAGTCTTTTGTTTTGTCTCCGTATCGCTGCGCTCACATGAGACGCGCTCAGGGCTTTCTTGTTTGATCCCCGCTTCACTTCGTTTCGCGATGGATCGCGCTCAGGGCTGAGTCTTTTGTTTGTCTCCGTATCGCTGCGCTCACATGAGACGCGCTCAGGGCTGTCTTGTTTGATCCCCGCTTCACTTCGTTTCGCGATGGATCGCGCTCAGGGCTGTGGCCCAGCACCGGCGTCCGCAAGGCGCGGGGCGCTGCGGCAAAGCCGGTCTATCGAGGCGGAGCG
>JALEGE010000178.1 GCA_022760335.1 Hyphomonadaceae bacterium
AAATTCGTTGTCGTGATTGCCGCTGGTGGAGCCCTTCTGGGGTGTGGACTTGGCGTCATGTCCGGACAGGCCATGGCCGGGATCTACATGACGGTTTACAAATTTCCCTTCCTGCTGTTCCGGGTTGATCCAGCCGCCTTCGTGACCGCCATGTCCGTGAGCATCGCCTCCGCTACTGCCGGCGGCCTCTTCGTTCTACGCAAAGTGTTTGCCCTCTCGCCGGCTGTTGCAATGCGCCCCCCCGCTCCGGCGGACTATTCCGCCTCAGCCAAACTTGTCGATGCGCTGCGCTCGGCGCTCGACCAGCCCAGTCGCATGATCGTGCGCCGCATCGCGCGTCAACCTATGCGGACTTTCGCAGCGGTCATCGGCATCGGCGCCGGAATGGGGTTGTCGGTTGGCATGCTCGGTGTGCTCGGCGGTTTCGATCGGGCGGTGCATCTCAGCTACTCCGTGATTGACCGCTCAGACGCCTCCGTCGCTTTGATCGAGCCCCTGGATCAGAAAACCATCTTCGAACTCAAACGAAAGGATGGCGTGATCGAGGTTGAGCCCTATCGCACTGTCTCCGTGGTGCTGCGCAATGGCGTGAAGACCCATCGCGGGGGCATCAACGGCTTGATCCACGAGCCACGGCTTTACCGTGCCCTCTCCAGCGACATGTCGCCAATCTATATCCGTGAGGACGGCATCACACTTTCCCAGCCGCTTGCTGAAAAGCTTGACATCGCGCCGGGTGAGTTGCTGACGGTAGAAGTGCGTGAGGGGCGCCGGCCTGTCCTGACTATGCCAGTGGTGAATGTCTCGGAAAGCCTGCTCGGTTCGCCCGCCTATCTCGAACTCACCGCCCTCAATGAGGCGCTTGAAGAACCCGGCCGGGTATCTGGCGCCTATCTGCGCCTCGACAGGGACAAATCCACTGCCGTCTACGAGGCGCTGAAGAACATGCCCGCCGTGGCAGGGGTATCGATCAAGGAAGATGCCCGGAATTCCTTCCAAAGCATGATGGACCAGGGCGCGGGCGCGATGCGCTATGTCATGGCCGTGATCGCGGCGATCATCACTTTCGGCATCGTCTACAACACCGCGCGCATCGCTTTTGCCGAGCGCGCACACGATCTCGCCAGTTTGCGGGTGATTGGTTTCACCAAGGCCGAAGCCGCTTATGTCCTGCTCGGCGAGCTTGGCGTGATCACCTTCTTTGCCATCCCGCTTGGCCTCCTGATCGGCATAGGACTGGCCGGTGCGATTGCAGCCGCCTTCTCCACAGACCTGTACACAGTTTCCGCCACGGTCGGCCCTACAGCAATGGGAATTGCCACCTTGGCCGTAGTGATCGCCTCCGTCATTGCCGGTTGGATGGTCAAGCGCGATGTCGACCGTCTCGAACTCGTTTCTGCTCTGAAATCCAGGGATTAGTCATGGCTCAACCAAAGCTGCGCTCTCGTAACTATATTCTCGGCGGCGCGGGTCTTGCCCTGCTCCTGCTGCTCGCCTGGGCCTTCTGGCCACGTCCGACACCAGTTGATCTTGGGAAAGTGACACAAGGCGAGATTGTCGTAACCATCGATGAGGAAGCCCGCACCCGCGTGCGCGATGCGTATGTCGTCTCTGCCCCGATAGCTGGGCGCCTGTTGCGCGTGGATGTCGACCCAGGCGATGAAGTGACAGGCGGTGAGACCGTGATCGCTCGCATGGTCGCCGCCCCACCCTCGGCGATCGATGTGCGCACGCGCGAGCAGGCCCGCGCCGGGGTCAGTGCCGCCGAGGCTGCCCTGCGCGTGGCGCGCGCCGATCTCAATTCTGCCCTGGCAGATCAGGATCTCGCCAATGCCAATCTCTCGCGCAACCGCACGCTTCTCTCCAGCGGCGCGGTCTCTCAGGCTGCCGTGGACCAATCTCAGCGCCACAAGCGCGCCGCTGACGCCTCTGTTGACACCGCCAAGGCCGCCATTTCCATGCGTGAGGCCGAGATTGCCAATGCACGCGCCCAATTGATCGAGTTCAATGAAACTCCAGGCGGGGTGCAAACGGCGGGCGGCCTTGCGATCGACCGCAATGCCATCCCATTGGAAGCGCCAATCTCCGGGCGTATTCTCCGCGTAATGCAGGAAAGCGAGACAACCATCGCACCCGGCCAATCCATCCTGGAAATCGGCGATATCTCGAATGATCTGGAAGTGATCGCCGAACTGCTCTCCACTGACGCCGTGCAGGTGAAGGCTGGCGACCGGGTGATTATCGACAATTGGGGCGGTGATACACCACTCAATGGCACTGTCGAGCGCGTCGAGCCCTGGGGCTTCACCAAATTCTCAGCTCTCGGTGTGGAAGAGCAGCGCGTGAACACATTGATTCGCTTCACCGACCCGCTGGAAGAGCGCGCCAATCTTGGCCATGGCTATCGCGTTGAAGTGAAGATCGTGACCTGGGAGCGCGATGATGCGTTGGTTGTCCCCTCCAGCGCCCTATTCCGGTCGGGAAATGGCTGGGCAGTATTTCTGGCCGAGGGCGGGCGTGCTCGTCTGCAGCCGGTTGATGTGGACCGCAATAATGGAGATGTGGCGGCGATCAAAGACGGCGTATCCGGGGGTGAAACCGTAATCCTCTATCCCGGCCCGGGCATCAATGATGGCAGCCGCGTTGCCGAACGCGAACTGGCGAATTAAGGCGCCAGGGCCAAGTCTTTGACATTCCCTGAAAGCGCGTTATCGACAAGATGGACTGCGCGTCTCATTGGGCTGCGCACGAGGTCGGTGCTTGCACCAGCCGGATACCAGAGAGCCCGGAGGATGGGCCAGGGAGGATCTCAATGCGTTTTCGTTCAACTGCCGGATTGAATATTTCAGCCGCGATTTTGTTACCGCTCTCATTCGGTTTGCCTGGTTGCATGAGCGCGCCTGCAAGCAGTCCTGCAGCGGTTGAAGTCAGTTTGCCCGAGCCACCGCCAGAACTGGCTGACCTGCCCATCGCAGCGCAGGCGACCGCCATGGGGCTCACGGGCGAAACACGCGTGGACTATATCCTCGCGCGCCTCAGCGTCGAACAGAAGCTTGGACAGTTGAACCAAATCCCCGGCGGGCGCTCGAAAAACCTCAACTCGCGCATCGATGAAAGTGAGTATGCCCGCATCCGCGCCGGCGCGGTTGGCTCCTACCTCCATGTTGCCGGCGCAGAGTTCCTGGGAGACTTGCAGACCACAGCGGTGGAGGACACGCCACACGGTATTCCACTCCTCTTCGCCATGGATGTGGTGCACGGCTACCGCACCCTCTTCCCGGTCCCGCTCGCCATGGCTGCGAGCTTTGATACCGATGCGGCTGAAACAGCCGCCGCCATCGCCGCCGATGAGGCCAGCGCATCCGGCCTGCACTGGACCTTCGCACCAATGGTCGACATTGCCCGCGATGCGCGCTGGGGCCGGGTTGTCGAAGGCGCGGGCGAGGAGCCCTATCTCGGCGCGGAAATGTCGGCGGCCCAGGTGCGCGGATTCCAGGGCACTGATCTCGCTGCCGGCAACACGGTGCTCGCCACGACCAAGCATTTCGGCGCCTATGGTGCGGGTATTGGCGGGCGCGACTATGAAACCGCCGATATCTCTGAGCGCACATTGCGCGAAGTCTACCTGCCACCTTTCGAGGCTGCGGCAGATGCCGGCACGGGCAGCTTCATGGTCGCCTTTAATGACATCGCCGGTGTGCCAACCACGGCTAACAGCGCGCTGCTCAACGGCGTGCTGCGCGGGGAATGGGGCTATGATGGCGTGCTGATCAGCGACTGGAATTCCATCGCCGAACTGATGGCCCATGGCGTGGCCGAGACCGAGGAAGAAGCCGGCGCGCTGGCCCTGACTGCCAGCGTCGACATGGAGATGACCTCAGGCATCTATGCCAGCGCGCTGGCAGAGCGCGTGAAAGCTGATCCGGCTCTGCAGACCGCGCTCGATGCCAGCGCGAAGCGCGTGCTAATGGCCAAGGAAGCCCTCGGCCTGTTCGACGATCCGATGGCCTATCATGATGGCGCGCGCGAAGCGGCTTCGCTGCTCTCGGATGCGCACCGTGCCGCGGCCCGTGAGATCGCCGCCCGCTCTGCCGTATTGCTGAAGAATGAAGGCCAACTCCTGCCGCTTGGCGAAGCACCAGGCCGTGTCGGCATCATTGGCGCTTTGGCCGAGGATGGGTTGACCCAACTCGGCTCCTGGCGCGCTCAGGGGCGAGCAGAAGATGTCGTGACCATCCTCGATGCGCTTGAAGAACGCCTGCCAGGCGCCACGACCTATACGCCCGGCGCGAACACCAAAGACCCAGCCGACCCGTACGCCATCGCTGAAGCTGTTGCCGTGGCCGAGACCAGCGATGTGGTGGTGCTGGTGATCGGGGAGGATTTCGACATGTCCGGCGAGGCGCGCGCCATGTCGTCGGTCGCCCTGCCCGCGCCGCAACTCGAACTGGCCGAAGCCGTGTTCGAGACCGGCAAGCCCGTGGTTGTTGTGCTGGTCAATGGCCGGCCTGTCGACCTTACGCCAATTGCCGAGAAGGCCGATGCGATCCTGGAGACCTGGATGCTCGGCGTGGAGGCTGGCCCGGCTGTGGCCGATCTCCTGTTCGGCAATGTCTCGCCCGGCGGGCGCCTGCCGGCCAGCTTCCCGCGCACGACCGGCCAGCTGCCCTATTACATGGCGCATAACCCGACGGGGCGCCCGGCTGATCCGGACTTGTCCAAGGATACCGCGCGCTATGTCGATATCCCGATCACGCCGCTCTATGCCTTTGGGCATGGCCTGACCTATTCCGATTTCACCTATGGCGGCCTGACGCTTTCAGCAACGGAGATTGGCCAAGGCGGCACAGTGGACGTCAGTCTTGAGATCACCAATACCGGCGACCGCACCGCCGATGAAGTGGTCCAGCTCTATATGCGCGACCCCCATGCGAGCATTGCCCGTCCCGTACAGGAGTTGCGCGGCTTCAAGCGCATCACGCTGGCGCCCGGCCAGCGCAGTATCGTCACCTTCACACTGACGCCAGAGCAATTCGCCTTTTACGGCGCAGCGGATTCCTGGGTTGTGGAGGCCGGCAAGATCGAGCTGATGGTGGGTGCGGCCTCCGATGATATCCGCCAGCGTGCCGTCCTGGAGATCACCGAGAGCTTTGAAACCGATGGCTCGGCCGCAGCCATCCTGACACCCATAACGGTCGAGCCAACGCTCGCGACGACCTATCCGACCATTGGCGAGATCGTCACCTATTCTGACGGAGCGGAAGACGTCTTCGCCCCCGGCGCGCGGATCGAGAAACTCACCGATGATCTCTTCGTCTGGTCAGAAGGCCCGGTTTGGGTGCCCTCAATGCAGGCGGTGCTGTTCTCAGATGTGCCTGAAAACACGATCTACAAATGGACCGAGCGCGGCGCGGTGGAAGTGTTCCTGATGCCGTCGGGCTATGATGGCCCGTCCAATCCGGCCTTCCGCGAGCCGGGCTCGAACGGCCTGATCCTCAGCCCGGACGGCAATCTGCTGATGGGCGATCATGGCAACCGCGCGATTGCTGCGCTGGATCTGGAAACGAAGGAAAAGACGCTTCTCGCCACCGAGTTTGAAGGAAACCGCTTCTCCAGCCCGAACGATCTCGTGCTGGCCGGTGATGGCGCGATCTTCTTCACCGATCCGCCCTATGGCCTGGCCGGCATGGACGAATCCCCGATCAAGGAAACCCCGGTCAACGGGGTCTACCGCCGAGCGGAGGATGGCACGATCACTCTGGTCGACGGAGAGCTGACCCGCCCCAATGGCGTGATCCTCTCGCCAGATGGACAGACGCTCTATGTCGCCCAGTCCGATCCGCAGGCCGCGCAGATTTTCGCCTATGATGTCGCCTCAGACGGCAGCGTCTCGAACAAGCGCGTCTTCGCCGATCTGACCGAGTTTGTCGGCGAGGCCATGCCCGGCCTGCCTGACGGGATGGCGATGGATGTGGAAGGCCGGCTCTTCGCCACAGGCCCCGGCGGCGTGCGCGTCTTTTCCCCGGATGGCGAGCTATTGGCGCTGATCTCCACCGGCACGGCCGCGGCGAATGTCACATTTGGCGAGGATGGCCGCACCCTGTTCATCACGTCCGGCGATTTCCTCGCGCGGGTGCGCGTGGCGACGAAGGGGCTGGGTTTCTAGCCCGCATCCAGCGACGCGAGAATGTCGGCAACCAGCACCTCGACCGGCCGGGCGATATCCACACGGATCGCCTGGGCCGGGGGATCGAGCGCGGCGAACTGGCTGTCGAGCAGCGAGGCCGGCATGAAGTGGCCGGCGCGCGCCTTCATCCGCTCGGCGATCAGCGCCTTTTCGCCCTCCAGCAGCACATAGGTGAGCGGCGCGGAAATCTGCGCCGCCAGCCAGCCGCGCACTGTCTCATTGAGCGCCGAACAAGCCAGGGTGCATGTCCCGGCCCGCGCATTCAGATCTGCCGCAATAGAGGCGATCCAGCCCTTGCGGTCTTCATTGGTCAGCGGCGTGCCGGCCGCTTGTTTCTGCCGGTTTGCCGCCGAATGATGATCATCCGCATCGATGAAATCAGCGCCCAAAGCCAGGGCCAGGGCCGATCCGACAGAGGATTTCCCGCTGCCGGACACGCCCATCACGACGACAACTTTCTCAGCCATATTCCTGCCCTTTCCCCATTGTCACTCTGGCACACAGCGGCGGACGCGATTTGGTGCGCTGCCGCATAGAAAACCGTCTGCCCAGTATGGACTGTTAGCGCTAACCAATCTACTCCTTCCAATGAAGCATTGGTCCAACATACGGCCAAGCGCAGGTGCACGCAGACACCATATCTCGTCGGGGATCAGGAGGAGACACGAAGATGACGATCAGGATATCTGGATTTCCGCGCAAGGCCACATGGTTGGCCGGGGCCGCCGCTCTAGCCGTGCTGGCAGGGTGTGCGCAGACCGAGCTGGAACCACCGATAGCCGACACGCCTCCACCGGCGACTGAAGCAGTCGAGCCGGCCTATGCATATCCCTTTCTTGATCCGTCCCTTTCAGACGAAGCGCGTGCCCGCGATATCGTCTCCCGGCTGACGCTGGAGGAAAAAGCGGCGCAAATGTATGACAAGGCGCCGGCAATCGAGCGCCTGGGCATTCGCCAATTCTATTGGTGGAACGAGGCCCTGCATGGTGTTGCACGCGCCGGAGAGGCGACCGTCTTTCCGCAAGCCATCGGCATGGCCGCAACCTGGGACGAAGAGCTGATGCTGGCCGTCGCGACCACCATCTCCGATGAAGGGCGCGCCAAGCACCACCAGTTCCTGCGCGATGACACAATCGCGCAATATACCGATCTGACTTTCTGGTCGCCCAATATCAATATCTTCCGCGATCCTCGCTGGGGCCGTGGCATGGAGACCTATGGGGAAGACCCGTATCTCACCGGCCGCATGGCGGTAAACTTCGTCACCGGCCTGCAAGGCACCGATGAGGAGTACATCAAAACAATCGCCACGGTGAAGCACTATGCTGTGCATTCCGGCCCGGAACCGAGCCGGCATTCCGATGATTATATTGCCAGCGATGCCGACCTCTACGAGACTTACCTGCCCGCCTTCAAGATGGCCTTTGACGAGACCAATGTTGCCTCGGTGATGTGCGCCTATAATGCGGTCTGGGGCGATCCGGCCTGCGGCAGCGAGCGACTTATGGTCGAGGTTTTGCGCGGCGAGCTGGGATTTGACGGCTATGTCGTCTCCGATTGCGGCGCGATTGGCGACTTTTACTATGATTATGCCCATGACCATGTCGACACGCGCGCAGAGGCCGCCGCACTGGCGGTAAAAACCGGCACCGACCTCAATTGTGGTGATGGCGAGGGCAACAAGTTTGACGCCCTGCCCGAGGCGGTCTCACTCGACCTGATCGAGGAAGCCACAATCGACCAGGCGGTCGAACGCCTCTTCCTTGCGCGCATGAAGCTGGGCGAGTTCGACGATCCGGCAGATGTCGCCTATACGACCATCCCGTTCGATGTGGTGGCGAGCGAGGAGCATATCGCCTTGAGCGAAGAGGCCGCGCGCGCCTCGCTGGTCCTGCTCAAGAATGACGGCATCCTGCCACTTGCAGAGGGCACCAAGGTCGCCGTGATCGGCCCGAATGCCGACAACTGGATGACACTGGTCGCCAATTATTACGGCATCCCGACCCAGCCCGTCACGGCGCTGGATGGCATCATCGCCAAGGCTGGCGCCGAGAATGTGAGTTACGCGGTCGGCTCGCCCATCGCCGGCGACGTTTACACCAATTACGAAGTGATTGGCCCAGACAGCTTCTTCCACGAACTTGAAGACGGCGAACTCGAGCCGGGCCTTGTCGCCGAGTATTATTCCGAGCCAGAGCTTGGCGGCGAACTGGTGAAAACCCAGATCGACCCGAATGTCGACTTCTACTGGAAGCGCTCCCCGGCCGATCCATCCCTGATCTACGACTTCTTCTCGGTGCGTTGGACGGGTCTGCTCGCCCCTGTGGAGTCCGGCGCCTACAAGATCCAGGGCACGCGCTGGACAGACGTCACGCTGAATGGCGAACCTGTGGGCAATGAGACTCACATGCTGGAAGCTGGTGATGTCTATGAATTCGAGGCCACGCTCTCCATGGGCGAGATGTGGTTCCGCAACACGATCGAACCGGAATCGCGCATCCGCTGGGTTGATACCAGCCCCGATCTGCGCGCCGAGGCCCTGGCGGCGGCGGCAGAGGCCGATGTGGTGCTGTTCATGGGTGGCATCGACGCAAATCTCGAAGGCGAGGAAATGGATGTCGAGATTGACGGCTTCCTTGGCGGGGACCGCACGCATCTGAACCTGCCGGAAGTGCAGGAAGAGTTGCTCAAAGACCTCCACGCCACCGGCAAGCCTGTCGTGCTGGTCAACTTCTCCGGCTCGGCCATGGCGCTGAACTGGGAGGATGAGAACCTGCCCGCCATCGTCCAGGCTTTCTATCCCGGTGAACAGGCCGGCAAGGCCATCGCGGACCTCATCTGGGGCGAGTTCAGCCCATCTGGACGCCTGCCGGTGACCTTCTATTCCTCGCTCGACGGCCTCCCGGCTTTCAACGATTATTCGATGGAGAACCGGACCTATAAATACTATGACAGTGCACCGCTCTACGCCTTTGGTCATGGTCTGAGCTATACCGAGTTTACCTATTCCGATATCGCGGCACCGGAGACCTATACGCCCGGCGCGCCCATGCCGGTCTCCGTCACGGTGACCAATTCCGGCGATATGGCGAGCCGCGAAGTGGTGCAGGTTTATCTCACCCGAGACGAGCGCGCGAACACGTCAGTGCCGCGCGTGGAGTTGGCCGGTTTCGAGGTTGTCGATCTTGCACCGGGCGAAAGCGCCGTGGTGGATCTGTTGATCGCGGCCGACCAGATTGGATACTATGATGAGAATGGAGAACTGACTTTCCCGACTGCCGGCGAGATCGGTGTCTCCATTGGCGGAGGCCAGCCGGGGCATGTGTCAGAGAATGGCGCAGCCAGCGTCTCAATTGCTTTCGGCCCGGCTGAGTAACAACCTGGCCCAATCGCGTTTCCAATGGACGGCAAGGCCTCACCCAACCCGGTGAGGCCTTTCTTCATGCAGCTTGCCAAAGCACACAATCAGGGCCATCGGAGAGCTCTGATGCCGCCAAGCTTTCCTATTCTGCATTCGCAGCTACCCTTGCGTCCATGGCTTGAGCCGAGGGGGCTTTCCCTGCCCGGTGTCTCGCCAGTCGCTCCTGAGGAATGGCTTTTGCGGGATGAGGCCTACGCGGCACAAATGGCCTATCGCGACCACCTACTTGAAACGCACACCGAGCAGGTTCTCGATTTCCTTCCAGGCACACAAGCCTGCGGAGATGAACTGCTGCGCTTGTTGCTTGAAACACTGCCGCGCACGCATGGCCATCACATCACCCCTGATGTGGCCCGTCGTCCTGACGGAGTGCAGGTCAAGCTGCATGAAGGGCCGACACTCGGTATATGCGGGCGGCTGGTTCAAGAGGACCTGCTTCTCCTGCGGCAGACCGGTGAGGACCACATACTGGTGGGTGGTGTGCTCTGCTTTCCATCCCTGTGGCGGCTTTCGGAAAAGCTTGGCAAGCCGATGTTGGCCATCCACCGCCCAGTCGATGCCTATACCCAGCAACTCAATCGCCGAGTGGAGCGTATCCTGGCCTCCGTCCGCCCCGGACAAGTGCTGATGCGCGCCAATACTCTCATCCATGAAGATCCTGACCTGCACCAGCCGGCTCCCGAGGGCGCGCAGAAACACCTCACTCCAGATGGGCCGCGTTACATACGCGTTGAACGCCAGACCTTCCGGCGCTTGCCTGAGACGGGAGCAATCCTCTTTGCCATTCACACCTATCTCATTCCTGCCAGCCGGTTGTCTGAGGAAGACCGTGACACGCTTGCACAACTTCGGCCCGACCTGAGTTCTTGATCCGAGCAAATGTGCTGTATTTGCAACAGACGGCTGGGTGATTTTGCCCGCGCGCGAACTCCATATTTACCTCCTTGCGATACCCATCATGAAAAATAGGTGGAGTGTGGTGAATGTTCTTCGGAACCCTGAGCATAGTACGGACAAAGCCGCTTCAGGGCGGCGACTTATTCCGTGATGCCGCAGACTTTTTTACCGCGAACCCAAATATTAAAATTCGAGCTGTCGTTGACAAGGAAAGGCGCCCCGTTGGCGCCGTTAGCCGCACCCACCTTCTGGCAAAGGCCTCTGGCAAGTTTGGCAGGGCCCTGTTTGACAATCGTGACATCCACGGCTTTCTGGAAGACAAGACCTATGTCGTCACCGCCGACCAACGACTGACTGATGTGTTCGCAGATGTCTCCGCAAAGGATGTTACATCCGCGCCCGAAGGCTATATCCTTGTTGGACCTGATGGCCGCTATGAAGGTGTCATTGATGGGCTGGTGGTCCTGCGTGCCCTGCTGAGCCAGAATGCCACGCTGATTGGGGATTTGAACCGCGAGGTCGTCGACCGGCGCAGTGCAGAGGAAGACGCACGCCGACTGGCGGATACGGACATCCTCACAGGTCTGATCAATCGCCGCGTCTTCATCGAAGCGCTGGATCACTGTATTCAGGCCAATGATCCAGCCGTCCTGGTCTTTGTTGATCTGGACCGGTTCAAATATCTGAACGACAAATATGGTCACGCTGTCGGAGATGATGTTCTCTGCAAAACTGCAGAGCGCCTTGCTGACTGGTCTGCGGATGCCCTGCCGGCTCGCCTTGGTGGTGATGAGTTCGCAGTCCTCATCCGCCATGCAGAGCGCAACCAGGACCTGCTGAACGAACTTGAGCAGTTGCACACCCTGCTTTGCGAGCCGACAGTGTCAAAACCGGGTGTCGTGAATGTCGGAGCCTCGCTCGGCATTGCCTTTTATCCCCATGATGCAACATCACGGGGCGATTGGTTGCATGCCGCTGACAAGGCCATGGCGCGCGCCAAAAGCAACAATGGCGGAATCAAGTGTTTCGACGCCGCTCAGGACCTGGCACATGACAAGCAATCTCAGCTTAGCGATGCGCTTCGCACAGCGATTTCGAATAATCTTCTACAACCCGCCTTCCAGCCCATTGTGGACATCGCCACAGGTGAGATCTCTGGATATGAAGTGTTGGCGCGCTGGAATGGCCCGGAATTGGACTTTGTCCCAACTCCCAGCGAGTTCATTCCACTTGCAGAACGCGAGGGACTGATCGAGGAAGTCTTCTGGTGTGTGACCCGCAAGGCCTTCAAGGCCTATACGGACTACGGCCTAGACCTGAAGCTTGCCCTGAACGTGTCCCCCATCCAGTGTCGCAACCGACAGTTCGTCTCGCGGCTTGAGGAGTTGGCAAGGCGCTCGGGAATCGCGCTCAAGAACATCGAAGTCGAGATCACTGAAACCACCATGTTCCGGGACATGACTGACACGGTCGCCGTGCTGCAGGAGCTCCACGAGCTTGGTGTCTCACTGGCCCTGGATGATTTCGGCACCGGGTATTCCTCCCTCAGTCTTGTGAAAGACCTGCCCTTGTCGAAGTTGAAAATCGACAAATCCTTCGTCCAATCTGCTGCCACATCACGCAATGCGCGTAAGATCGTGTCCGCCGCGGTTGGGCTCAGCAAGGCTCTGAACATGAAATGCTGTGCGGAAGGTGTTGAGCAGAACAGCCAGCTTGCATATTTGCGCAAGCTTGGTTGCGAGTATGGACAAGGTTTTCTGTTTGGGCGGCCGGACCTGGATCTTTCTCGGGCCAGTTTGCCCCGACTGAAAGCGGCGGGCTGAGAACTCCGCCACTGCTGGCAACACCTGATACCGTATTTTCGGATTAGACGGCGAAGCCTCATTCGCTGTGGCGGCATGGTTTTGATCCAGCCAGACAGATATCATCTCCCTGGTTTGAAATGACGCGCAGAGGCAAGAATGTCTGTCAAAAATGCACCAATCTCGCATATTTCTAATACGCAGCCTGATAGAGCCAACAATGTCGCTGAAGCGTGCCCTGAACATTGCAGATCTGCGCGATTTGGCGCGGCAGCGCCTACCCCGAATGGTGTTTGATTACATAGACGGCGGCGCGGAAGACGAGATTACACTGAACGCAAACCGCGCGCGGCTATCTCAGTATCGACTGCGCTGGAATGCACTCGTTGACGTGTCCACGGTCGACCTTTCCACATCCCTCATGGGCACCAAGACCAGTTTACCCTTCCTGATCTCGCCGACGGCCGCCTCACGCCTGTTCCACCCGCGCGAGGGAGAGCGCGCAGTTGCGCGGGCGGCGCAAAAAGCCGGCATGATCTACTCCATCTCTACAATTGGGTCGGTCTCGATCGAAGAGATCGCAAAACTTTCAGACGGGCCAAAATGGTTTCAGGTCTATGTCTGGCGCGACAAATCCCTGGTCGAAGGGATTCTGGATCGTGTGCGCGGGGCCGGGTTTACCGGACTGATCCTGACGGTCGACGTGCCCGTGGCGGGCAATCGCGAACGCGACCCGCGCAATGATTTTACTATCCCGCCACGTATCACGCCCCGCACGGTCACTCAGATGCTGACGCGCCCCGGTTATCTTTGGGATGTCGCCACAACGCCGACAATCAACCCGGCGAACTTTCCCGATCAGAGATCCAGAGGTGGGATTATCGAGTTCATCAACAGCCAGTTCGACACTTCCGTCACCTGGGACTATGCCAAATGGCTGAAGGAGGCTTGGGGCGGCCCGCTTGCCATCAAGGGCATCAGTCATGGACGCGATGCAGTCCGCGCCATCGAGGCCGGCGCAGATGCAGTTTGGGTATCCAATCATGGCGGGCGCCAACTCGATACGGCTCCGGCAACAATCGATACGCTTGACGAAGTGGTTCAGGCTGTGGCCGGCCGGGCCGAAGTGATTTTCGACGGTGGTGTGCGGCGCGGCAGCGATATTGCCAAAGCCTTGACCCTGGGCGCAAGCGGCGTCGCAATCGGCCGGGCATACCTCTATGGCCTGGCAGCCGCGGGAGAGCCCGGCGTGGAGAAAGCCATAGATATCCTGCGCGATGAACTGGAGCGAACGTTGAGACTGATGGGATGTCCGCAACTTAACGCACTCGATCGCCGACTACTGGACTTACCGGCCATGCACTAAACGGCGCGCATAGACTCAATTTTTGACAGCGCTAACATTTCCGGGGCAATCTCTCCTTCGGGAGGAACAAACATGGTGGAAAACGCCAATCTGGCGCTGCTGATCGTGATCGGCGGTGTGGCGGCATTGCTTGCGCTGATTATTGTCGCTCGTGTTCAGGCATTCATAGCATTGCTGATCGTGTGTATTGGCGTTGCACTGGCGGCCGGCATGCCACTCGACGCGATCATGGACTCGATCCGCAACGGTATGGGAGGCACGCTTGGGTTTGTCGCCGTGGTTGTCGGGCTCGGCGCCATGCTGGGAGCGATTCTGGAGATGTCAGGAGGCATCCGCTCGCTCTCGCATATGGCACTGGCAGGTGCCGGGCCGAAAGGAGCACAATGGGCCCTGGCCACTGTTGGCATTGCCGTTTCGATCCCGGTCTTCTTTGATGTCGCGCTCATCATTCTAGCGCCAATGCTTTATGGTCTGGCCCGCGATTCAAAAAAGCCTGTACTCTGGTTTGCCATCCCTGCCCTGGCGGGCATGGCCATGGCGCACACTTTCCTGCCGCCCACGCCAGGCCCGATCGCCGTAGCCGATCTTCTGGGCGCCAATCTCGGCTGGGTCTTTCTCACAGGCCTCATCACTGGCATTCCCGCGGTGATCGTTGGCGGGCTCATTTTCGCACCACATGCCGTACGCCTTGCCGGGAACGTGCTGGACAGCGGGCCAGTCTCACCACAGGAGGCATTGGATGCGCAAACCGATGCGCCCGACATTGCCCCAAGCGGGCGGCTCGTGCTTGCTGTTATCCTCGCACCATTGGCCCTGATCGTGGCGGGAGCTTTCGCGCCGTACATACCTGTTGGAGCCGATACTCAGGCCGCGATCGCCTTTATCGGCCACCCTTTCACCGCACTCATCATCGCTTGTGCGATTGCCTATTTCACGCTCGGCATATCGCGCAATGCCTCGCGGGATGATCTCAATCGGGTGATGACCAAGGCCCTGGAGCCGGCCGGTGTGGTTGTCCTGATTACAGGCGCGGGCGGCGCCTTCAAGCAGGTACTGGTCGACACCGAGATTGGCGAGCGCATTGCGGAGGTCTTCGCCGCCGCTGACATCGCTCCCATTGCGCTCGCTTTCGGGATCGCGGCGATCCTGCGCGTCGCTCAAGGGTCGGCGACCGTGGCGATGATTACCAGCGCGACACTCGTCTCCGCGATGATAAACTCCTCCACGATGAGTTCGATTGATCTTGCCCTCATGGTCTCGGCCATCGCCTCAGGCGCGCTGGTATGCAGCCATGTGAATGATTCCGGGTTCTGGCTGGTGAGCCGCTATCTTGGCCTGACCGAAACCCAGACCCTGAAGACATGGACCACCATGACCACGATTGTGGGACTGGTCGGGTTTCTCATTGCCTG
Organism: Hyphomonadaceae bacterium; assembly: GCA_022760335.1. Taxonomy (GTDB): domain Bacteria; phylum Pseudomonadota; class Alphaproteobacteria; order Caulobacterales; family Hyphomonadaceae; genus UBA5336. The sequence continues at coordinate 15,086 of JALEGE010000178.1, forward strand.
CCTGGTCTCTTTCCTTGTCTAGAAATCAGGGAGAGACCAAGATTGCGAAGCGTGGCTCAGCATGATTTATGATAGCGCAATCATAAATAAGGGAGCGAGATCATGACCCGGGCGATTCGCGCCGCTGATATCCTACCTGAAGATGAAACCGCACTTCTCATCGGAAGGGTTTGGTCCACGCACCATGGCGGGCCTTGCCCGGTTTTTCTTGACGGCGATGAGCTGCGCAACCTGACAGGCCTTTTTCCCACCATGTCCACCCTGCTGGAGCAGGATGAAATCAGCAGGGAAGATTTTTCAACTTGTCCATCACTGGGCTCTCTCAGTGACTTTCTCGGTCCCGATGCGCCTTCGGGCAATCTCCTCGCTCCGTGCGACCTACAGGCCATCAAGGCTGCTGGCGTCACCTTCGCCACCAGCATGCTGGAACGTGTGATCGAAGAACGCGCGGAAGGCGATGCGGCGCGCGCCGAGGCCCTGCGTGCGGAACTTGCCCCAATGGTTGGTGGAGATCTGAGCAAGATACGCCCAGGCTCAACTCAAGCCGCAGAGCTGAAAGCAGCACTGCAGGAAAAAGGCGTCTGGTCGCAATATCTCGAAGTTGGCATTGGCCCGGATGCGGAGATCTTTACCAAGGCCCAGCCCATGTCCGCGGTTGGCTGCGGCGCGGAAATTGGCGTGCACCCCATGTCGGACTGGAACAATCCCGAACCGGAAGTGGCCCTGGCCGTAAACTCGCGCGGTGAGATCCGAGGCGCGACTCTCGCCAATGATGTGAACCTGCGCGATGTCGAGGGTCGCTCGGCGCTCCTGCTTGGCAAGGCGAAGGACAATAATGCCTCCTGTGCCATTGGCCCATTCATCCGTCTTTTCGATGAAAGCTTCACGCTGGCCGATGTTGAGCAAGCCGAAGTCCGGCTGGAGATTGAAGGCGAGGACGGTTTTGTCCTCAGTGGTGCCAGCCATATGTCGGAAATTTCCCGCCCACCGGCCGACCTGGTTGCCCAGACCCTGAGCCGCAATCACCAGTATCCGGATGGCGTGCTGCTCCTGCTTGGCACCATGTTCGCCCCAGTTCAGGATCGTCGAGCACCCGGTGAGGGGTTCACACATGAGATGGGTGACAGAGTGGCGATTTCCACGCCGGCGCTGGGCCGACTGGTCAATTGGGTCACCCATTCCGACATCGCGGCGCCCTGGACCTTCGGCGTCGGTGCGCTGATGGCCAATCTTGCCCGGCGCGGGGTGCTTTAGTGACAGAAGCGCCCAAACGCCGCCTGCGCTCCCAGGATTGGTTCGACAATCCCGAGCATGCCGACTTGACAGCACTCTACCTCGAGCGGCTGATGAATTACGGCCTGACGCCGGAAGAGCTGCGCTCCGGGCGCCCAGTCATTGGCATCGCACAATCAGGCTCAGACCTCGCGCCATGCAACCGCGTGCACTTGGACCTCGCAAAGCGCGCGCGTGACGGCGTACGGGATGCGGGCGGGATCGCCTTCGAATTTCCGATGCATCCCTTTTATGAGAATTGCCGCAGGCCCACTGCCGCGCTGGACCGCAATCTCGCCTATCTTGGCCTTGTCGAGATCCTGCATGGCTATCCGCTTGATGGGGTCATTTTCACCACTGGCTGTGACAAGACCACTCCGGCAGCCTTGATGGCTGCAGCCACAGCCAATTTGCCTGCCATTGTTCTCTCCGGTGGGCCGATGCTGGATGGCTGGATCGGCAAGGAGCGCGTTGGCTCGGGCACCGTGCTGTGGCGCGCGAGACGGGCCCGGGCGGCCGGCGAAATCGACGATGAGGAACTCATAGCCCGCGTGGCAGATTCCGCCCCCTCCATCGGCCACTGCAACCCGATGGGCACGGCTATGACCATGAATGCTCTCGCCGAGGCGCTTGGCATGTCTCTGACGGGGTCAGCCGCAATACCGGCTGCCTATCGAGAGCGCGGGCAATGTGCCTATCGCACTGGCAAGCGCGCCGTGGAACTTGTCTGGGAAGACATTCGCCCGCTGGACATTCTTACCCGGCCCGCTTTCCTGAACGCCATGCGCGTGAACGCCGCCATTGGTGGATCAACCAACGCACACCCGCACCTTGTCGCCATGGCAAAGCATGCCGGGGTGGAGATCACGGCTGAGGACTGGAACACATACGGCTACAACATACCGCTGCTCGCGAATGTGCAGCCGTCTGGGGCGTATCTCGGCGAGCATTTCCATCGCGCTGGCGGTGTGCCCGCTGTGATGTGGGAGTTGGCCCAGGCCGGCTTGCTGGATACCAGCCTGCCCACAGTTACGGGGAAGGCTGTGGGCGAAAATCTGGCAGGCCGCGAGGCAAGCAATCAAGAGGTCATCTGTCCCTTCGCCCGCCCACTGCAGGAGAATGCCGGTTTCCGCGTACTGACTGGAAACCTTTTCGACTGCGCCATAATGAAAACCAGCGTGATTTCAGAAAACTTCCGTGAGCGTTTTCTTTCTCGCTCCGGCGCAGAGGATATATTCGAGGCTCGCGCGGTGATCTTTGACGGCGCGGAAGACTATCATGCCCGCATCAATGACCCTGGCCTCGGTATTGATGACAACTGCATTCTGGTGATGCGTGGTGCCGGTCCTGTCGGATGGCCCGGCTCAGCAGAAGTGGTGAACATGCAGCCTCCGGACGCCATGATACAGGCTGGTATCGACAGCCTGCCAACACTTGGCGATGGGCGCCAATCAGGCACCTCCGACAGCCCGTCTATTCTGAATGCTGCACCGGAAAGTGCCGTTGGCGGTGGCCTGTCCTGGCTGCGCGATGGCGATGTAATCCGCGTGGACCTCAATGCCGGCACCTGCAATGCGTTGGTCTCCGAGGAGGAGATTGCCCGCCGCAAGACCGAGACACCTCCCAAGACCATGCCAGATGAAACGCCCTGGCAGAAAATCTACCGCGAGACCGTCACCCAACTCGATGCAGGCGGCATTATCCGCGGCGCCGATGAATTTCGCGACGTGGCCAGGCGCCCGCCGCGCCACAACCACTAGACCTTAAGAGGACAGATATGAGCTTCACACCCCGTGGCCAGCACCTGATCGCCGGCGAATGGATCGGCTCGTCATCCGATTTTCTTTCAGAAGCCGATGGACTTTCACCACTCAAAGTTTCTGAAGGTGGCGTCGGCGAGGTTGAACGTGCGGCGCAGGCCGCCGAGACTGCCTTTTGGACTTACGGCTACACATCCCGCGAGACTCGCGCTGCTTTTCTGGAAGCCTGCGCGGATGAGATCGAGGCACGCGGGCAAGATCTCACCCGTCTCGCCATGGCCGAAACCGGATTGCCTGAAGCCCGCCTGAATGGCGAACGCGGGCGCACTACGGGACAGCTGCGTCTATTTGCCGAGCATATCCGAAAGGGTGACTATCTCGACCGGCGACACGTCCCGGCCCAGCCCGATCGTGCGCCAGCCCCACGCCCGGACCTGAAGCTCGTGCAACGTCCGATAGGCCCCGTCGCCGTATTCGGCGCATCAAATTTTCCACTCGCCTTCTCAACCGCAGGCGGAGACACCGCTTCAGCGCTGGCCGCAGGCTGCCCCGTCATTGTGAAGGGCCATCCGGCACACCCGCGCACGGGCGAACTGGTCGCCGAAGCCATGGCCGCTGCCGCGACTCGCAGTGACATCGATCCTGGCGTGTTCAGCCTCATTCAAGGTGCTTCACATACGCTTGGCAGCGCGCTTGTGAGCCACCCCCTGGTTCGCGCAGTCGGATTCACCGGCAGTCTGCGGGCCGGGCGGGCGCTCTTCGATCTGTGCGCAGCACGGCCGGAACCAATCCCGTTTTATGGCGAGCTCGGGTCAATCAATCCGGTTTTTCTCATGCCTGGCGCCCTGACCGCGCGGTCCGAAGCCCTTGGCGCGGCCTGGGCGGGCTCCCTTACACTTGGCGCAGGACAGTTCTGCACCAATCCTGGCGTTGTTTTCGCCCTGGCAGGCGCACCCCTGGAGCAGTTTCTGGACGCTGCGAAATCAACGCTTGAGGCCAGCGCGCCACAAACCATGCTGACCGATGACATTGCCAACAATTTTCGGATCGGCTGCGCAAGTGTCTCTGGAACTGCCGGCGTGGAGACCGTCTTCGCGGCCAGCGCCGACGGTCGCACCGGAGCCCCTGCCCTGCTGCGCACCTCATTCGATATCTGGCAGCAGAAACCCGAACTGGCGCATGAAGTGTTCGGCCCATCCGGACTGGCTGTCACCCTGCCCGATACGGAGGCAATGCGTGCGGCAGCTCTCAGCCTCGCGGGGCAGCTTACCTGCACGCTCCACCTGGACGAGTCAGACACATCCGCTGCCGCTGCACTTATGCCCATCCTGGAGCGCAAGGCCGGGCGGGTCCTGGTGAACGGCTTTCCGACCGGAGTGGAAGTCAGCGATGCCATGGTGCATGGCGGGCCGTACCCCGCGACGACCAATTTTGGCGCTACTTCTGTCGGCACACTCGCGATTCGGCGCTTTCTACGCCCGGTCTGTTATCAGGACATGCCGGACGCATTGCTGCCAAGGGATTTGCTATAAGCAACAGCGCATGGTGAATTCGCCACTTTGCCGAGAGAGCAGAGCGTTCTATTCTCTTTCGCGCCATGACACGCCACAACGACCTTCTTATCGCCTTGCGCAAGATTACCCGGGCGATTGATCTTTATTCAAAACAGCTTGCCAAGCAGACCGGTCTGACATCGCCGCAATTGCTGGTTCTGCAATGCGTGGCGGAAACTCACAGAGCCAAGCCAAGTGACGTGGCGCGCCGGGTGCACCTTTCCCAGGCCACGATAACCTCCATTGTGGACCGCCTGGCCAAAGCAGGCCTGGTGATCCGCGAGCGCAGTTCGCACGACCGGCGCGTGTTGGAAATTGTGCTGACACCTTCTGGTGCACAGCGCCTGGTCGATGCACCGCAACTCCTCCAGGAAGACTTCCTGGAGGCCTTTGAAGATCTGCAGGATTGGGAGCAATCCCTGCTGATCTCAAGCGTGCAACGCATCGCAGCAATGATGAATGCCGAGGCGCTTGACGCCGCACCCATCCTGGATGTCGGCGATCTGGAGCGCACGGACGGTTAGGCTCCGTCCACCTGCTCGATCAAATCTTCCGGGGGCGTATCCCATGGAATATGACGATCTTCCAGGACCACAAGATTGTCCCGGCTCACCAGAGTTGCGCTGGTTTGATATCCCAAAAGCTGCTTGGCCGGGATATCCTTGTTACGCGCCAGGATCAGGGTCTCCTCGGCGGTGAAGTTCGACAATCCACGCGCGCGCTCGGCGCCATCCTCATCATAGATATGGATGACATCACCCTTCACGAAGGTGCCCTGAACCGACTGGATGTCTTCACGACGAATGCCGCGCTCGCGCCGGCACAATGCCTCGACCGCATCTGTGGCGACCACAAGGCTGCCAGCCATCTGCAAGCGGTCTGTCAGCCAGGCCGTCCAGGCCGATGCCGGCAGGGTATGCGCAACACAGCGCGTATGGGCACGCGTGCCATCCAGCAGTGAGAGCAACAGACTGTCATCGGTTTCGCCATTGCCGATCAGGGTCGTGCAGCCGGCATTCTGGGCCATGTTGGCAGCTTGCATCTTGGTCAGCATGCCACCGCTGCCGAGACTGCTGACGCCCTCGGTCACCTCAAGATACTCGGTAACGTCGCCGACCGTCTCGACAAGCTGCGCGCCCTCTTCTTCCGGGTTGCGATCATAGAGGCCATCGACACTGGTCAAGATCACCAATGTTTCTGCCTGGACCATTTGCGCCACCTTGGCCGCGAGCCGATCATTGTCGCCAACGCGAATTTCCTCGGTGGTGATCGAATCATTCTCGTTCACAATCGGCACGATCCCTGCCTGCAAAAGGCGATGAACCGTATTCTTGGTGTTCAGAAACCGGCGCCGGTCCTCCAGATCCCGCAAGGTGACGAGCACCTGGGCAATATCGAAGCCGAATTCATGGGCAACCTGCTTATAGGCGTTAAGCAACAAGGGCATACCACAAGCGGCTGCAGCCTGTTTATCGCGCAGGCCAGCTGTTTCCGGACGTTCGCCGATCGTCTTCAGGCCCAGTGCAACTGCCCCGGAAGAACACAGCAAAACCTCATAGCCTTGCGCACGCAGGGCCTGTACATCCTCAAGAAGGCGCTGGATAAAGGCCCAACGCGGCGTGAGTTGCTCAGTATTGGCCAACAAGCTGGACCCGATCTTCACAACAATGCGTTTGGAGTCAGACAAACCATGTCTCCTCAATAGCTCAAGGGCGGAGGTAAAGAGGGTTCCGGACTTTGACAACACGCTTAGAGCACAAAGCAACAATTCGCCTCATATGGCGCATAGGAGCTAAACATATCCCAAATTTTCGATAAATTCGTATAAGCCCTGCCCAGCTGCACTGCGGCAAACCGCAACAACTAATTTGAATTCAAACAATTCCCGGACTATGTCCCACACAGAGGACTGAGGAGGAAACATGCGCGCATTGATGATCGGCTGCGGAAAGATGGGCGGCGCCCTACTCTCACAATGGGCGGGCGAGCCATCTGTCTCCTTCACAATCATCGATCCGGTGGCGGATGTCTCACTCAAAGGCGTGCGCCTGGAAAGGTCTTCAGCGGAAATTTCCGGTGAGACTTTCGACATGCTTGTGGTGGCTATCAAGCCGCAGCAAATCGCAGATATTTTGCCTGAATATGTCAAGCATCTGGCCGATGGCGCGCTTGTGGTCTCCATGGCAGCGGGATGTTCGAGCGACAGTCTCGAGCGTGCGCTTGGCACTCAAGCCATTGTACGCATCATGCCGAACATGCCCTCTGCCATCGGCAA
>JALEGE010000179.1 GCA_022760335.1 Hyphomonadaceae bacterium
CGGGCGAAAAAGTGGACTCCGGTTTTTCGCATGAGCCGGCGCGACCACAAAAAACCTAGAGCATCGAGCGTTTCACATATAACGCCCGATGCTCTAGAAAATCGCTGCAACCTTTGAAGAGTTGAACAGATAGGTCTCCACAAAATCGGCCCAAACCGGCTTGCGGTTCAGCTCGGACATGGCGCCCATCAGGGCCATCCAGTTCAACATCTCCTGGTTTCCGCTCTCGGTGATTTCTTCCAGGCTACGGGTTCGCCAGTGGTCAAAGTCGCCCTCCAGAAGAGCGCGATACATAACCTTGTCGAATTCCACATCCGGTAGCATCCGCCAGGTCTTGTCGCACAGGAAGGCGTGCGACCAGCTGGAGGAGGCGATCAGGGCCACGCGGTGTGGGCCATCTTTAAGGATGCGCGCAATATTCGCACCGAGATCGAAACAGCGCTTGGGGGTCGGTGAGGGGGGATCTGGGCGGAGATTGTCCTCAACGCGCGACAAGAACCCGCGATGGGAGATCACCTTTTCGCCATAACAGTTCACCGTGAAGGGAAGGATGGGCCAGTCCCAGCCCTTTCTCTCCCAGTCGAGATACAAGATGGCGTTCAGAATGGAATGGGCAATGCCGGGATGGTGTAGCGGCTTGTAGGCATAGGCCATGTCAAACTCGGCATGGATGAGATCGGAGGCGAGCTGGCGCGCCTCATCGCTTGCGAACCGGATGGGCAGTTCGAAGTCATGCGGCTCATTCCAATAGTTTGGTTTGCCAACCATGTCGGAGGAGCCGGCCGCCTGTGCCCAGGGCCTCAGCACCATGTCTTCATAGGCGAGAATAGAGAAGGGAGGGACGATATCTTCGCGGAAGTTCTCGTACTGGTCGTCGCCGAAGATAACGCAGAAATCGGGATTGAAGTCTCGGATGGCCTGCATGCATTTGGCCATGCCCTCTTTCATTTGCGAGCGGTGACGCTCGGCGGCGGCCATGCCGCGATCCTCGCCCCATTCCTCGCGCAGCTTGTCTGGCCAGTTGGCCGGATCCTTGACCGAGGCGGGCACGCCAGGGTCGTCCATCCTGTAGAGGAAGATGTCGGCCATGTTCTCATTCACCCCGCTGAAAGGGGGATAGTGTGAGATGCCGATACCCAGTATCTCTGCCATGACACGCTCCCTTGCGATCTGCACTCCCGTTTCGTCAGGGATATTCTGCAGTTTGTCAAAATTTCGAAATTTTCAAATGAAGTTTTAGGTGATAATCCGACAGACATCAATGTGTGAGGGATCATGAAATACAAGAAATTTACCGGCTTGATCTTGCTGGCAGGCTTGGTTGGTGCGCTTCCAGGGGCGGCGCATGTCACCTTTGAAACAAAATCGGTTGAAGCCGGCGCCATGCAGGTGGCCGGTTTTCGTGTCTTCCATGGCTGTGACGGCTCGGAAACCGTGGAAGTGAGCATCGAAATTCCTGAGGGTTTGAAACAGGTGCGCCCTCGGAATCTGGCAGGCTGGCGCGTTTCCATCGAGAAACAGGCCCTGGAGGCACCTTATATGCTGCACGGCATGGAGGTCACCGAACGGGTCTCGCGGATCACCTGGTCAGGTGGGACCTTGCCGGATTTTGCATTCCAGAAGTTCGAGTTCAATGCCCGCTTTCCGGATCGCGCGGGCGAGACACTGTATTTTCCAGTTCGCCAGACATGTGTGGAGGGGGGGCTGAATTGGGTCAGCCATGCCGGGCCGCATGAGGCGGAATTTCCCGCGCCACGCATCCTGCTCGCGCCCGCAAGTGTGCAGGATAATCCGCACCACTAGAGCAGTTTAAGTTTTGGCGAAAACATCTCATATCCGCAAATCCCTGCGAAAGCAGGGATCCATGGACGAAAGAAGCAACCAGGCGCTCCCGGTTGATGGAATGGTCCATGGACACCTGCCTTCGCAGGTGTCTGCGGAGAAAATCTGCTTCGACTGAAACTTAAGATGCTCTTGGTGAGATACAGGCCATAAAAAAGGGCCGCGCCGGAGGGAAGGAACGGCACGGCCCTTTTGCAGGTTCGGCGGCGCGATGGCCCCGCCGCGGGAGGAACGCTATTCTTCGACCGTCGGGGGGAGGGCCGTTGCAGCGTTTGAATCGAAGAAGTCGAAGGGGCGCAGCGTGACATCGTGCCAGAGCACCGGCATGATCGGCCAGTCTTCAGCCCGCACCACATGGTGCATGCCCATCGTGTACCAGACCACGATGTCCTGCCCGGCAATGTCCTCGCCGTCGGAATAGTCTGGCAGGCCCTCGCCGGGCGTGCTGAGCGTCGGATAATCCCCGGCGGCATAGCGCTCGTCCGGCTTGTAGCGCGTCACCCAGAGCACATTGTCGACAAAGCCGGCCCGCGAGCGCGCCCAGTCATCTTCGGTGAGTTTGGTGCGTGCGTTCATGCCGGGCATGATCTGATAGCTGGTGGGGTAGCCGACGCCATTGGTCTGGTCCGTGCTCCCGACACGCCAAAGGCCCATGCCTGAGAGTTTTGCGGCCTCCTCATCGCCGAGCACTTCATCCTCATAGACCCAGATGCTCTTGCGGACATGGCTTTCCGGAAGGCGTCGGGTGACAACATCGCCCTTGTGGAAGTTGTTGGTTGGGCCATCCACATCCAGATCCATGCGGAAATTGAAGTAATGGCTGTGATTGACCGCCACCACATGGTCATCCACGAAGCGGCCATAGGCATCAGGGGCGTTCTCGCCAATCACCGGCGAGGTCGCATCCTGCTCCAGCGTGTTCATGATGGCCACAATTCCGGTCGCGCCGAGACGGATCTGGATCTGCCCGTCGGAAGAGAACACCCAGTCGACAATGTAATCATAATTGCCGAGCCGGGCGGCCATGCGGGCGACGAGATTGCGATCCTGGCGGCCTTCCACATCGTGCAGCCAGAGCGGATCGCCGGTGGCGCGTTCAAACAGGCAGACCGTGTCGGGCTTGGTCTGCGGATAGCCGCGATCATTCACGATCAGGCCGTCCATGAAGGTGGCATGGGCCGGGCAGTGTACACCCGGCGTCAGCGGGTCCGACAGTCCGCCGGCGGAATACTCGCCCGCATCGATTGGGTTGCGCAGATACCAGTCGCCCTGGGGCGCCATATAGGGCACCGAGATTTCAGACAGATGGCCTTCATGCAGGACGGGGCGCCATGCGTCGCCATCCTTCCACTCGGCCTGGGAAATCACGATCCCGACGCGCTGGTCGGAGCGGATATGGAAGCGCCACTGGTCCCAGGTGACGATATTCCCGTCGACCTCATAGCCCGGACCTTCCGGGAAGGGGCTGCCAGCCGGTGTCGGGAATGCCCGTTCGGAGCTTTCATGATCATCGTCATAGTCGGCATAGGTGTCCGGGATCGGGATCACCTCATAGTCCCGGATTTCCAGGATCTCATAGGTGTTCATATCCGCGAAGATCAGCAGGCCCTCGACCCGGCGGGGATATTTGTTGCTTTCTGGCCCGGCAGGGAAACAGCGCACGGCGGCAAGCCGGCGCCCGGCAAAGCGCTCCTCGCCGAAATTCCCGGGCGGAGAGGTGCGGCACTGGATGAATTCCGGACGCTCAATGCCGCGCCGCTCCAGCGCGGCCTGGAAGTCCGGATGGGCTTTCACGGCGGCCACGACCGGGCCGATATATTCCTCATACAGCCAGGGCGCCTGGGCGTTCTCGACCACCTCCCACTCGGCGACCTGACCCGCTTCAAGATCGACCAGGGCCTCGATTGTGTCCGCGCCCTGCTTGATGATCAGTTCGGCCTGGCGCGGGCCGGGCGCGTGCTTGTCGATGGGGGCGAGGGCGATGCGCGAAAAGCGGGTGGCGCCATCGATCCGGTCGGCATCGTGCAGGATTTCCAGCACGCGCCAATGCTCTTCCACGGTCAGGGGATCGGGATAGACCGGTTCCCCGGTAGCCGGAGAGGACACGCCGGTCAGGGCGCATCCTCCCAGAAGGCCCGCCAAAGCGGGCCTTGCCAGTTTTCCAATAATGTCCAGAGGCATGACTGCCTTACCACTCCTTTGTCAGCGTGAGACCGACCGTGCGGCCGATGATGGTGTGATTGTTGGGATCATAGGCGGACGGCTGATAGTCGTCGGAGGCCGATCCACCATCCAGGAAGGGCGGGTCTTCATCGAAGAGATTGTTGACGTTCAGCGACAGGGTCGTCCCGCTCATCGGATCCCCGAGCAAGTCTTCCAGTTCCAGACTGAATGCCACGTCCAGCGTGACCCAGGAGTCAATTGGTACCGGTGTGTCGGTGAGCACAGGCGCACCGGTGGTGGCATCAGGCACATAGCAGCCGACCGAGCATTCATACTCATCAACATAGTTCAGTGTGAAGATGGATTCCCATGTATCATTGGCAATCGAGAAGCCTTGTTTGGAACGCAGCTCCACCGGTGCGCCGAAGGAACTGTAGACGCCCAGCTGATCGACAAAGTCGAGTCCCGGGGCGGCTTGCGTCTCGTATTCGGTCAAATACGTGCCATAGATGAATACGCCGAGATCATATCCACCAGCTGTCCAGTCATAGCTCGCGTTGAAGTCGAAGCCGGATTCCTTCAGCGCGGCGATGTTGATCTGCGTCGCATTGACGATCATCTGCACCTGTTCCGGGGCATTGAAGATCGGCGGTCCGAATGTACCGAGATATTTCGGGTCGTTCTGAAGCGCGGCGGCCTCTTCTGGCGTGGGCTTGACGTTCAACGCGCCGACAAAGGCGCCACCGCCATTTGTCGCGAAGAATTCTGCAACAATGCCTGGCAGCGTGCCGGACTGGATCCGCTGAATACGGTCTTCGACCTCGATATTGAAATAGTTCAGGCCAAAACGCAGGCCCGGAATTGTTTCCGGTTCATAGTCGAGACCAAGTGTGAAGGTCTCGGCTTCTTCCGGTTTGAGGATGCCTGGTCCTGCTCCGCCTGCGTTCACGATAATCGTGAAGGTGCAGGTGCCGCCCGGAACGCCTGGTGTTCCGGTATCGCTGAGCGGGTTGAAGTCAACCAGCGTGGAGTCGCACGGGCCTTTATAGCTCCCCGGCAAGGTGAAAGCTGAGTTGCCGCCCGGAAGGGGCTGGGGATCGGCATTCTCAAACCGCATCGGCGGGGCGTGAAAGGATGTGCCCCAGGACCCTTTCAATGTCAGTCCTTCAATGGGGTAGAAGTTGAAGCCAATCTTGGGGTTGAAGTCTTCATATTCACTACCGTAGTCGGCATCGAAGGTCTCGTACCTGCCTGCCAGACTGACATCCAGCATTTCATGCACGGGCACCAGAAATTCGGTGAAAACCGAGATCGCATCGCGTTCGGTGCGCGTATACGGGCCGGTCGTTGGGGCCAGATAAATCGTATCGGCGTTCAGGAAGCCTTCCATGCCTTCATTGCGGAAGTCGGCCCCGACGGCGAATTTCACATCACCAGCCGGGAGTGAGAAGAGCGAGCCATCGACTTTGGCGGAAGCTTGGAACACCTCTGACTCAAAGGACAGGTCTTCAATGCCGAAATACTCATCCAACTGGGCGTCGCTTAGCGCGTCGGTCGACCAGGGATTCCAGCGCGTGACACCGGCTGCGGCGCAGGCTCCGGTTGTTGGGTTCAGCGCGCAGAAGATCGTGTCCGGGTTCCCCGCGCTGGTGCCGAATCCGGCCCCTTTGGGCTGACGTTCGACCCTGTTCTGGTCTTCCATGGAATAGCTCAGGGCCGTTTCCAGTACCCAATCCTTGATCAGGTCTGCGCGCAGGCCAATGGTTGCGCCATAGCTGTCCACCTCGGTCTCGCGGCTCATCGGCATTTCGTCGATGATGACCGAGAAGGGAATGGAAAGCGCCCCGCTTCTCCGGTCTACCGAGATCATGCTGGGGTCGATGCCGTCGATCCAGTTCGGGCTGTCAGGCGCGATATTGTACCCTTCGGGATGATAGTATCCGATCGTGGAACTGGTCTCGCGCTTGGTATAGCGGGCATCTCCGAAGAGTTGCATGGAGGCCCCAAGATCCTGCTCGCCGGCGATATAGAAGCTGAAGCGCTCCAGTTCCGGCAGGATATCCACGCCGCTATAGGGATTGGCCGTCGAGCCAGTGCCATCAGCAGAGGGGATGAGGTCTGCGGCGGTGAGATTGTCGTTTGGTCCGGGGGGAACAGTTGCGCCAACGGTTCCATCCGGAGCCGCGCCGTCGGAAAGATAGATGTTTGCGATTGGCCCGACACGGCCAGTATAAAGCGGCCAGTTGACCCCGCCCATGCCGGAGAAGTCACTACCGTTGGAATAAGGATCACGGTCGGTCTGGCTGACCGCGCCCCGGCTGTACCATTCGCCGGCAAGGACGATATTGCCACTGTCCCAGTTGAAAGGTTGCAGGTGGCTGATGAGGTACTCCTCACCACCGCCCTGGGTCGCCACACCGGCCTTGACGGTTGTCACTGGGCGGTCAGCTTCGGTCTTGAGGATAAAGTTGACGACACCACCGACAGCATCCGAGCCATACACGGCTGAAGCGCCATCCTGAAGAATTTCGATATTTCCAATCGCAACGCCAGGAATGTTCGAAACATCGACGAAATCACCGAACTGGCCGGAGGCTGGAACGCGCCGGCCATTGACCAGCACAAGGGTCGACAGTGCACCGAGGCCGCGCAAGTTTACACCCTGGCCGCTTGCCAGGTTGGATGCATTTGGACCGGCATCCTGGCCGCTTTGGGTCTCGTCTGAAATACCAACGCCGCCAGCAAGGTTGGACGGAATCTCGCGCAGGAAGTCGCCAACGCCGGTCTTGCCGCTATCGGCAAGGTCGGCGGCAGTGATCGTTTGTGTGGCGCTGCCGACAACTTCGGTGCCGCGAATATTGGTACCGGTCACGACAACCGTATCCATGGTAGCCGTTTCGGTCTCTTCACCCTCCTGAGCCGCAGCCGGCATGGAGAGGAGCAGGGCGGTCGTGCAGGCCGACATCAGCCCCCACGTCCGCAGTTTGAAAGAACTGGAAGTAAAAGAACGCATCTGTGGCCCCCGATAAGGCGGAGCAACTCCCCCGCGGAGCTGCTTTATGGCCGGTCGCGGTGAGAGACGAGAATGAGTTCAGGCGTGATCGTCTCAACGTAAACCGATTGCCCGTGAATTAATCGGCGCCTTCACGAATTCGTCAAGATATTTTCGAAATTTTTTAGCAATTCTGTTTAATACGTGTCGTGAGTGCGCAAGTTGTGTCTCGAAATTTCGTATATATGGCAGTCTGGGCGCTGGATTGCTCAAAATGCACACCCGGCCGCGCCCCTCTTCTTCAAGGTGGCGTGCGCCCCTTGGGACGCAAGGCTGCAGTTTTTACCGGGGCTATGGGTGCTCGAACCCTTGCAGGGAGTCGTTTTCCACGATCGCAAGGCGCACTTCCTTGGCGGTTTCATCCAGGTGCATTTCCAAAAGATCGGATGCCCGCAGGATCTTGCGCTGGCTGACAGCCTGATAGATCGCGTGATGTTCCTCGGCAATGTCGCGGTGACCGCGTGAGTTATAGAGAGAAATCCGGCGATAGCGCTCCAACTGCTGGTACATGATGCCCCGCAGCCTGAGCAGCCATTCCGAGCCGCAGGCCGAGACAAGCGCGGAGTGGAATTCCCGGTTGCACAGTTCCCATTCGGCGGCCTGGTCTGCTGGCAGATCGTCGGTCTCGCCCGGGAGTGATTTCTCCACTTCGGCAAGACGCGTATAGGCCACTTCTATCCGTTCTAGCCAGTCATCTCCGCCGTTCTGCATCGACTGCGTCAGGGCCTGAGCCTCAAGCAGGGCGCGTACCTTGGTGATGTCATCAAGATCTTTGAGGGAGAGCGGTGCGACCCAAAATCCACGTTGGCCCTGCGTGCGCACCAGCATATCGCCGACCAGCCGCGAGAGGGCTTCACGCAGGGGAGACATACCGACCTTGTAGTCCGCCAATAGCTGTTCGAGTTTAAGCTTCATATTTGGCGGCAGTTTGCCGTTCACAATGTCCTCGCGCAGGCGCTCATAGACCTGTCCGGCCAAAGTGCGAGATCCGGTTTGTTTGGGCGATGCAGAAATTTCTGATGCGCCAGACTGTGTAAGCGCGGAGATGATCTCTGCCTCGCCGTTTGATTTTGGTTTGCCCATAAGGATTCCAATGACTTCAAACTGCTGAGAGTCTTGGCGCCAGTCAGCAGGATCAAGACTCAGGATAGTTTCGTTATTCTCTGGGAAAAATCTATAGAAGCTTATTCCCGGTGCAAGCAGGGAGTGAATTGTAGGTTCGAGTTTATCGGTTCAACCAACAGGCTTTGAGATGCATGTCGCGCATTTGCTCGGAGTTTGTCATATATATCTGTCTGCTTCGATAATTTGATGAGCCCCTTTAAATTTCGAAATTTTTGTGTATCCCTCGGTTTTAAACCTTGGCCCGAACCTGCTCAAACAAGAGATCGGATAGTTTCATAATGGCAAACAAGCTGAAGCTGAGACAGACATGGCTATTTCTCCATCGCTGGACCGGCCTGATCGGTCTTGTCGGCATGGCGATACTCGGCCTGACCGGGTCTGCGCTGGTCTGGCCGGACAAGACTGAAGAGCTGATCTATGGTGGTCGCTTCTCTGGTCAGCCTGCGGGGCAGCTCCTTTCCGTCGATGAATACACGGCCTCTGCGATGGCGGCTCTGCCGGAAGGAGACCGCATCAGCGCCATGCGCCTGCCGGTCGACAATTCCCAGGCCGTTCTGGTCGGAGGCGCGCCGCACAAGGTGAACCGCGTCGGGCCGCCCGCGCGCCATCGTGTCTGGCTGAACCCACAGACGGGTGAGCTCACCGCCAGCGCCGGCCTCGGTGCAGACTTCATGTGGTATATGCACGCCTATCACGGCCATTTCGGCATGAAGGGGCTGGGGCGCGATCTTGTTGGTATCTTTGGATTTGTTCTGTGTTTTTCCGTCTTTACCGGCGTTTGGCTCTGGTGGCCCAAGAACGGAGATCTGAAAAAGGCGATCCGTTGGAAGCGCTCGCCCTCGCAGCTCTCCAACCTTCATCACATGGTGGGCTTCTGGTCAGCGGTCCCGATGATGATCCTGGCCTTTACCGGCGCATATATCGTGTTCCCGGCCTTTTTCGGGTTCTTCGTGTCGCTTGCCACGGGCCAGTTGGGCGCGGAATCCGGCGGCCGTGGCCATGGCGCAGAGCCGCCGATCATTCCGCCGGCCGAGATCACGGCTCTTGCGCCCTCTGAAGCAGCTGGACTGGCTCTGCGCGAGGCTGGCGGCGGGCAGGTCGCATTCATGGCCTGGCCGACCGAAGCGCGTCCGGTCTGGGCCGTGGAAATTGCTTGCGAAACTGAGCTCCCGGATGCCCACGAGCCCTGCCGCCAGATGTTCCAGGTCGAGGACACGACCGGACTGGTTCGCAGGCCGCCGCCTGAAGACGCGCCCAGCGCGGCGCAATCGGCCGCTACGCTGATGGACGAGATCCATGCCGGCCATGTTGGTGGACCGGTCTGGCAGATCATCATCTTCCTCGCCGGTTTTATCCTCACCGCGCTCAGCCTGACTGGCATCTATATGTGGTGGAAAATGCGCGCTGGGCGGATCCGGGTTCAGGCCTTGCGTCGAGAGCGTGCCCAGGCGGCTGAATAATCGAGACGCGCAAATTCGAAATCTAATTTCAAGCGGACATCAAGATGAAACTCAAAGCCGGCCTCGTTGCCTTCACCCTGATTTGCGGCTGCCAGTCTGTAGTGTCGCAGTCCACATCTGCACAGACATCAGCCCGTGTTGAAGCCCTGATTGAAGACGTCGAGCCTGATATCATCGCCTGGCGCCGCGACATTCACCAGAACCCGGAACTTAGCAATCGCGAGTTCCGTACAGCCGGTCTGGTTGCGGACCACCTGCGCTCGCTCGGTATGGAGGTGAAGACCGAGATTGCCGTCACGGGTGTTGTCGGCGTGCTGCATGGCGGGCGTCCCGGCCCGGTGATCGCCTTGCGAGCGGATATGGATGCGCTACCAATCCTGGAAGACACCGGCCTGCCTTTCGCCTCCACCGTGACGGCGGAATATGGGTTTTCCAACACCGTGCCTGTTATGCATGCCTGTGGCCATGATGCCCATACGGCGATCCTGATGGGCGCGGCCAGCGTGCTCGCGGAGATGAAGGATGAGCTTGCCGGCACCGTGATCTTCGTCTTCCAGCCGGCCGAAGAAGGCGCGCCAGTCGGTGAGTTTGGGGGTGCGGCGCGGATGCTGGAAGAAGGCATTTTCGAAGAGTTGCGGCCCGAAGCCATGTTCGGCCTGCATGTC
>JALEGE010000180.1 GCA_022760335.1 Hyphomonadaceae bacterium
ACAAGCCAGCAGCCAGGCCATCATCAATATCGTGATTGTTGTAGGCGATATCATCCGACAGCGCGGCAACCTGGGCTTCAGCGCCAGCGAAGGTGGTCAGTTCCAGATCTTCCAGATGAGGAAAGTCCCGAAACGCTACCGGCAGCGCGTCAAAGCTCGTCTCACCGGTCAGAACCGGACCATTATGCTTCACAAGACCTTCCAGGCTTTCCCAACTCAGATTTAAGCCATCAAAGTGCGGATAAGACTGCTCAAGCTTGGTGACGATTCGCAGGGTCTGCGCATTGTGATCGAAGCCTTCATACTCAGCCATGCAGGCATCCAGCTGGTCTTCACCGGCATGGCCGAAGGGCGGATGGCCAAGATCATGAGCCAGGGCCAGGGCCTCGGCCAGATCCTCATCCAGCCGCAAGGTGCGCGCGATAGAGCGAGCAATCTGCGCCACTTCCAGTGAATGGGTCAGACGCGTACGATAATGATCGCCCTCATGGGCCACAAAAACCTGTGTTTTCTGCTTCAATCGGCGGAAGGCACTGGCATGAATAATCCGGTCGCGATCCCGCTGAAACGGCGTGCGCGTCGCCGAAACCGTCTCGGTAACGTACCGCCCGCGCGACCCGCGCCAATCGGTGGCGTAGGGCGCAAGCCAGTCCTGTCTCTTTTCGAGCGGGGCAACTATGCCTATCTTGCGTGCCATGAGCGATGTTACCCTAACCTCTTCTGCTGCTGAGCGCATTAAGGCGATTCTGGCGAAACAGCCCGAGGCGAAGCTGCTGCGCGTGTCCGTGGAGGGCGGCGGCTGTTCCGGATTTTCCTACAAATTCGATTTTGCCGAGGCCCGCAACGCAGATGACCTGCTCATCGAACGCGATGGCGCAGGTGTTGTGATCGACGAAGTCAGCCTGGAATTCCTGCGCGGTTCAGAGATTGATTTCACCAATGAGTTGATCGGGTCAGCCTTCCGCATCAACAATCCCAACGCGACCTCAGGCTGCGGATGCGGGACAAGTTTTGCAGTATGAACGGAAAAAAATGTGGCCTTCCGGCAACAGGCGTACCATCTTGAGGTGATCATCTAGGGAGCCCGAAAGTTTGATGCGCCAGTTTTTGCCTGTTTGCCTCGCCGCTTTCCTGGCCTGTGCCCTACCCTCTGTGGCTCAGTCCAACGACTCCGACATTGTCCGCCTGCCCGGACAGGGAACCTTGAAAACTGCCGTACCTGGTGGCAATGCACCGCGCTTCGTGCCCGGGGGCGGATTACTTCTTTCCTTTGATGCAAATCGCGATGGCCAGGTGACCGTCGCCGAACGGAATTTCGGGATTGAGCGCGCGTTCGATGCCGCCGATGCCAATGGCAATGGCACCTTGAGCGCTTTCGAACAGCAGGCATGGGCCGAGAGCCTGCCAACGCGCGATGATTCCCTTGCAAATCCGGTCCGCTTTGACCCCAATCTCGATCGCCGCGTCAGCGCGCAGGAGTTCAGCGCGGTCATCATTGCAATCGCTGACGCCTATGCCTCTTCGCCAGACGGAACGATCAAGCTTGCTGACCTGCGTGCGCCAGACCGCGCGCGCGAAATTGCGCCGCATCAAGGTGATGTGGTGCGCCTGGAGCGTAACTAGCGCGCTTAAACCGTAGCGCTGTCACCCTCGCCGAACCCGTTGGCGACCAGACTGGCAAGAGCCGTAACCGCTTCCACAGCCTGCGGCCCGGAGGCGGTGATTTCAATCTCACAGCCTTTCGATGCCACCAGCATAAGAAGATCCATGATCGAGCGCGCATCCGCGCTGACATCGCGATGATGCACGGTGACACGAGCATCAAACTCGCCGGCAAGCTTTGACAGGGCAGCAGAGGCCCGCGCATGCAGGCCCTTGGCATTGACGATGGTCACACTCTGTCGTGCGGGATCTTCCGTATCACAATCTGCCATCAGGCCCGGCTCATCAGCTCCGAGGCGATATTGATATACTTCCGCCCTGCATCGGCCGCTGTCTCGCACGCTTCCATCAAGGTGAGATCCTTGCGCACTTCAGCAAGCTTGATCAGCATCGGCAAATTCACGCCAGCGATGACCTCCACCTTGCCTTCGCTCATCACGGAAATGGCAAGATTGGAGGGTGTGCCACCAAACATGTCGGTCAGGATGATGACCCCCGAGCCGTCATCGCAGGCCACCGCGGTTTCGCGGATCTCTTCGCGACGCGCCTCGATATCATCCTCGGCCTCGATGGAAATTGCGCGAAAGCGCTTCTGCGCGCCCACCACATGCTGTGCAGCCGCCACCAGTTCTCGCGACAGATTTCCATGACTGACAACTACAATACCGATCATACACGACGACTTTCGACCATCACCTGACCTGCCACGCTGACACAGGTGTGCTCTGGGTCAAGACCGTTTTTCACGGCGTCGCAATCTCCGGCAGCTGAAAACCGACGGGCGCGCCAGGGCCCAGTGGGATGCCCAGGAAGATCCAAATCATCATCAAGGTTACACCGGACACGAGAAGCCAGAGCGAATATGGGATCATCATCGCGGTCAAACTGCCAAGGCCGAAATCCTTTTGCCAGCGCTGTGCAAAGATCAGGATCAAGGGGAAATACACCATCAGCGGCGTGATAATATTAGTCGCGCCGTCGCCGACCCGATAGGCCGCCGTGGCCCCTTCCGGGCTTATGCCGAGCAGCATCAGCATGGGCACCAGCACAGGCGCCAGAAGCGCCCATTTCGCACTGGCCGACCCGACAAACAGGTTCAGCAACGCGGCGAACAGGACGATCAGGCCGATCACAATCGGCAAGGGCAGACCGGAAGACTGAATGGCATCGGCGCCATGCACCGCCGTGATCAGGCCCAGATTGGACCAGCCAAACATCGCCACGAAATGCGCGGCGGCAAAGGCCAGCACCAGATAATAGCCCAGATCCTTCATCGCCTCGGTCATCATGGCGACCAGATCCTTGTGCGACTTGATCGTGCCGGCCGCGGCGCCATAGGCCCAGCCAGCGGCCAGAAAAAGAACCAGGAAACCTGCGACCAGAGACCGGAAAAAGGGGTTGAGCCTGTCATACCAGGCCTTTTCGGCAATCGCCCCGGCATCCAGGCCCTGCGCGGCGAAATCGGCATCGGTCAAATAAAGCGGCGTGCCGGGACCAAGGGTCATGAATGCCCACAGACCGCAAACACCAAGCACGGCGAGGCCGGCCCAGACCAGCCCCTTGCTCTGCCCCTCGGTGAGCGGCGCATCCTCATCGCCATAGGCTTCGGCGGTGGCGGCATCGGGCTTCCACGCGCCCAGGCGCGGCTCAATGATCCGGTCGGTCACATACCAGATGATCGGCAGATAGAGCAGTAACAGCGCGATGATGAAATAGGTGTTGCCCGCGATATTGACGCCCCAGCCGCCATCAATGCTGGAGGCCTGATAGGCTGTCTCAGTGATACCGAACAGCAGCGCATCCAGCTGGCCTGGCGCTACATTGGCGGAAAATCCGCCGGAAACACCAGCAAAAGCCGCCGCGATCCCCGCCAACGGATGGCGTCCGGCCGAGGCAAACAGTATCGCCGCCAGCGGGATCATCACCACATAGCCCGCATCGGCAGCATGGTTGGACAGCATGGCAACCAGGGCCACCAAAGGGGTGAGCAGGAATTTCGGGGCATTGCGCACGGCCGCGCGAATGGCGCTGGCAAACAGGCCTGAGCGTTCAGCCACACCAGCGCCCAGCATAACGACCAGGACATAACCGAGCGGGTGAAAATGGGTGAACGTCGCCGGCATCTGGGTCCATAGGCGCTGAATGTTTTCAGCCGACAGAAGGCTCGCAGACTTGATCGTCACCGGCCCGCCATCCTCGCTGACCTGGGTCGGATGCACTGCTGAAAGCCCCATCGCATGAGCGAGGATCGAGAACAGAACCAGTGCAATGATCAAATAGACGAAGATGAAGACCGGGTCGGGCAGCCTGTTGCCCGTGCGCTCGACCCAACCGAGAAAGCCGCCTTGCCGCTTGGCGGCCTCTTCCGCATCGCTCGTCATGCCCTGCCCTCCTGATGATTCCATCGCTGTATCGGGTATAGCGGCTCAGCGATACTGCACAATATGAAGGCCATATGACAGCTGCGATCAGCCTGACACGTCTTAGGCTGCAGGGATCTCCACAACAAAGCGCGCCCCGCCCTGCTCCCGGTTTTCGGCAAAGACCGTTCCCTGATGCGTCTCCACGATTTGCGCGACAATGGAGAGACCAAGCCCGGAATTGTTGCCAAAGGCCGCCCCGGCAGGCCGGTCTGTATAGAACCGGTCGAAGATCGTGGACAGCTTGTCTGGTGGAATACCGGGGCCCTCATCCTCTACCAGGATACGCGCGGTGGTTTGGCGTCCCTGGCGATCCTGAATCAGGGTGACGCGCACCAGGCCTTCAGGCGGCGAGAAAGAGCGCGCATTGTCGATCAGATTGCGCAAGACCTGGCCAAGCGGTCCTTCCCGCCCGCGCACGAGCAGGCCTGCCCCCTTGGTCTCGTCGACAAACTGAACCTTCACCGAGGTATCCATGCCAAGCGCGGTGTAAGTGTCGACAATGTCTTCGCACAACCGGGTGATATCCAGCTTCGCGGTGGGCACGCGTGTCACCTCCGCCTCCAGGCGCGAGGCATTGGAAATATCGGTGATCAGGCGATCGAGACGCTGGACATCCTTGGCGATAAGCTGGCGCAGTTTCTCGCGCGCTTCGGGGTCATCCTTTACACGCTCTGCGGTTTCCACGGCCGAGCGAATGGAGGTCAGGGGATTTTTCAGTTCATGCGCCACATCGGCCGCAAAGCGCTCATTGGCCTCGATCCGCTCGACCAGCGCAATGGTCATCGCTTCCAGCGCGCCGGCCAGATCACCGATCTCATCGGGACGTTTCGTCAGATTCGGCAAATCCAGTGATTCCGAAGACCCCGACCGCACCCGATCAGCCGCCAGTGACAGCCGGCGAAGCGGCCGGGCAATCCCGAGCGTCATCAAAGCCGACGTGATCAGGGCGACGAGCACCGCGACCAGAATGAAAGGCAGGAGTGCCGCCCGCTCTGCCCGGACAATCTCATCAACGCCGCTGGCCTCCAAGGTCAACACACCCACAACGGCCGACACGCGCTGTACCGGTACGGAGACCGAAATCACACGCTGGCCGCGATCAGAAAATCGCTGGCTAGACGCCATGTCCCCCATCAAGGCCGCATTATACTCTTCCTCGAAACTCTGCGTTCGCACTGAAGCGCCAGGCCGCTCACGCAGCAGCCTGGCCATGAAATCACTGGCCCAGGAGGAAAGATCTGCACTCCAGCGGCTGAATGTGCCCGGCTCGCGGATCGGCGGAAGTGTCGAAATATCAACCCGATCCGAGAGCAGGAAACTGTCCGCCACCATCTCGCCGTCAGTTGTGCGCACTTGAGCACGAACAGTGGCGGGCAGTTGCAGTTCCCTGATCGTGGCGCGCGCCAGATCGGCATCCATCATCGGCTCGGGCCGGCCGAGCGTCGCCCCGCCACCGAGCAGATTGGTGAAGATCTGCGCTTGTCCTTCCAGGTCTGTCTTCTTGGACATGACCAGGCCAGCGCGCATTTCATTGAGCACCATGGCGCCCACGATCAGGATCGCCAGCCCGGCCAGGTTCGACGCGAAGATCAGCCGGGCAATCCGCGAACGGATTACTCCGGAACTGCGCTTCTTGCGCCTGGACTTGCGAGCTGGCGCCTTGGCCATGTCAGGCCTCAGACGTCGGCAGCGACCCGGAGCGAGACAATCTGGTCCGGGTTGCGCGGCGGCTCGCCGCGATTGATCTTGTCGATGACATCCATGCCTTCGCTGACCTTGCCCCAAACAGTGTATTGGCGGTCGAGGAAGCCAGCATCATCGAAGCAGATGAAGAATTGCGAATTGGCAGAGTTCGGATTGTTGGTCCGCGCCATGGAGCAGACGCCGCGCACATGCGGCTCGCTATTGAACTCGGCCTTCAGATCCGGCTTGGAAGATCCGCCCATCCCCGTGCCATCCGGACAACCGACCTGGGCCATAAAGCCATCAATGACGCGGTGAAAGATGATGCCGTCATAAAAGCCCTCGCGGGCCAGTTCCTTGATCCGCGCGACATGATTCGGCGCAAGATCCGGGCGCAGCTCGATCTTGAGCGTGCCTTTGCTGGTGTCCATGACAAGTGTGTTTTCGGGGTCGGACATGGGAAAGCCTTTTCAGTCAGAAGAATTGTGATCGTACGATAACGTGGTGCACACGCCGCTCAAGCTGGCAACTGCGCTGCATCCGCTCACCTCAGCCGGGTCCGTCCCGGAACAGGTTGAACATCTCCTCGCCCTCAAAACGGATTTCCGGGCATGGGCGCGGCTGATACTCTTCCGGATCCTTGCAGATCAGGCTGTCGACTTGCAGCTCCATCTCCGCACAGGGCCGCCGGACATGCCCGGCCTCATTGAGCACCATCATGCCGATCAAAACTTCCGGATCGCCTTCCGAACGCAAGGCAAATGCCGCGCTGGAAAAGCTCGCCTGATCGACCAGGAATGTCACCGCAATGGGAAAAGCCTCCTCAGTGCTGCGCACCGCGAACTCGGCAAAAGGCTGGCAGAGATCACCGATTGCATCAGGGTTTTCGCTAAACCTGACCAGCAATTCGTCATCGAGTTTGGCGAAGGGATCATTAGCATCCTCAGATCCGCCACACGCCGTCAGGCCGGCGAGGGATAAGACCGCCGCGCACGCCAGACCACGGCGGATAAACTCTACAAACAGCCCCATCGCCTCAGCTTTCCGTATAGCGGTACCCGACCCCATACAGCGTCTCGATGCTGTCGAAGCTGTCATCGACCTCGCGGAACTTCTTGCGCAGGCGCTTGATGTGGCTGTCGATGGTGCGGTCGTCGACATAGATCTGGTCGTCATAGGCCGCGTCCATCAACTGGTCGCGCGACTTCACATAACCGGGCCGCTGGGCCAGCGATTGCAGGATCAGGAACTCGGTCACCGTCAGGCGCACCGGATGGCCGTCCCAGTTGCAGGCATGCCGGTTCGGGTCGAGCGTCAGACGGCCGCGCACGATCGGCTTGGCATCACCATCTTCCGGCCCGCCAGTGACGCCGCGGGCACGGCGCAGCACCGCCTTCACACGCTCGGACAGGAGGCGCGTCGAGCAGGGTTTGCGGACAAAATCATCGGCGCCGATATTGAAGCCGATCACTTCGTCGATCTCTTCATCCTTGGAGGTCAGGAAGATCACCGGCAGGTTGGAGGTGGCGCGCAGGCGGCGGAGCAGCTCCATCCCGTCCATTTTCGGCATCTTCACATCGAGAATGGCCAGGTCCGGCGGGTTCTCGGTCAGCGCCGGCAGCGCCGCCTCGCCGTCATAATAGGTGCGGACCTGATAGCCTTCGGCCTCGAAAAAGATTTTCAGTGACGCAACGATATTCTCATCGTCATCGACCAGAGCGAGTGTCGCCATGCCATTCTCCCATCTCTCGCTGGCGGCAGAACACCGCCCCGGGCCAACATTTCAGTTTCCTATCAACCACGGAACGGGCAGAATCGGAAACCCCTACTGATGTCAGAACAAAAACAGGGCATTGACGACGGCATATGGGCGAGATGACGGCTTTTTAATGGACATGCCGTTTTGCGCTGCTCAAACTCGCGCCGTGGGCGAGACGCTCATGGTTTGAGGCATCAAGAGGGGAAGCTTCATGTTTTCAGGGCTGATGGGAATTTTCCGAACGATATTTCGCGCAAAGTCAAATCTGCCGAGCTCAGATCCTGGGTCGGCCACGCCTGACCCAGTGCCAGAGCCAACGACACCTGAACCAGCGCCGTCGACTCCAAGTGTCGATATTGCTCCCGAACCCGTGCCGGAACCGTCAGAGCCGATCGCTACGCCCGCTGAGCCAGAACCTGTTGCGGAGACGCCGACGGTTGCAACACCAGCTCCCGGCGAAACTCCGGCACCGACAGCCCAACTGATCGAAGACACGGCGGGCAAGACACGCGACCTGCCGATCTCCGCAGACTTGCGCGCGCTGCTGATCGGCGCGGCCAGCGAGGTCGGGATCGACACAGTGCGCGTCACATCTGGCGGACAATGCGCCAAGGGCACATGCGAGAAGCGCGTCGGCTCAACGCGCCACGATCTGGGCGGGGCTGCCGATCTGGAAATCATCAAGGATGGCCGCACGCTGAGCCTTCTGAATTTCGGCGACCGGGAAACCTATCGCGACTTCCTCCAGGCCTGCGCCAAACTGGGCGCAACCGGGATCGGCGCCGGGCCAGGCTATATGACCGAGTTCCGGGTGCATGTCGGCTATGGCAGCAAGGCGATCTGGGGCGCAGGCGGAAAATCGGCCAATGCACCAGAGTGGGTGCGTAGCGCCGTTATCAATGGCTGGCAGCAGGCCACGGGCGGGTTCGAAACCGCTGCGGCCACCATCCCGGAGTCACTCGATAGCGATGACGAGGAAGCCGAGACGGATTTTTAGGTTCCGTTATCGAGAATTGGCTGCGCCGCAGCCCTCATCCCGAGCGAGGCCGAGGGATGAGGTGGGCAATATAGAGCTGCACTTTGCGCAATATTACCCACGGGGCTTGCGCTTATTTCGCGTCTTCGCCTTCAGGGCCACATTCAGGGCCCGGCGCCCCCAGGCGCTGGCCGCTTCAGGATCGCCCGTTGCTGCGTCCGGCAAGGCATAATAGGCCATCACGGCCACCTCGCCGGTTTTCTTCTCATATCGAAAGGGCTCTGAGCCTTCCTCTTCCAGTGCCACTTTCAACGCATCATCAACTTTGAGATAGAGCTGGTCCTGCGCGATCAGGCCGAACATCACCTCATGGGCATACACCCCGGCCCCGCCGAACATGCGCTTGATCGTGACCGGCCCGAGCGGGGCAAAAAGTTCTCGGACAAACTCATGGAAAGGATCGGGCGATTTGGCCATATAGTTTATTTGCTTATATTCCCGTCTTGCTGGCACAGGTAGGCCAGAACAGGCGGCGGACAAATCTGGCAATCACCTCAATGGCAAACCAGTATCCAAATGGGTAAAGAATAAATGCTCCGACCAACAAAAAGTAGCGCCCCTCCTCGCCAAGATGCTGGAGACGTTCATCCAATAACAGGGTTGGAATTGCCAGCAATGCCGTAAGACTTCCGAACACAAGCCCCCATGCCCAGGAGACGGCCAGTTCCAAGGCAATGGCAGGCTGCGCACACCTCTCCAAAAGCAAAACGCTACCCCCAGTAGGGGGAGCACGCTGAGGATGTTGCAGATCAGCAGGATCATGGAACGTTCCTACTCATCCAGCGCCGCATAGACCAGTGCCCGGAATTGCGGACGGACAGGATAACAGCCTGACGGGATCATCTGGGTCATCTGGATGGCGATCAGCTCTTCCATCGGGTCGATCCAGAAGAAAGTGTTGGCGAGCCCGCCCCAACTGAAACTGCCGACACTTCCCGGCTGCATTGTCTCAGCGACATCCACAGTGACCGAGCCGCCAAGGCCGAACCCGTTGCCATCCATGCGCGCCTCGCTGAAGGTCTTGTCCCCCATCGATTTAATCGTCGCGCCACCGGGAAGATGGTTGCGGTCCATGAACTCCCAGGTCTTCGGGCTGATCAGGCGCGCGCCATCAAGCCGGCCACCATTCAGAAGGCACTGGCAAAAGCGCAGATAATCGCGCGAAGTGGAGACGAGCCCCCCGCCACCATTGAGCAATTTCGGGCGCGACTTATAGGCCTTGCTGTCGCCCGCCGCGCCATCGCTCAGTGTCACCTCTCCATTGAGGGGGTTACGTTGATAACACGCCGTCAAACGGTGCAGTTTGTCCTCTGGCACATAGAAACCGGTATCGGCCATGCCCAGTGGACCGAAGATATGGTCTGCAAAAAACGCATCCAATTCCTGGCCGGACACCACTTCCACAACCCGCCCGAGCACATCCGTGGAGTGACCATAATTCCAGCGAGTGCCGGGTGAGAATACCAGGGGCAACTTGGCGAGACGTGCGCACATATCGCCCAAACTTTCGAAAGGTTCCGCTATTTTTTCACGCCGGTAGAGCGCATCCACCTCATGCTGGAACAGGAAACCGTATGTCAGGCCAGCTGTATGCACGAATAGATCACGGATCTCGATTTCCCGCTCAGGCTTCTTAGTCTCATAGTTGTTGAGATCGCCGCCAGCCCAGACCTCGGTTTCAGCAAATTCCGGAATATAGCGCGAAAGCGGCTGATCAAGACGCAGATCACCCTGCTCCATCAGCATCATGGCGGCCAGCGAGGTAATCGGCTTGGTCATCGAGTAGATGCGGAAAATCGTCTCTGGCCCGACGGCTTCACCCTCACCGCCCAGATGCGTAGTCCCGCGATAAGCCTCATGCACCACTTCCCCGCCCCGCGCGACCATGGTGGTCATGCAGGGCAGTTTCCCGCTGTCGAGATAGCGTGCCTGGAAATAATCCGGGATGGCTGAAAGCCGTTCGGCATTCATGCCTAACTCAGTTGGATCGACTGTGCTCATAATTATAGCTCCCCCCGTTCTGCCGCACGGGACAATTCCCGCGCGATCACGATCTGCTGGATCTGGGTCGTGCCTTCATAGAGACGGAAGATCCGCACATCGCGGTAAAAACGCTCAATGCCGTAATCGGAGACATATCCTGCGCCCCCGAAAACCTGTACCGCGCGATCTGCAACACGACCCACCATTTCTGAAGCAAACAGCTTGCAGGAAGACGCCAGCATGGTGACCTTCTCGCCAGCATCGCGCCGGCGCGCCGCATCCAGGATCATGCATTTGGCGGCATAGGTTTCCGCCTGGCTGTCGGCGATCATGGCCTGGATCAGCTGGTGCTCGATCAGGGGCACGCCGAACTGCTTGCGCTCGCGCGCATAGGCGACCATTTCGCGGATCAGCCGTTCGGCCACCCCGGTACACACCGCCGAGATATGCAGCCGGCCCTTGTCGAGCACGCTCATCGCAACCTTGAAGCCTTCGCCCTCTCCGGCGATGCGGTTTTCCACCGGCACGCGGGCATCCTCGAAGATCACATCACAGATATGCGCGCCCTGCTGGCCCATCTTCTTTTCCGGCGGGCCGACACTGAGCCCCGGCGTATCGCGCTCGACGACGAAAGCCGAAACGCCCTTGCCGCCCGGCGTATCCGGATCGGTGCGCGCCATGACGGTGAAGACATCGGCGACATTGGCATTTGTGATGTAACGCTTGGTGCCGTTGAGGACATAATGATCGCCGTCACGAATCGCCTTGGTTTTGAGGGAGCCGGCATCCGATCCTGCTTCCGGTTCGGTCAGAGCAAAGCTCGCGATCAAATCTCCTGAGGCAATGCCCGGCAGCCAGCGCGTCTTCTGTTCCTCGGTGCCGAACAAAACTAACGCCTGGCTACCAATACCAACATTGGTGCCGACAACAGAGCGGAAAGCCGGCGAGGTACGGCCGAGTTCAAGCGCGACCAGGCATTCAGTCTCCATGTCGAGCTCCAACCCGCCATAGACTTCCGGCACGGCCAGGCCGAACAGGCCAAGCTCGCGCATCTCATCGACAATTTCCGGCGGCACCAGATCCCGCTCGCCCACTTCAGCTTCTAGTGGCACACACTTTTCGCGCACAAAGCGAGCGACCGTCTCAATCAGCTGCGCACGCAGTTCCACATCAAATGCCATGAAAACTCCTCCCAAGTCTCGTTGGGGGAGAGTATACGCCTGCCCAACGCATGATTAAAACCATGCCTCAAGGTCAAAGACGGGAGGAGATTTCATGACGCAAGTGAGGGTCGAAGGTGGTGAGTTTGCAGGCTGGTCATACTGGGAAGATGAGCCCTACGAGGCCGAAACCGTCGGGCCGTTCTTCTTCCGGCTGGAAGGGGAAACACCCGTGGCCGCCTTCCGCGCCGAGCGCCGGCACATGAACGGTGCGGGCGTCGTGCATGGCGGTTGCCTTCTCAGCTTTGCCGACTTTTCCCTCTTTGCCATCGCCAACCATGCCATGGATGGCGGCTATGGATTGACCGTCGCGCTGACCAGTGAGTTCCTCTCCGGCCCGAAGGAAGGTGCACTTGTGGAAGCGCGCGGCGAGGTGTTGCGCGCGGGCGGATCGCTCATTTTCGTACGTGGAATCGTCACCGGGGATGGTGTGCCCTGCCTGAACTTTTCAGGCACCATCAAGCGGCTCCGAAACAAGTCCTAAGACGACATCAGTCCTTTGAGGACCGCTTCCAGGCGCGCCTTCAGAGTTTCCGGGTCAATCTCTGCGCCGCGCGCCATGACTTCAAACTCGGTCCCCCGGCAGACGGCGACCAGGCTTCTGGCCGCCTCGACCGGGCGCAGCACGCCGATATCTTCCAGCACCTCACTCAGGATCGGCTCCATGCTGCGTTGCCAGGCCTGTAACACACCGGCCAGCCGCCCAGTACGCTGGGCCAGAAGCGCCATCTCCGCCTCGATGATCGACAGGGTGAGCGTATCCGGCGTCAGCGCGGTAGTGCCCACCAGAAAGCGGACAAGTGCCTCCCGGCTGGTGATTGGCTGATTGGCAACCGCCTCGGCCAATCCTGCCTGATATTCGCTGACATACTGGGTCAAGGCCGCGTCTATGAGCGAATCACGAGAAGCGAAATGATAGGTCACGGTGCCTGGCGAAACGCCCGTCTTTGCCGCCGCGGAGCGATGCGTGACGCTTTCAATGCCGGATTCCGCAATCAAATCGAGCACGGAACGGACAATATCGTCGCGGGCTTCGCCTCTTCGGGTTTCGGTCTTGGCCATGGTCTTTTTCGTCCAGTTGCACGAAACATTACCACGTCCATACCGCTATTCCAGTACGAAGCCTTCCAGTTTCTAGTCATTCGCGAATTGCCACGGATGAGCTTCGTGTGAAGGACGATTCACAGATTGAAAATTCAGACACTCACTCGCATTCAAATTTCAAGAGTCGCGCGCAATGCAATGAATTAACTTGAAATTCCCCCTTTACGCACATCACTGCGTCCGGCAATCCTGACGGGAAACAAGCAAGAGTGCTGTCTCCATGTATCGCCTGCTGAGTTTCATTCTCCTCGCCCTGTTTCTGTCATGTCCGGTGTTGGCTGATTCAAATGGCGAGTTCCCCCCTGCTTCCAGCGACGGGGAATGTTTCGCACGCGTCCTGACACCGCTGATTTCCGAGACGATTCAGGAGGAAGTTCTGGTTTCCCCGGAAACCTACCGTATTGAGGTCATCCCGGCGGTTTATGAGGAGCACTCTGAGTCATTTCTTGTGAAAGAGGCCAGCACAAGTTTCCGCCTAATCCCCGCCGTTACGGACATCATTGAAGAACAGGTGATGGTAGAGCCAGAGCGGGTCGAAAAGATTGTCATCCCGGCCGAGTTTGAAACCTACACTGAAACTGTGGAGGTCGAACCGGCCCGCGAAGTCTGGAAGCCGGGCACGGGCTTGTTCGGTCGCACAGCGGCCTTTGTTGAAGATGTGAATGCGCCTGCAGAGATGCCCACAGGCGAAGTGCTTTGCCGCGTACTGGAACCTGCA
>JALEGE010000181.1 GCA_022760335.1 Hyphomonadaceae bacterium
CCAGCGGCGCGGTGAGATACCTGCTCGCCTCTTCAGCCTCTTCAACGATTTCCTCGACCACCGCGTCTGCGGTCTCCTCGATCTCAGCCGGCTCTGGTGTGCTGACGGGTGAACACGCTGCGGCGGCAAGCGCCAATCCGATTACAATTGCTGATGTCCGCATATCGGACTCCTCCCTGATACTCTCTCGTTTCCAGCGCCGCTTGCCTGGGCCATCGCCCCACAGATCAACGCCCGTTTTCATCAAGACGCGCGCGCCTTGAATGTTCACGCTAACATAGCTGCACATATCTGTCCCCTGAGGCAAGGGCCATTGGCCTTTCGGGCGAGCGCGGCGCCATAGGACTCGCGCAATAAAACGGCCCAGCCCCGGACCTGGGCCGCATGAAGCAAAGATCGACCACGGCTTGCGCTTACCATAGCCGACCTTCGAATTCACTGGCCCTGCCTCTCTCTCGCTGTTAACTCTAAGTTAATTAGCAGCGGACACCCGCGGGGAGAGGATCATGAAAACACTGATTGCAACAGCATTCGCCCTGGCCGGCAGTATGACACTGGCCGGCTGTTCAGCCAGCGGCGGCAGCGGCAATGGCAGCCTGATTTCGAACATGGCGGCCACCAGCTGCGCATCACCGGCTCCTGGAACACAAAGCGCGTGCATCCAGCTGACCGAAGCCGCGCTTGGCGAGGGCGGCCTGTGCCAACAGGCGGTTTCCGCCGGCCTGATGCGCTCATCGGACCTGGCAACGGTCAGCACGGGCGAGGTTTCGTCCTCAGCCTGCGACCTCTTACGCTATTTCACCCCGCCTTCCACACGCTTTACCGAGATCACCTATCTTGAAGGCGCCGATGGCTTTGACATCAATCTGCGCAACTCGCTGCAGGCTGACCTGCCTGTGGTGACAGTCGACTTTGATAACGCCGATCTCGACATGTCGCGTCTTGCTACCATTAATGTGCCCCAGGCCAATGACCCGAAGATCGCCTACTGGCTCTATCGCATCCGCAAGACCGATGGCGATGTGATCTCCTGCGCCGAAGGTAGCGAGAGTGGGCTGGCGCTGCTGGTGTCCATCGTGATGAACTATATCTATCCGCAGGTGGATGCCTGGCTGACCTATCGCCCGGTCGGCGATTATCATGCCAAGATCTTTTACGAACAGGTCCCGGGCACCCCGGAAAATACCGGCCAGGTGAACCGGATCGAATTTCACCGCCGTGATGCCGGTCCTGTCAGTTGCGAGGCCTGACCGGGACGGCTAAGACGAACTGCACAGTGCACACAGGGGACGAGTGACGATGGCAGAAAGCGATCGGGTGAGCGAAACCGGCCTCATTCACAAACGCCTGGATATGGGCCGCGAAGAGCGGCCCATTCTTGCCGGCCAGCACTATTTCGTGCTGCGCATTGATGCCTATGAGGTCAATCGCGGCGGCTGGTTCCGGACGAATTTCCCCTGCCTGCGCTTTCGGGCGGACTTCACGAATGGCACCGGGCGCATGGGCACAAGCGAACGCATCATTGCCCCGGAATTTATCGCCGCAATCGACCGGAAAAACACCGACCGTGTGATCCAGGAGCGCAGCTATCCGCTGGGCCCGATCCCTTATCATGGCGCGCTGGACCTGGAGTTCGGCCTGTTTGCAGCCAAGGCCGATAGCGGACTGGACAATGTTGTGAAAGTGCTCGACCAGCTGTCGGCCTTTTCTGCCATTCCGTTTGCCGCCGTTGCTGGCCCCTATGCCCAGGTGCTGCGCGAAACCTTTGACACCATCTCGGGTGGTACGGACGGCTTCAACCTCCAGGTCGGGGTAAAGAACAGCTTCAAGGGCGAGTTCAGTGAAGGCACCCATGTCGTCGCCCGCTTGCCGGAGCGGCGCTACAATCCCGCCGATATCGGCTTTGACGAGGCGCGCGGATGCCTGGTGAAAGGCAAGCGGCGCAGCCCCATTCGCGGCGTTCCTTATGCGGTCTACACGATCGAGCGGGTCGAGCGTCGCGACGATTGGATGAACATCCCGGATCTCAAGGACGCCTGGGAAGAGCTGCGCAACCTGATCCGCCAGGAAGGCAATGCTGCCTCCATCCTGGCTGGCCTGAAACGTTTCGAGCGCTGCTGCCTGACCTCTTTCGACCTGACCCAGGCCCATGCTGAGGAAATCACCGACGCCCTGCGCGCCCGTTTCTCCGGCCTTCTGGACATGCGCACCGTGGCCATGCCGCAGACCGTCGGCGCAAGCCATCCCATGTTCCGGCTTGAGGATATCAGCGATGGCGAGAGCCTGACTGGTTTTGAAAGCCTTGCCGGCCAGGCGCTTGGCCGCCTGTTCCGCGATCCGGGCGATCTTGGCAAACTGATTCTGAAAGGTGCCGGCCGGGCGATGGACAGTGCCCGCAGC
The DNA here is from genome assembly GCA_022760335.1 of Hyphomonadaceae bacterium. Lineage (GTDB taxonomy): Bacteria > Pseudomonadota > Alphaproteobacteria > Caulobacterales > Hyphomonadaceae > UBA5336. The sequence continues at coordinate 2,401 of JALEGE010000181.1, forward strand.
GCAGGTGAAGAAATCGCAGACCGTATGCGCCAGCGCGGCGCGCCCGATGAATTGCCCCCGCCCATGGATGACGGCCTCGCCACGCCGCCAATACTGGATGCACCAGACGAGATGCCCGCACCACTGTCCAGCGCGGATGTTTCCGAGCCTGATCCTGCGCCAATCCCTGAACCCGCGCCAACGCCAGCACCAATTATCGTGGAACCACCCGCGCCGGCACATCCCCCCCTGTTCGAACGGGTGATGGAGTTCGTTCACAAATGGGAAGGCGGCAAAGTTCACCATCCCAATGATCCAGGTGGGCGCACAAATATGGGCGTAACCCAAAGAGTGTTCGACCAATGGCGTGATGATCGCGGCCAACCGCACATGGATGTGTTCGAGATCAGCCTTGCCGAAGCCTCTGAAATTTATCGCGCAAAATACTGGTCCAAGATCAAGGGCGATGAACTGCCGGAGCGGATTGCCCTGGCGGCCATGGATTTTGGCGTCAATAGCGGACCGAACCGCGCGGTGCGCTATCTTCAGGGTCTGGTTGGGGTTGTCGATGATGGCGTCATCGGGCCCAACACACTGGCCGCTGTGGCACGCGCCGATGCCCACGCCCTGTTCCGCAGCTATTGCGATGCGCGTGAGCGGTTTTACGAACAAATCATCGCCAACAATCCCAACCTCGCCGTGTTCCGCAATGGCTGGATGAACCGTCTGAACGATCTGCGCCGTGTCGGCGAGAGCGGCGGCTTTGAATCGGCCCTGTCGGACTGGTATGCCCGGATCGGGCTTGTTCCGGCCACGGATGATCCCATCGCCAGCCTGCCCGATCTTGGCGACGGTGACGTCCTGCCCCCGCTGAGCGCAGCCGAGGCCAGCCTCTGGAAGCCACCCGCGCCCGTGACCGAAGCCGATATCACGGCACTAACCGAATTGGAGCGCGACCCGGAACGCGTCGATGCCCATGGCGCGCTGCTCTCACTGACCGCCGCACTCTCACAACAGGCCGAAAACCGCGCCACGCTGGTGGAAAAGCTGCTCGAAGGCCTGCGCAAGTCGCGCCAGTTTGACCGCCTGCACCTGGCCGCCTGCGAGTTTGTTGATCGCGGCGTGGGCATGCCTTTCACGCAACGCATGAAGGCTCAGGCGCTGGTCGAGCTTGGCCGCCTGGAAGACGCCCTTGTCGTCTTGCGAACCGCGGCCCTGGCCTATCCGGGTGACGCAGCCGAAATTTCGGAAATGACCGGCCTGGAAGGGCGCGCCTTCAAGCAGCGGTTCGTGGCCGCGGCCAAGGAAGGCCAGATTGATAGTGCGGCGCTGGAAGCAGCCATCTCGGCGTATCAGCGCGGCTGGGAGAACAGCAAGCAAACCAGCCACTGGCATGGCGTGAACCTGCTCGCTCTCTTGCATCGGGCGGATCGGGAAGGGCTCAGCTTCCTGCCCGAGATCCCACGGCCTGTCCTCGCCCAGGAAGTCATTGCCGCAGCCAAGGCCGACAGCGAAGATATCTGGGCACCCGCTTCAGCCGCCGAGGCCGCGCTGGCCCTGGATGACACGGCCACCGCGCGCAATCATGTACAAAGCTATGTGGAAAATCCGCCGGATGAGTTCGCCCTGGCCAGCTTGCACCGCCAACTGCGCGATGTCTGGGCCCTCAACAAGCCCGGAAGTGACCCGGTGCGCCAGGAAATCTTCGATCGCGTCACCCTGGCCTTGATGATGACCGATGGCGGCAAGCTGGATTTCGAGCCTGGCGAAATTGCCGATCTGCAAGCGCGTCTGAAAGCCCTCGATCCTGATGAGGACGACGACGCCATGTTCGAATCCCTGACGCAGGAGGAGATCCAGATCCAGCCAGAGCCAACAGAAACCGGCGGCTTTGAAAGCCTGCAAGGCGGCTTCCAGCGCTCCGTTGCCTGGGTGTTGCGTCTGGGCGCTCTGTTCCAGTGCGTTGGCCGGATCGAGCGGGCCGGGCCCTTCCCGCAGCCCTGCGGCACAGGCTTTGTCGTGCGCGCTGACTTGCTGAACCCTGCCTGGGCTCATCACAAGCGCGTCCTGCTGACCAATGAGCATGTCTGCAGCAATCTGGAAAACCCGACCAGTTCCGCCATCCGTCCCGAACAGGCCCAGGTGCGTTTCACCGAGCTTGATGCCCAGCGCACTTATCCGCTCGGCGAAGTGCTGTGGTGCTCGCCCAGTTCCAAGCATGATGTGATTATCACAACCCTGCCGGACTATCCTGAGGGTTTGCGCCATCTGGAGTATTTCTGCGATCCCGCCCCCGAGGCGAAGGAGAACATTTTCCCAGGCTATCGCCAGCCCAAGGTCACCGTGATCGGCTATCCGCAAGGCTCGGACCGCCCCAAACTTGGCATTGAGAATCTGGAACTTCTGCCACTGTCGAAAAAGCGTGGCGCCAAACGGCCCGAGAAGCCCGGCGATCCGGAATATCTGATCTATAAGAGCCCGACAGAGCCGGGCAATTCCGGCAGCCCGGTCTTCACTTGGGATACCCTGGAAACGGCCGCGATCCACCATTGGGGCAAGGACAGTGTCGGCTTCAACCAGGGCATTTCACTGTCTTCCATCATCCAGGCGATTGCCGCCGATCCAGCCGTTTCCAAGGCACCGGACACCAGCAGTCTGCCAAGCTTCCTGCAAAACGACCCGGTAGGCCAATCCTAGATCGCGCCGTTCTCCCTGCGCCGCTTTGCCGTCGCCAAACTGTCGGCAATATTGAGTATGGCTAATCCTGCAAATGGACTTACATTTTCCCGAGCGTGACCAAAAGGAGGGTTACCCCATGGAAACTCGCGTGACGAAACAGATGGCAATCTGGCTGTTGGGCGCTTCTGCCCTTGCGCTGGCCGCGTGTGGCGGTAGCTCAGAGCCAGAGGTGCATGAAGATGCCCCGGCTGCAAGCCTGGAAGAAACCGTGGAAGACGTTAGCGAAACGGTGGAAGAGTCCACCGAGGACGTGACAGATCTTGCCGAAGACGTGGCCGACGAAACCAGCGACACACTGGAAGAGGCGGGCGAGACCGCTGAAGACCTGGCCGAGGAAGCTGGCGAGACTCTAGAAGACATCGCGGACACGGCTGAAGATGCAGTCGAAGACGTCACAAGCTGGGAGCCAACTGACAAGGTCAGCGCTGAAGCCATCGCGGCCTATTCCGCTCTCACGCCAGATGCAGATGCTGGCCGCCGCGTCTTCACCAAATGCATGTCCTGTCATGTCATCGCCGAAGGTCAGAACCGCGTCGGCCCGTCGCTCTATGGCATTGTCGGGCGTGAAGCCGGCACAGTGGAAGGTTTCGGCTATTCCGACGTCAATGCCAATTCCGGCGTTGTGTGGACCGAGCCTGCCCTGTTCGTCTATCTGGAAAACCCCCAGGCCTTTCTGCCGCGCACGACCATGGCCTTCCCCGGCTTGCCGCGTCCCCAGGAACGCGCAGATCTGATCGCCTATATCAAGCGGGAATCAGGCGAGTAGGCTCGGCACACTCGGTTCTTTTCAGCCGGATCCATGATAGCCCTCATCCTGAGCGAAGACGAAGGATGAGGGCAAACGGCAAAGAAGACATCCCCGCGACGGCCAGCCCAATGGCGCGTCCCGGCGCAAAATGAGCTCAGCCTGGACCTGACTGGCGCGCTCTCCATGCGGCCCACAAATCTTGCGGCTCGCCCGGTAAAACCGTGGTGATACCTGTAAACACCGCACCAATAAAAAACAGGATCAGCCCCCAAAAACTGTCTGCAAGAGTTGGCGTGCCGGGCAAGAAGATCACAAGTCCTGCGCCGGCAATACAGAGCACCAGGCCAAGCACCGCCAGGCCCGCCACAAGCAGTTCATTGCGCGTGGGCACTTCATGGCCTGCGGGTGACTTGCCGGTATCGGTCATTATAGCTGCTCCAGCGCCGTGCGGGCGGCGGATAATTTTTCCACGCGCAGTTTTGAATCAGCCAGTCGCTCGCGATTTTCCTCGACGACTTCGGCCGGCGCACGCTCGATGAAATTGGCGTTGCCGAGTTTCTTGTCGAGGCCGGTAATATCCTTTTCCAGGCCCTTGATCTCCTTGTCGAGGCGCGCCTTGGCCTCGGCGACATCGATGAGATCAGCGATTTTCAGCGCAACGGCGGTGTCACCGAAGACGGTGGAAATGGCGCCCTCGGGTGTCTCAGCTTCGGCGCGGGCGGTTTCCAGGCGGGCAAGGCGCGCGATCACCTCGCCATGGCGGGAAAGGCGCACGCGGAGGGTCTTGTCGGCATCGACCAGCGCCATGGGCACTTTCGCGCCGGCGGGCACGCCGAGATCAGAGCGGGTGGAGCGGATCTCTGTGATGAGGCCGATAGCCCAGTCCATTTCCTCGCTCGCTTCCGGCGCTGTGTAGCCCGGCCCGAAGTCCGGCCAATCCTGCAGCATGAGGAAGCCGTCGCGCTTGGGGCCATGTTCGGACAGGGCCTCCCACAGTTCTTCGGTGATGAAGGGCATGAAGGGGTGGAGCAGTTTCAGGATCTGATCGAGCGTCCAGCCGGCAACCCGGCGCGTCTCGGCCTTGGCCTCATCGTCCTGGCTGTTCAGGAGCGGCTTGATCAGTTCCAGATACCAGTCGCAGAAGGTGTTCCAGACGAATTTATAGGCCGCGCCGGCCGCATCGTCGAAACGGTAGGCCTCCAGGGCGGCGGTCGCTTCGGTGAAGGCAGCGGCCACCTCGCTGACGATCCACTGATTGACCGGGTGTTTCAACTCGGCGGGCTCGACCTCGCCGTCCCAATTGGCGCATTCATTCATCTGGCAGAAGCGCGCGGCGTTCCACAGCTTGGTGCCGAAATTCCGGTTGCCTTCCACGGCCTGCTCGGAAAGCCGGATATTGCGGCCCATGCCGGCCATGCGCGCCATGGTGAAGCGCAGCGCGTCGGCGCCGTACTGGTCGATCAGGTCCAAGGGGTCCATGGCATTGCCCTTGGACTTGGACATTTTCTGCCCCTTGGCGTCGAGCACCAGGGCGTGGATGTAGACATGTTTGAACGGGATCTCGCCGGTGAATTTCAGGCCCATCATCATCATCCGCGCGACCCAGAAGAAGATGATGTCAAAGGCGGTGACGAGCACCGCGCCGGGATAGAACATGTCCAGCTCTTCGGTTTTCTCCGGCCAGCCGAGGGTGGAGAAGGGCCAGAGCGCGGAGGAGAACCAGGTGTCGAGGACGTCTGGTTCTTGAACCAGTCGCACTTTCTTCCACTCACCGGTCGCCGGAACACGCGTAAAACTGCTGAGCCCTTCATCAGCGATTTCTATCTCGCAGTTCTGACCGTAGAAGTCCTTTGCCAATTGGGCCAACTCTTCAAAAGAGCTTGCAACGAAGTATTTTCTTCCGGTGAACGGATTGTCCGTAAACTCTTCGATGCGTTCAGGGTCAGGTCCGGACCAAGCCGGAATCCGGTGCCCCCACCAGAGCTGGCGCGAGATGCACCAGGGCTCGATATTGTCCAGCCAGTTGAAATAGGTCTTGGCCCAGTTGGCGGGGATGAAATCGGTCAGCCCGTCAGCCACCGCCGCGCGCGCGGGTTTGGCGAGCTCCTCGGCATTCACGAACCACTGGTCGGTCAGCATCGGTTCAATGACGACGCCGGAACGGTCGCCAAAGGGCTGCATGATCTTCTTGTCTTCGATGCGCGGGGTTTCCTCGCCGGTCTCAGGGTCGGTGTCCATCACCATCAGGCCGAGCGCAATGATGTCGTCCACCACCGCCTTGCGCGCGGCAAACCGGTCCATGCCGACATATTTTTCCGGCACGGCGCCATCCACATCGGACATGCAGCCGCGCTCATCCATGAGGCGCAGCATGGGCAGCCCATGGCGCTTGGCGACCTGATTGTCGTTGAAATCATGCGCGCCGGTGATCTTCACCGCGCCGGAGCCAAACTCAGGATCGGGATATTCATCGGCAATGATCGGGATCAGGCGGTCCGCCAGCGGCAGGCGCACCATTTTCCCGACAATCGGCGCATAGCGTTCATCATCGGGATGCACGGCCACCGCGCCGTCGCCAAGCATGGTTTCGGGCCGTGTCGTGGCGATGGAGATCCAGTCGCGCTCTTCCTCGAAGACGACATTCCCGCCCTCGTCCTTCTCGACATAGGTATAGGTTTCGCCACCCTCGAGCGGGTATTTGAAGTGCCACATAGCCCCATCAACTTCCTTGTTCTCGACTTCGAGATCGGAAATCGCGGTCTGGAAATGCGGGTCCCAGTTGACCAGGCGCTTGTCGCGATAGATGAGCTTCTCGTTGTAGAGCTGGACGAAGACCTTCTTCACGGCCTCCGAAAGGCCTTCATCCATGGTGAAACGCTCGCGCGACCAGTCAGCCGAGATTCCGAGCCGCTTGTCCTGGCCGACAATTGCGCCGCCGGATTCTTCCTTCCAGGCCCAGACGCGCTTGGTGAATTCCTCGCGGCCGAGGCTGGCGCGGCTTTCATTGCTGCCCGCCTCGGCCAGCTGGCGCTCGACCACCATCTGCGTCGCAATGCCGGCATGGTCGGTGCCCGGCTGCCAGAGCACATTCTTGCCGCGCATCCGCTCAAACCGGATCAGCACATCCTGGAGCGTGTGGTTCAGCGCATGGCCCATATGCAGGACGCCGGTGACGTTCGGCGGCGGGATCACGATGCAATAGGGCTCGGCGGCCGTGTCCATGCTCGGCTTGAAACAGCCAGCATCCTCCCAAGCCTTGTAAAGGCGCGGCTCGGCGTCAGTCGGGTCGAAACGTGAGTTCAGCATGGCGCGGGAGATAGCCAGAAATCGTGCAGGTGGCCACCATCAATATCTGCGCAATAATGTCAGTCTGTCAGAACAGGTCGTCAAGATCCTGCCGGCCATGGATCACACGCAGAATAACGAGGCGATCTGCAATGACACGATAAAAGATGCGGCAGGGATAAGGCCGCACCAAGCTTCGCGCACCTGGCAGACTTTCATCTACGGCGCGGCCAAGGCCTGGAGTCTCGCAAATCAACTGGAAAGTGGAATAGATTTGCGCCTGGAACAACTCCGCCTGCTTCAGTCCGAAACGCTGCAGCCCATCCAGGAAAATGTCTTCAAGATCGGCTTGCGCAAGCGCGCCGATCTCAAGGCTTCGCACGGATTATATCTGCAGCGAACTTGTCACGTAGATGTTCACGAAAGGCCTCCGCATCGAAGGGCGAGGCCTCGCCTTGACCTGCCGCGTCATAGGCAGGGCGAATTTCATGCTCCATGAAATCGCGGCGCAATCTATCGCGCACAAGCGCGTCAAGATAGTCTGCCGGATCCTGCCCGGCCTTTGCGGCACCGCGCAAGATCAGATCCTCGGTTTCAGCTTTCAGCGTAATAGCCATACGCCCAATATAGCGCAGCCTAGCCTAGCGCGCCAGACGGGCGATGCGCTGGACTTCCGCTTCCACCTTGTCTTCCACGATGGCCGGCAGATTGGCGTCGAGCCATTCCTTGATCATCGGCTTCAGAAGCTCGCGCACCATGCCTTCCAGCGTGTTTTCGCTGCCCATGTCCATCTTGGCGACGAGACGAGCAAGCGCGCCAGCGGCGGCGGCTTCGGTGGACGATTCTGTGAGAGCGGCCTGCATTTTCACCTCCGCGGGGGACTCAGATTTTATCTCTGGCGTGGGCACCGGCGCGGCTTCCACTTTTACCGTATCAACTTCGATTTCGGGTTCAGGCGCGAACTCTGCTTCCGGCTCGGGTGCAAATTCGGGCTCGGGCTCTGGGTCCGCGTCCAGTTCGGGCAAATCGAAGACTTCCTCTTCGACGG
>JALEGE010000182.1 GCA_022760335.1 Hyphomonadaceae bacterium
AGCAGTCCAGCTGCATCTTGTGCCCTCCACGCTTGACGAACGGGCCAAGCCTTGCCGAAACGCTTACATGATCACAAGCCCCGAAACCCTGTTTGACTGGTTGGATGCGCGCAATATCGCGCACACAACCCATTGGCACGAGGCCACCTTCACCGTGGAGGAGGGGCAAGAGCTGAAGGCGACCATGCCGGGCGGTCACACCAAGAACCTGTTCATGACAAACAAGGACGGCGATCTCATCCTGATTTCGGCCCATGCCGACAGCCAACTACCGCTCAACAAGTTGCACCGTGCCCTTGGCGTGAAACGGCTAAGCTTCGGTGCGCCAGAGTTGATGGAAGAGGTGCTCGGCGTGCGGCCCGGCTCGGTGACGGCTTTTGCGCTGGTCAACGACCCGGCCGCGCGGGTGCGGTTTATCGTCGATCACGCCCTGATGGCGCATGACCCACTCAACTTCCACCCGCTGGTGAACACCGCGACGACGGCCATTTCACGCGCCGATTTCGAGCGATTTCTGGACGCAAGCGGTCATGGCCTCGAAGTCGTGGATTTTACCAGCCTGGAATAGCCGAAAGATTTTGCGGGTGTCGATTGCAGTATGTCTTGCATGTCTTAGAAAAGATCAATGATAGATTGAACAATTCCCGTTCTGATGGTATGTGATACTTTCAGGGGGATATCATGTATCAGAGATTTATTCTTATCGGACTGTTTGTCTTGTCCGGCTGCGGCAGTTTGAGTGGAATCGCCAATCAGGCTGATCTTGGCAGAGGGATTGACGAAGACGCGTTGATTATGAACGACGCGCAGTCTCGCGCCACCAATGGCATGATCGTTCTGAACATCTTACGGGCACGCGATAACTGGCCGACGACATATACAACCCTGTCGGGAGTTACAAACCAGCCGAAACGGTCACTCGCGTCAGAACTGAATCTCAGCCCGCTGGGCCTGGGCAATCCTCCTGGCCCTTTTCAGTCAACATCCTTGAAGACAACCGGTTCGGCGGGCGCGGATGCAATCTATAAGGTCAATCCGGTGATTGAGGGCAATGGACCGCAGGGGCTTTTTCAGAACAGTTTTACCGCGCAGCTTTTCGCTGGCTATTGGGATGCAGGTTGGCCAAGAGAGGTTTTGATTCCTCTCTTTATCAGCGAAGTTTCTGTAGGGGCGAAAGATAGTGACACCAAATGTTTGATTGATGGGGACGCACCCAGCAACGACGATCTTGCTTGCGATGTATTTGCGGGGAAAGACAGCGCCCTATTTGATGATATTGGGTTTGAAAAACCACAGCCACCGCAAGTTGATCCGACCGACCTTGTCTGCTCGCGGCTGCCCTCGGAATTGAGAGAGCTTTTGCTGGTTGAGTCGTCCGAAAACCTGCAAAGCCGGATGAAGACACTGGAGTCCGAATTCTCCGGTCAATTCAAATTGAGTGCATCTGCCGGTGCCTCTTCAAGCCTCCAAATCTGTATGCCAAAAAATCCTGCAGATTCGAGGGGAGAAAAACCTCATGCCTATTTTACACATGGCTTATATACATACACAGATATCAGATTCCGCTCATTCAATGACATGATCTACTTTTTGGGCGAGACGCTTCGCGGAAAAGAGACTTTTGATTATCTTTTCAAGGTTTTTGAGGCTGAAAAAGTGACCTCGGATCTGCAATATGCCGCTGGCGTGACCCATGCTGAAGTGGACTATGTGGCCTTGCCCAGCTGTCCTCTAGAGTACAATTCTGAGCCGTGCACAGAAGACGATAGGACAGGGACTGTCCTTTCCCTTCTCTCGCAGATTTATCTGTTCAGCCAGTCCAAGGAGTTGTTGGCCGCGCCCAATGTTGTGTTTGCCGAGCGATGACCAATAAAGCCTCGGCCTAGTTCAAACCGCGCAGTTCCGCGGCCAGATCTGTCTTCTCCCAGCTAAACTCCCCGTTCGGGCCGGGTGTGCGGCCGAAATGGCCGTAGGCGGCGCTGGGGGCATAGATCGGGGCGTCCAGGCCGAGATGGGTGCGGATGCCGCGCGGGCTGAGATCGAACAGTTCGCGCAGGGCCGCCGCGATCTTCGCTTCAGGCGCCCGGCCGGTGCCGAAGGTGTCGACAAAGATCGACAGCGGCTCGGCCACGCCGATGGCGTAGGAAACCTGGATCACGCATTTTTTCGCCAGGCCGGCGGCAACGACATTCTTGGCCAGATAACGTGTGGCATAAGCCGCAGAGCGGTCGACCTTGGACGGGTCCTTGCCCGAAAAGGCGCCCCCGCCATGGGGCGCCGCGCCGCCATAGGTGTCGACGATGATCTTGCGGCCGGTGAGGCCCGCATCGCCGTCTGGCCCGCCGATCACGAAACGCCCGGTCGGGTTGACGTAGAACTTGTCCTCCGGCGGGAACCAGCCATTGGGCAGCACTTCGGCGACGACTGGTCGGATGATCTCGCGCAGACCATCAAGCGAGGCATTCGCCTTGTGCTGGTGGGAGACGACGACCGCGTTCACGCCAACAGGCACGCCGTTTTCATAGCGTAGTGTAACCTGGCTCTTGGCATCGGGCTCCAGCACTTCCTCAGCGCCCGAATGGCGCAACTCGGCCAGTTTTTTCAGGATTTGGTGAGAATAGAGCAGGGCCGGTGGCATCATTTCCGGGGTCTCATCGGTGGCATAGCCGAACATGATGCCCTGATCGCCCGCGCCCTCTTGCTTGTAGGTGCCCTCGCCTTCCACCCCCATGGCGATTTCCGCCGATTGGCCGTGGACATGGTTTTCCACTGACATGGTCTCCCAGTGAAAGCCTTCCTGCTCATAGCCGATGCGTTTCACCACATCGCGGGCGACCTGATTCATCTCCTCAAGGGAAACCTCGGCGCCATTTGTGGTGCGCACCTCGCCGGCCAGGACGACGCGATTGGTGGTGGTTAGCGTCTCCACAGCGACCTTGGCGCGTGGGTCGCGTGACAGGAACAGATCCACAATGGCATCGGAAATCTGGTCGGCCACCTTGTCGGGATGGCCCTCTGACACGCTTTCACTGGTGAAGTCGTAACTGGTCACGGCGAAGTCCTCGGTCTTTTCTTGTGTCGCTCCCGCGCTCGACTGTCGAGGCGGTGAGGGGGGAAGTCAAATTCAGGTCAGAATGACGGTGCGGTGACCGGTCAGAAAGATGCGGTGCTCGGCATGGGCGCGCACGGCCCGCATCAGCGCCTGAGCCTCCAGATGGCGGCCAATCTGGATCATGTCATTGGGCGTATGGGTATGGTCCACAGCTTCGGTAACCTGGGTAATGATCGGCCCTTCGTCGAGATCTGACGTCACATAATGTGCCGTCGCGCCGATCACCTTCACCCCGCGCGCATGGGCCTGGTGATAGGGTTTTGCGCCTTTGAAGCTCGGCAGGAAGGAATGGTGAATATTGATGCACCGGCCCGAGAGCTGACGGCAGGCTGCATCGGAGAGCACCTGCATATATCGCGCGAGCACGATCAGCTCCGCGCCCGTCTCTTCGATCAGGGCGAAAAGGCGCGCTTCGGCGTCGGCCTTGGTCTCAGCGGTCACCGGCACCTGGTGATAGGGCACGCCCCAATGCGACAGGGCTGGGCCCAGAATATGATGGTTGGAGACAAACCCCACCGGCTCGATCGCAAGTTCGCCCGAGCGCGCGCCAGCCATCAGCGCGTTGGCACAATGGGCCGACCGCGAGACCAGGATCAGCGCTTTCAGTTTGTCATTCTCACTTGTAACCTGGAATTTGGCTTCCAGCGCGTCGGCAATCGGCTGAAAATCGCGGCAGAATTGCTCAGGGTCAAAGCCTTCGCGCGTTGCGCGGAAGGCGAGGCGGGTGAAGAATTGCCCGGTCTCCTCATCGCCGAAGCTGCGGGAACGGGCGATGAAACAGTCCTTCTCCTCCATCTGGCGGGCGATGGCGGCGATGATCCCGACCTTGTCGGGGCACGAAAGGGTGAGGAGGTAGGTTTCAGTCATGGAGTGTGGGCCGGCTGCATGAGTTGGATATGGTGCCGTGAAACCAGAGGCGCGATGCGGCAGAGCGCGCCAGCCTCCGGGCCTCGGGCATCTAGTAGCGGTAATGCTCCGGCTTGAACGGGCCGGTGGTTTCCACGCCGATATAGTCGGCCTGCTCACCGCTGAGTTCAGTCAGTTTCACGCCGAGCTTTTCAAGATGCAGGCGCGCGACCTTTTCATCGAGATGCTTGGGCAGGGTGTAGACCTTGTTCTCGTACTCATCGCCCTTGGTCCAAAGCTCGATCTGGGCGAGCGTCTGGTTGGTGAAGCTGGCTGACATCACAAAGCTCGGATGGCCGGTGGCATTGCCGAGATTCACAAGGCGGCCTTCGGACAACAGGATGATCCGCTTGCCATCGGGGAAGGTGATCATATCGACCTGCGGCTTGATGTTCGTCCACTCGAAATTGCGCAGGCCCTCGACCTGAATCTCATTGTCGAAATGGCCGATATTGCAGACGATCGCCATGTCCTTCATCGCGCGCATATGGTCGACGGTGAGGATGTCCTTGTTGCCGGTGGCGGTGACGAAGATGTCGGCCTTCGGTGCGGCCTCGTCCACGGTCAGCACCTCAAACCCGTCCATGGCGGCCTGAAGCGCGCAGATCGGGTCGATCTCGGAGACAGCGACGCGCGCGCCTGAGCCAGCGAGCGAAGCCGCCGAGCCCTTGCCGACATCGCCATAGCCGGCCACGAAAGCCGTCTTGCCGGCCAGCATCACATCGGTGCCGCGGCGGATGGCGTCGACCAGGCTCTCCTTGCAGCCATACTTGTTGTCGAATTTCGACTTGGTGACGCTGTCATTCACATTGATGGCCGGGAAGGGCAGGCGACCCTTTTCCATCAGCTGGTAAAGCCGGTTCACGCCGGTGGTGGTCTCTTCCGAGACGCCCTTGATGGCGTGGCGCTGCTTGGTGAACCAGCCCGGCGAAGCTTCCATGCGCTTTTTGATCTGCGCGAAGAGGACGGTTTCTTCTTCCGATTTCGGATTGGAGAGCACATCCTCGCCTTCCTCGGCACGTGCGCCGAGCAGGATGTACATGGTCGCATCGCCGCCATCATCCAGGATCAGATTGGCCATGCCGCCATTCGGCCAGTGGAAGATCTTGTCGGCGAAATCCCAGTACTCCTCCAGTGTCTCGCCCTTATGGGCAAAGACCGGCGTGCCATTGTCGGCAATGGCCGCGGCGGCATGGTCCTGGGTCGAATAGATATTGCAGCTGGCCCAGCGCACTTCCGCGCCCAGGGCTTCCAGTGTCTGGATCAGCACGGCGGTCTGGATCGTCATATGCAGCGAGCCGGCGATACGCGCGCCTTTCAGCGGCTGGCTCGGACCGAATTCGGAGCGCGCCGCCATCAGGCCGGGCATCTCGGTCTCGGCAATCGCGATCTCCTTGCGGCCATACTCGGCCAGCGAGATATCGGCGACGGCATAATCGGACATATCAAAATCCTTTTATATGATTTTCAACTTGGCGCTGGCCTAGCAGATCTGGTGTGGCGGGGGAAGAGGGGTGTTTAGATCACTCCACAGCAAACGCAGTGCAACCCTCATCCCGAGCGGAGACGAGGGGTGAGGGCGGAAGATGGAGAGCAGAGCTCAAATTTCCCGCCCCATGGTTCGTCTCCGCTCAGCATGAGGCTGGTTTAAGGCCAGCCCTAAAGACCCGCCCTACATTTCTTGGGGTTGTCTACTGTCTCCGCAGACACCTGCGAAGGCAGGTGTCCATCACCCGGAGCCTCAAATTCGGAGCGTCAGGCGGCATCTTCCAGAGATGGATGCATGCCTGCGCAGGCATGTGCGGGGGTAAGGGCCGTGCTCAAAGATCCCGCCAGCGGGTATCCACGCCGAGTTCGTCGAGCACGTCTTCCCAGAGCTCGCGCAGGGGGCCGCGTTGCTGGTCCATGCGGCCTTCGCGGGGGATGAGGCGCACTTCCAGTTCCACGCCGCGCAGATCGCTGCCGAACCGGTCTTCCACCGCTTCGGCAATGTCTTCCGGGCCCGGCAGGGGCGCGCTGGAATAGGCGCTGAAAATGGTCGAGTTCTGCAGCATGTCGGAGACCACGATCAGGTTGCGCTCGCCCACATCGCGGCCGAAATTTTCCGTCAGGGCGAGGCGGGCAATGGCCTCCAGGATCGGGCTGGCAGGTGCTTCCTTGGGCTCGACCAGATCGGCCACCACCTCTTCCAGCGGACCTTCGAACAGCTCTGCATAGCGCTCTTCAATCAGTTCCGGATTGCGGAACAGCGGGTTGACCTGGCTGCCGCGCCCGGGATTGCACAGCGAAAACCGCCCGCGCGGATCCATCTCGCCGCGTGCATCCAGTTCGAACAGAGTAAAGCGCTCGCCGACATTGAGGCGGTCGCTCTCGCGGCGCACCAGTGCGGCGATCAGCTCGGCATCATCGGGGCTGTATTCATCGGTCTTGTCGAGGATGATGGCGGTGTGGGGCGGCGCCTCATCACTGTCGATGCACAGGGTCATCTCATCATAGTCAGGTGGCTGAACCTTGATGATGGCATAGGCGGCAAGGCCGACAATTGCGACGGCTGCGGCGATATTCATCAGGGCGAGCCGTGTCTGGCGCCGGCGCCGGCGGCGACTCATGCCGAGCCTCCCGAGATACGCTTCGCAGGTCGGCGAACAAGCGCGACGATTTCATCAGTGACATCGAACTCGTCGGCCAGCAGCTTGTCTGCGGTTTCGAGCATGGCGGCATATTCGCTGACTGCCTCATCCATGGCCTTGCGCAGCTGCACCTTGGCCGAGCCGCCAAGCGTTTGCTTGAAGTCGCTCTCGATCTCCTCGAATACGTCCTCATAGCTGTCATAATAGTCTTCCAGCGCATATTGGAGGTCGCGGCGGGCGCCTTCGAAATGGCGCGCGGCATCTGACAGGCCCGGAAACGCGCTGTCTGCCTTGCGGCCCTCGAAGGCGGCCAGCGCAGAGATGGCAAGGCCGAGTGCGAATAACACCATGGCGTCCAGTGAGTGGAGCGCGAAGGGCCGGCACATGGCATTTGTTGCCGCGCTGCCGATCGTGTTGCCGATCTCGGATTTGAGGACCGCATCGCACACTTCAGGTTCGATAAAGAAGCGCGGGAAGGTGGTTGTTTTCAGCGTTTCGGGGAAATCCATCCCAAGGGCCTGAAGATCGAGAATATTGCGATAGTGGGCTGCTGACAGGTTGACCATCAAGACGGTCGCAACACCAAAGCAGATCGCGAAAAAGCCGAACAGCTTGATATAGATGCGCCCATCCTGGATCTTGAAAGTGGCGAGCCCGACCAGGCCCAGCGCGGCGATGAGAATGCCGAGCCCAAAACGCCATTCCAACCCGAATGTCATGACTGCGAACATCGCAAAAACCGCCCCGACCAGCGCGACCAGCAAGCTCGCCACACCACGTGCATCGCTGTTTTCCGAGGAACTGCTGAGTGGCACGCTGATATGGCGCAAACCCCAGTACCCGATGATGAAGTAGCTGGTTGAGACATTGGCGAGCGAGACGGCTGCGGCCTGGAATACGCCACCAAACAGGCCGAACTCGCTGTCCTGAGCGAAGAAGTAGGCGTTCGCAGCGCTTTCGAAAATCACCAGCAGGAAGATGAAGGAGAGGCTGAGAATCCGTACTTCCGGATGGTCGGAGACATAGTGCACACCGCTGCCGGAATGTTCATTCAGGCCGAGAGCCGTGTCTTTGCCCGGTGGCCGGCGTCCCCCGCCCAGTTCGCGAAAGCGCCAGAAGCTGATCATGGAGCGCGCCAGATAGTCAGCCTGAATGCGTATTTCATCCAGTTCGGCACTTGGCCGGGTGGCATAGTAGTTGAGATCATCCTGCGTCGGAGGAGCGGAGGCCGGCGCGGCGTTCTGCGATGACTCGATGGTGGAGCTTTGGGCGGGCGTCATGTCGGTCTGGTCCAAGGTTTCGTCTGCCATGGCCCACCCCAGCGCTTCTCGAACCCAATTAAGAAATCAGCCCGTCCCTTGAAAAGCGCTTTTTCAGTCGGGCTGCAAGTGTTTAACGCCCAGTCTTTTCACCTGCGCTCTTCTCCACGCTGCCAACGGCCTTTGCCAGGCTTGCTGTAGCACTGCCGGGGCGCTTGGGCTGTGGCTGGCCCGGGGCAGGGGCCCAGCCCGACAGCCAGATGATCTCGAAGCTCGCCCGCACCCGACCATCGGAATCCATGTGATCACGGGCGTAAAGCTCGGCCATGCGCATCAGCACGCGGCGCGAGAGCGGACGCCCTCCAGCGGCAAACGCGGCCTGCTCGCCCATGCCGCGCAAGTCCTCCAGCAGCTTGAAAGGCGTTTCATAGCGCACCGTGACATGGTCCATATCGGCCACGGGCAGGGCAAAGCCGGCGCGTTGAAGCAGGGCGGCGCTGTCCTGCAGACCCGGCAAGGGGGAGACGCGTGGCGAGGCGCCACCGGTCAGTTCGCTCTCTGCCTCCATCAGGCAGGTGCGTAGTTCGGCCAGTGTGCCCGCACCGAAATAGGCGCCCAGGAACAACCCATCGGGTTTCAGCATGCGGCGGATCTGTATCAGCTGGCCTGGCAGGTCGTTCACCCAGTGCAGGGAGAGCGCACTGGCAACAAGGTCAAAGCTTTTTTCCTCGAAGGGGAGTGTTTCACCTGCCGCGCTGACAGCTTCAAAGCCGCCTTGCCGTGTCGCTTCGGCCATGGCGGGGCTGGCATCGAAACAGGTCACCGTATCCACTTGCGCGCAATCGCCCAGTTTCCAGGCAAGCGTGCCGGTATGGCTGCCGAGATCCAGCGCCTTTGGAAAGCGATGAGCGCTATCGGCCAGCCGCTCGATCATCTCGCTCGACACGCGCTGTTTGAGAAAGTCATACTGACCGAAATGCGGCGCGGCCCGGTCGCGGAAGGCGATATGGCGGGCGCGGTCGAAAACGAGCGGGGGCGAATTGGCATCCATGGGGCTGGATATGGCGCGGCTCGGGGCGCGTGCAAAGGGTCTTGTGCGGGCTGGCGGTGAAGTGCTCTGGCCGTCTCGCTCGCTGGTCTCCGGTGCGCGCGATATCGGCCAGGGCGCGCTTTCACCGCAAGAGTTTGCGGCCCTGAACTTCATCGCTTCGCCTGTCTGCCACACATGTGGACAGCCACAGGAAGTGGATCTCGGCCCGCTGGCCCAGTGCGGGGCCTGTCTCGCGAGACCGCCGAAATGGGACGCGGCGCGCTCGGCGCTGGTTTATGATGAGGCTTCGCGTCGCATCGTGCTGGACCTGAAACGCGCCGGCCGGCGCGATGGCCTCTCTGTCATGGCCAACTGGATGGTGCAGGCTGCGCGCCCGCTATTGGAGGAGACGGACCTGATTGTCCCCGTCCCGCTGCATTATCGCCGCCTGGCCAGCCGGGGCTTCAATCAGTCGGGTTGGCTTGCCGCGGGCATGGCGCGCCAGACCGGCCTGGTCTTGCGTGTGGATATCCTCAAACGCGCAAAATCAACGCCCAGCCAGGGCGGCATGAGCCCGAAGGCACGCAAGCGAAATGTCGCGGGCGCCTTTGCGGTGCGGCATGGCAAATCCGCCGCTTTGGAAGACCGCCACGTCCTGCTGGTCGACGATGTGCTGACAACCGGTGCAACCCTGGAGGCCTGCGTGCGGCCCTTGCGAAAAGCTGGCGTGCGCGCTGTGCAGGTCGTGACACTGGCCCGCGTTGTGCGTGCGCGAGATGCTTCTATATAATCAGTATGAAAACCAAGGAGTGTGCCCTTCATGGCCAAGGTTGAAATCTATACACGTGCCTACTGCCCCTATTGCAGCCGGGCCCTGGCCTTGCTGAAGCAGAAAGGTGTCGAATTCACCCAGATTGATGCCGGCATGGATGTAGAGAAAAAGTCTGAAATGGTGCAACGGGCCGGTGGTGCGCGCACTTTCCCGCAGATCTTCATCGGCGAGACCCATATCGGCGGTTGCGATGAGATGATGGCTCTGGAGCGTGGCGGCAAGCTGGATGCCATGCTGGAAGGGCTGTAGTATCACAGTGTCATGATCCGTTACGCGCTCATCTGCCATGATTGCGAAGCCGAGTTCGAGGCCTGGTTTGCTTCCTCAGAGGCTTATGACGACCAGTCCAAGCGCGGTCTTGTGACGTGTGCGGCATGCAACAGCGCGAGTGTGGGCAAGCAGATTATGGCGCCGGCCGTTTCGGGCACGAAGAGATCTGCAAGGTCGAATGCAAATTCAGAACTGGCGGAGAAAGTTGCCGCTGCGGCGCGCCAGCATGTGGCCGAGAATTTCGATTATGTCGGAAGAGATTTCGCCAGTGAAGCGCGTGCCATGTATTATGGCGATGCTGAAGAGCGCCCGATCTGGGGTGCGACCACGGCCGAAGAAGCCAAGGCGCTGAAAGAGGAAGGCGTGCCTGCCGCCCCCTTGCCGGAACCGTTCACGCCGCCCCGCCCGCGCGAGCCAGATGAAAGTCTGAACTAGGGCTGACCTGATACAGCTGTAAAATATCCCCTGCGCTCTGCTGACGCCTTGACCGTTGGCCATGGCCGCGTCATCTGGTGCGAGATCTAGATTTGCAAGGGCCGAGACCGAACATGGCAGCTTCCGAATACACCCGTGGATCCATGGACATTTCCGACCAGGCCAGCACCTGGAACGGTTTCATCAAGGGATCTGTCTGGGGCTCGGCCCTGATCCTGACCCTGGTGGCCTATCTCACCTTTACGCTGGCGATCGGCATGAACTGGATGATTGCGCTGGTCATCTGCGCCGGTGCGGCGCTGGTTGGCGGTCTCCTTATGGGCATGGGCGGAGCCTGGATTGGCACTGTGGTTGGCCTGACGGCTTTGGCCGTTTTCGTTCAAATCATTATCGGCATTTCGAAAGCACTGATCGGTTAGGATCAGGCCTCGTCGCAGTTTTTGCAGCGCGAGATGGTGGGATTATCGCAAAGGCGAGCAAGAGCGATCGGTTCTGCGCAATTTTCGCAATAGCCGAATGCGCCAGTTTCCAGCCGATCCAGTGCGTCCTCAATGCTTTGCAAATCGCTGCTGCCGGCCATCGGTTTGGCTGGCTGGGTCTGCCCGCGCATATGCGGCGAAGGTCCAAGATCAAATTTCACAACAAGAATGCTGCTCGCCTATTAGGTGTTTGGCAAGGCCTTGTTTGAGAACTATCGCGTGCTTTTATCGACTCACGATGTTGCCAGATCCTATGGAGCCCGCCCGTGACTGAGCCTGCCCTTGTTTTAAACGGTGCGACCAAGCGGTTCGGGGCCTTCACCGCGGTCGACCAGTTAAGCTTTCAGGTGCCAGCCGGATCGATTATCGGCTTTCTGGGGCCGAACGGGGCGGGCAAATCGACCAGTCTGCGCATGGCGCTGGGGATCATGACGCCTGATGAAGGCTCTGTGTCGCTGTTTGGCGCGCACCCGGATCTCTCGGCCTTGCGCCGGGTCGGCTTTCTTCCGGAAGAGCGCGGTCTCTACAAGAAAATGACCGCGCGCCAGACCGTGGCCTATTTCGCGCGACTTAAAGGCCTGTCGGCGCGCGATGCCAACCGGCGCGCTGACGAGCTCCTGGAGTCGACTGGCCTGGGAGAGTTTGCCCGGGCAAAAATTTCCAAACTGTCCAAGGGTATGGCCCAGAAGGTCCAGATCCTCTCCACCCTGGCGCATACGCCGGATTTCCTGATCCTGGACGAGCCGTTCTCCGGCCTTGATCCGGTCAACCAGCAGGCGCTGGAGGAGATCATCCGCGAGCAGCATGCAGCAGGCGCAACCATCCTGTTCTCGACCCATGTCATGGAACATGCTGAGCGGCTGTGTCAGTCCATCGTGATGATGGCGCGGGGGCGGAAGGTCTTCGATGGCACGCTTGATGCGGCATTTGACGCGCTGGGGCGGCGTGCGAAAATCGCTGTGGAGGCAGGCTATGACCTGCCCACCGCATTGGCGACGACGGGTTTCCATGTCGAACGCGACAGCCATGAGCATGAAGACGGCGCGGACTGGTGGCTGGTCTCCCTGCCCGATGGCCGAAGTGCGCAGAATGCCCTGCGCGCGGCCATTGATGCTGGCGCACCGATCGCTGGTTTCATGCAGGAGGAGGCGCGCCTGCGCGATGTCTTTGTCGAATTGGTCGAACGCGAGGAAGCACGTGGCAAGCTCGCGCCCCAGCCCGAACTGGAGACCCTCTAGATGTTCCGCTCGATCTATCTCGTCGCGCGCCGCGACTATCTTGGCTATGTCACCGCCTGGGGGTTCTGGCTCGGCCTTCTGATCACGCCGGTTCTGCTGGGCGTTGGCATGATGGTGCCCGCCCTGGCGGCGAGTTCCGTGCCGGTGCGCTACTTTACTGTGGTCGATGCCCAGGGCGATTTTCACGCCGCGCTGGTACAGGAAATGGCAGACAGGCGTGAGCGGATCGCCCGTAATGTGGTGGATGGCGCCGGCATGCTGCTTGGTGATGACGCCGATAGAGGCGCCGCGCTGGAGCGTTTTGATGCGGCCATCGAAGCCGGCGAGTCCCCCGCCGCCGCGATGGAAATTGCCGCGCCTCACTTGCCGGATCTGCAATTGCCCGAACAGGATTTCGTTCTGGTCGATCCCCCGGCGCAGACTTTGGACGATCTGCGCCCCTATCTTGTCGGCGAACGCTTTTTGGAGACTGAGAGTGGCCCGCGTCCCCTGTTTGCCGCGTTGCTGGTTAGCGAAGAGGGCGTGGAATACTGGAGCGAGAATGTCACCGTCGATGGCATCAAGTCGCTGGCCCGCAGGGCCGCCAGCGACATGGCCCGCAATGAAGTGTTCGGTGCGGCCGGGGTCAGTATTGGCATTCTCGACGAGATCGAGGCGGCAACGCCGGGCCTGGTCGAGAAGCGCTTGCGTGAGGAGGCTGGCTCCGACTCCGAAGTCACCCTGGCCGACCGCGCGCCTTTCATTGTTTCGATTGCCATGTCCTTCTTCCTTTGGACGCTGATCTTCTCTGTCGTGAACTATCTTCTGATGGGCACGATTGAAGAACGCTCGAACAAGATTTTCGACACGCTGCTGACCTCGGTGAAGCTGCCACACATGTTGGCCGGAAAGCTAATTGCCGTGTTGGCGGTGTCGCTGACGCTGATGTCGGTCTGGACTCTGGGTGGGATGGGCGTCACGGCCCTGGGCATCTCCGCCATGCCGGGGGAGTTGCGCGAACTGGTCGGCGCCATGGCCGCCGCCGCGCTGGACCCTGGCATTCTCATTCCCGCGCTGATCAGCTTCCTGCTCGGCTATTTGATGTATGGCTCGATCTTCCTGGCGCTTGGCTCGCTCTGTGACACGATCCAGGAGGCCCAGACCCTGATGACGCCGCTTTTGATCTTGCTGATGGTGCCGCTCTTTGTGGCGATCGTGGCGATGACTGATCCGGAAAGCCCGGTTCTGTCGGTGCTCTCTTGGGTGCCCTTGTTCACGCCTTTCCTGATGATCCTGCGCATGCCGACTGAGCCGCCGCTCTGGGAAGTGCTCGCTCAGCTAGGTCTCATGGTGGCGTTTACGGTCGCGATTTTGTGGTTGGCCGCGCGGATCTACCGGGCCGGTGCAGTGCATGGCGCCGGCGTGAATGATGCGATGGGGTATCTGAAACGGACTGTGAGCTTCGGCCGGGCCTAGCTGCGCCTCTCATGGTGAGCGAAGCAAGTAGGGTGCATGGAGACCGAAGGCCGATATGCACCGCTTTGGCAGACAGGGGCAGGGTGCCTATCGCTTGCGCGCCATGCAGCCTACAGATTTATCCGACCGACTTGCCCTGCCGCGCACACTGCCGTCCATGACTGCGCTGGCTGATCCCTTTTCCCGCGTGCACCCGCTCTTCTGGCCGGTGCTGTGGGTCAGCTTGCGCGCCTTCGTGGCCTGGAGCGGACGGCTGATCGAGGCCGGGCACGGCTATGCCAGCCTTTCCATCCACATCACCTGGTATGGCTGGATCCATGTCACCCATCTGGATCTCAGCCCCGAGCGGGCGAGGCTTAACCGGCATATGGCCGGCATGGAGGATGAGGATTGGCGCACCGTGCTGGCGCGGGCCAGGCGGCGGGTTGAGCATTTGCTGGTGCAGGCAGCTGACACCTTCTCCATCTGCGACATCGCCAGCGGCCTGCAATCCTCCCCCGCCTGTGGGGGAGGTGGGCGGCGAAGCCGCTCGGAGGGGGCATGCGGCGCGCGGTATTGTTACGGGCATTCGCCCCCTTCGACCCGCATTCGCGGGCCACGTCCTCCGTGAACGGGGAAAGATTGAGACCGCTCTTATCCGTAGACAGATCCTGCCGCGACGCCCTTGCCTTGCGGGCGCCGGTGTTAAAGCCCTTCCTCTTAAAATGCGTCCACTTGGCGTGGTGGATTGTCTGACCAGGCCAGGAGCAGACCGCAGCAGGATGCTGGCATCCTGCGAGGGTGGCGACGCCGCTTGGGCGGGCAGGACGCCGCGCGCACCATCTCAGCAAGTGCATGATTTCATGAGGCGAACCAAGCGCATACCTTGGTCGGCCACTCGTCTTTTCCGCCATGGCGTCGTTGCACAAGCTCCGACGATGGCTGGATCGCCGAACCTTGCGCGCCTAGCCCTGACGAAAAATCCAAGCGTCCAAGCGGACGCATTTTAAGAGGAAGGGCTTTAAACCCGTCTCAGACAGATGATCTCGGCGGCGCCGGACTGGCGGCGGTCGACCTCCTCCCAGTCCGGGCCGGGCACGAAGCCCTCATCGGCTGCAGTCTCCACCACGGCGACGGCGCCCTCGGCGAGCCAGTGGCCGGCCAGCAGCGTCGCCAGCGCCAGGGCCACCAGATCCCTGCCATAGGGCGGGTCGAGAAAGGCAAGCGTGAAGGGTGCGCCCACCCCCGCCGGTTTCTCGCCAAGATCTGTGGCCGAGCGCCGGTGCAGCCGCGTGATGCCATAGAGCCCCAGCGATTCGATATTGGAACGGATCGCCCCGCGCGCAGCATGGTCGGTCTCGACGAACAGGCAGAAGGCCGCCCCGCGCGAGATTGCTTCCAACCCCAACGCGCCGGAGCCGGCAAAGAGGTCGATCACCCGTGCGCCGTCCAGTGCTGGCGCCCATTCGGCATGAGCCAGCACATTGAAGAGGCTTTCGCGCGCCCGGTCACTGGTTGGCCGAGTGCCCTGACCTTTCGGCGCCGTGATCGGCCGCCCCTTGTGTTTACCGGTTACGATTCTCATGGGGCTTGCCTGTAACATCGTCCAGGGCGAAAGGAAAAACATGTCCGCATCCACTTCTCCCATGCAGCGCGCGCTCGAGCTTGCCCGAGAGGCCGGCGCGTCCGGCGAAGTGCCTGTGGGCGCGGTGATCGTCGATCCGGCGACGGGCGAGATTGTGGGCGAGGGCGCCAATGCACCGATTGCGGGCCATGACCCCACAGCCCATGCGGAAACCCTTGCCCTGCGCGCGGCGGCACAAAAGCGCGGCAATTATCGTCTCACCGGCCTGCATCTTTATGTGACGCTCGAACCGTGCGCCATGTGTGCCGGCGCAATCAGCTTGGCGCGGATCGGGCGTGTTGTCTTCGCTGCTCAGGACCCTAAGGGCGGCGCCGTTGTCCATGGCCCGCGCTTTTTCGAGCAGCCGACCTGCCATTGGCGGCCTGAGGTGGAACAGGATGTTGAGAATGAGGAGGCTGCAAGTGAGATGCTGAAGGCGTTTTTCCGCGCGCGGCGGGGATAGAATCAGCTCTTCATCAGGCCAGAGAGCAACCCGCGTCCGCCATCCATCACCAGGGTTTCACCCGTGATGATCGCGGCTTTGTCCTCGGCCAGGAAAAGAGTTGCGGCAGCGATCTCGTCGGCACTGGCAGTGCGTTTCATCGGTGTGCGCAGGCCCAGTACGGAGCCTTCACGCTTTTCCGCGCGCGGGCGCAAGGCGGCGATGGCATTCACGCGGACATTCGAACTCGCCAATTCCAGAGCGCTGGCGCGGACGATGGTTTCAGCCGCCCCCTGCAAAATGGTGGCAGTGTACTGTCCGGGTTGAGACATACGCGCGGCAAGCGACAGGATTACGGTTACCGAACCACGCTGGTGGCGCTGTTCGGCGCGCGCTTCGACATCTTCCTCAAGGTTTGCAACGCGTTGGGCGAAACCCCTGATCGCCATCACCAGGCTGCGCAGATTCGTGGAAACATCGCGTGCGAACTGGTCAAGATCGAGTTCGTCCAAGCTATCCTTTGCCAAAATTTGCGGGATCAGAACCAGATGGTCCAGGCGCCCAAACTTGTTTTCTGCCCGGGCAAAGCAATTGTGCATGCCGGTAAACTGGGCGATCGGTTCATTCAGAACTTCGATCTTTTCCGGCAGATCTTCGCGTGCGCTACGGATGCGGCGCTCATCGCCATCGCCCACAACCACATTGTGCCCGGAATCGAAGAAACGCCGGGCAACGGCCACGCCAACTTCAAGTCCGAGGCCGGCGACGACGGTGGTGGGGTGATCCATGGTTCAGCCCTGCTCCTGCTGGAGTTGGGAGCCAGGTTTATGGTGGGCATCCATGTAAGAGCTCCGATATGGTGCGGCTGGTTCAGACCGACCAGCACCTATCGGAGCGGTATGGTCTGAAGCGGCTAATGTTCCTGCAAATGTTGCAGTTCTTCCTTAATTCGGAGTTTCTGTCGCTTCAGGTCTTTCAGCTTCAACGTGTCGGTCGCAGGGCGTTTTTGTTCGGTTTGAATGGTTTCGTCGAGCTGGCGATGACGATGGGAGAGTTCTTCAATCCGACCTTGCAGTGACATATTCAAGCTCCTTCTTGTTGGCGGGCAACCCCGCTGTTGCAAGATAACCACACCAGCCCAGCCTGAGTCACGCGAGCGCAAGGGAAGATTCAGGCAATTCCCGTCTTGACTCGCCCGATCGGCAGATTTCGACGCAACGATAAGTGGTACTTGCCCGGAATCTGTGCAGGGCGCAGCGCGAACCCCGCTTGACCGGCGAAGCTCTGTGCCTATGCTCCGGCGCTTTCCTGCGTTCAGGGACGCGAAATTCCATGTCGAAATACCCCTCAGATCCCGCGCCCAAGGTTGGCGTGATCATGGGCAGTCAGTCCGACTGGCCGACCATGTCGGCCGCCTGCGAGATCCTCACACAGCTGGGCGTGACCCATGAGGCGAAGATCGTCTCGGCCCACCGAACGCCGGCGCGGCTTGTGGAGTATGCCAGCGATGCGGCTGGGCGTGGCCTTCAGGTGATCATCGCCGGGGCAGGCGGAGCGGCGCATCTGCCAGGCATGACCGCATCCATGACGCGCCTGCCGGTGTTGGGCGTTCCAGTGGAATCCAAGGCCTTGTCAGGCATGGATAGCCTGCTCTCGATTGTTCAGATGCCAAAAGGTGTGCCTGTCGGCACGCTCGCCATAGGCGCTTCTGGTGCGGTGAATGCCGGCTTGATGGCTGCGTCCATCATTGCCCTGCAGGATGAGACAGTGGCTGAACAGCTTGAGGCCTATCGCGCCGCGCAAAGCGCTCGTGTGGCCGAGGATGTGGAGACCGAATGAGCCTGCCATGCGGTGCCACGATCGGCATTCTCGGTGATGGTCAGCTTGGCCGTATGCTGGCAAGTGCAGCAGCCCGGTTGGGCTTTCGCACGGTTAGTTTTGGCCCTGGCGGCGAGCACAGCCCGGCCGCGCAGGTCACGGGCCGGCATTTTGCGGCGGGGTATGAGGATGTGGCCGCGCTGAAAGCTTTTGCAGAGACCTGTGACACGGTCACGGTGGAGTTCGAAAATGTTCCCGTCAGCGCGGCGGAAGCCGTAATCGCGGCGGGCACGCCTTTCCATCCCGGTCCGAATGCCTTGTCGGTGGCGCAGGACCGGGCGATGGAAAAGCGTTTCCTGGAAGAGGCGGGCATTCTCTGCGCGCCATGGCGGCTTGTGGACAGTTTGGCCGATCTTGAAGCGGCGCATGCCGCGCTCGGCCCGGATGCGATCTTGAAGACCCGCCGCGAGGGGTATGATGGCAAGGGGCAGGTGCGTTTGTCGGCGGGCAGTGACCTTGCCGCCGCCTGGCGTGAGATTGGCGAACGGGCGTGCGTCCTGGAAGGTTTTGTCGATTTTGCGCTGGAGACCTCGGCCATTGTCGCGCGTGGCACGGATGGTGGCGTGGCAGTCTACCCGCCCTCGCAGAACCTGCATGAAGGCGGCATCCTGCGCCGGTCTATGGTGCCAGCGCCGATCTCGGTAGAAACTGAGCAGAGGGCCCAGGCTCTGGCCGTACGATTGGCCGAACAGCTCGATTATATTGGCGTATTGGCGTTGGAATTTTTTGTCATGCAGGATGGTCGCCTGCTAGCCAATGAGTTCGCCCCGCGCGTCCATAATTCTGGGCATTGGACACCGGAGGCTTGTGCAACGGGCCAGTTCGAGAACCATATTCGCGCTGTGGCCGGTTGGCCGCTGGGTGAGACTGCGCTTCTGTATAATGCCGAGATGGAGAACCTGATCGGTGAGGCGGCTGGTGCGCCGGTGGCAGATCTGCTTTCGCGTGGATCTCTCACGCTTTATGGCAAGCGCGAAATCCGTCCGGGTCGGAAAATGGGGCATCTGGTCCGGATCAGGCCTCTTTAGGCGCGGCGCGCGATCCGAACGCATCGAGAAATGGCTTCAGGAATCGGCCTCCGCTACGTCCGATCATCATGGCCGATTTCAGGCGCCGGGCGATGAAAGCGTCCAGCGCTTCGTCTTCGGGATTGCCCTGCCAATAAAGCACTATGGCCGGGATGACGGCCGCCAACAGCGCGCGCTTGGAATAGAAATTGTAATCCTGCGAGGTGTCGCCGATGGCATCCCAGACCATGTCGGCAACGCTCCAGCAACGCTGGGCTGCATCCCCCGTACGTGTCGGCCAGAAGGCGCGGCCACTGGCCCGTTCCACGGCATGGCGATGGGGCGCCAGAACATCAAGCCAGGCGCGTACACCGAAGGCAACGCGTTCATGCACGCGCATCTCGTCCAGCGCGGTCTCGGCAAGCGTGGTGCGTGCGTGTGTTTCGGCGGCGTCGAAAAAGGCGTCCATCAACTCCATCACGCCCCCTGGAGCAGCGAGGGCCTGCTCTCCAGCGCTGAGCCCGGATTCAATGGCGGCCTGGCGCGCGGCCATCTCGCTCCAACCCTGGCTTGGCACCAGCGGCAGGAGCGCCTTCAGCCAAGCTTGGCGAAGCTCAGCGGAAGGCGTTGAATCGGGTGCATCTTCTGGTGTAGTCATCAGACAAAGCCCGTGGTATAGGCGCCGTTTGCACTGCCGACGCATCACTCAACCTGAATATCCCCGCGCCTGTACAAGGCCGGGTCCGAATGGAGATTGAACCATCGTACAGATCATCGTCCGCGACAACAATGTCGAACAAGCCCTGCGCGCGCTGAAAAAGAAGATGCAGCGCGAAGGGCTCTTCCGGGAAATGAAATCGCGCACCCATTTCGAAAAGCCTTCGGAAAAGAAAGCGCGTCAGCGCGCTGAAGCCGTGCGCCGCGCCCGCAAACTGGCGCGCAAGCGCGCCCAGCGCGAAGGCCTCGTCTAGAGCCTGCTCGACTTATACGATGTGCAAACCCCTCCTGGCGTGGCCATGAGGGGTTTCTCTTTTGAGAGATATGCCGCTTTCTAAAGGTGCAGGAAATCCCCACGCACATCGATGGAATTGTCCTTGCCGACCTTGTCATAACAGGTCTCCAGCCAGGTATCTGCAAAGCTGCGGCCCGTGTCGCGGAGCTGTTTCAGGAAGCCCCAGCGCGTGTCGTATTTGCTGTCCAGGGAAAGCTCGCGTAGCGCATCTCCGCCCTGGATGGCGTGCAGATTGATGCGGCGATAGGATTTGCGCTTGCGGTCGGCGAGCCAGTTTTCATCCAGCATGCGCCGAACAAAGGCGATGGCCCGCAATTCACCGATCAGGGCGGAATTGAAGCTGATCTCGTTCAGCCGGTCCTGGATCGCGCCGGCGGTCTTGGGCGTGCCTTCGCGTGTGAGCGGATTGAGCAGGACCAGAAGGAAGTCGCCTGGCGCCTTGCCATAGATCAGCGGGAAGAGGGCCGGATTGCCCATATAGCCGCCATCCCAATAGGGCACGCCGTCGATTTCCACGGCCTTGAAGGTCTGTGGCAGACAGGCTGAGGCGAGGGCGGCCTCGATCGTGATCTCTTCGCCGGTAAAAACGCGCAGCCGGCCGGTCTCCACATTGGTGGCGGCGATGTGTAACTCGATCGGACTTTCCGCGACGGCTTCGAAATCAATCGCGCGCTCAATCGCATCCCGCAGAGGATTGAAGTCGAACGGATTGAGGTCATAGGGGCTGACAAAGCTCGAAAGCGCGGTGGCGAAGTTAAATGGCGTCCATGCGGTGAAGGGGTTCATCGCCTCCATTCCGGAGGGCGGCGCTGCCACGGCCAGTGCGGCCGAGCGGCGAGAGATTTCCTTCCAGAGAAACTCTAGAGCCGCGCGCGCGCCATCCGGGCCATTTTCAGCCATGCCCGAGGTCAGCGCCAGTGCGTTCATCGCGCCAGCTGATGTGGCCGTGATTGCGCGCACATCCAGAAGGCCGCACTCCAGGAGGCGGTCCAGCACGCCCCAGGTGAACGCACCATGGGCTCCGCCGCCTTGAAGCGCCAGACTGATGGGTTTTGTCTTGGCCATTCTGTCCACTCAAAGCGGCGTCTGCTACGCCCATGTTGCACTGCAAACTTAATAGCAGCCTTCAACGCGTGATCAAATTGTCCTGCTCCCTTGCCTTACCCCAAGGGCAGAAGAATACACTTGCAGTAGAAGAAAACGGGAGGAAAATTCATGACATATGCGCCTTTTGACTTAAGCGGGAAAGTGGCCCTGGTGACGGGGGGAAACCGTGGCATTGGGCTTGGCATGGCCACGGCGCTGGCCGCCTCGAACGCCCATCTGGCGATCTGGGGGCGCAACCAAGATGCCAATGCGCAGGCTGTCGAATTGTTGAGCAAGCTCGGCTCCGGAGATGTGAAGGCCTGGAGCGTGGATGTGGCCGATGAAGCCAGCGTGGTGGATGCCATGGCAGAGGTGAGACGTCATTTTCGGCGTATCGATAGCTGTTTTGCAAATGCGGGCGTCGGATTTGGCGGCAAACCATTCCCCGACCTCGATACTGAAACCTGGCACAAGAACATGTCTGTCAATCTCGATGGTGCGTTCTGGACATTTCGAGAAGCTGTCAAATATATGGTTGAGCGTGCACAAACTGGCGACCCTGGTGGCTCTCTGGTCGGTGTGGCGTCAATTGCGGCGATAGAGGGCGCGGCGCGCAATCAGGCTTATGCTGCGACCAAGGGCGGACTGATTTCCATGCTGAAAGGCATTGCTGTGGAGCATGCCCGCCATGGATTGCGTGCCAATGCCATACTTCCAGGCTGGATCGCGACAGATATGACGGATGCGGCCCAAGGGTCGGATGTCTTCCAATCCAAGGTCATATCCCGGGTGCCGGCAAGGCGTTGGGGCGAGCCAAAAGATTTTGGTGGAATCGCAGTTTATCTCGCCTCGGATGCATCCGCCTATCACTCAGGTGATACGCTGGTCATCGATGGCGGATATGCGATTTTCTGAAGGTACCATGCGGAACAAAAAAGGCCGGCCGCGATTGGGCGGTCGGCCTTTCCATATTCTTGGCGCCTAAGACTTACTGGTTTTCAGGCGTCGTGGCTTCTTCCATGGTGTCTTCGGCGTCTTCGACGGCTTCTTCAAGCTCTTCGCCGGCGTCTTCCATGGCGCTCTCACCATCGCCCATGGCATCTTCGAGCGCGTCACCGGCATCTTCCATCATAGCTTCGCCTTCGCCCATCGCATCGTCGAGGGCTTCTCCGGCATCTTCCATCATGGCTTCGCCTTCGTCCATGGCTTCATCCATGGTTTCACCGGCTTCGTCAGCGGCCTCTTCCAGCGCGTCTCCGGTATCCTCGGCGAGGGCTTCTGCTTCTTCCACGATGGTTGTTTCTTCGGCTGGCTCCGGAGCCTCGCTGCTGCAGGCAGCCAGGGCGAGAGCGGCAAACGCGGTCATCAAGGTGTATTTCATGGACGTGTCTCCATAGGGTGGACCCGAATCCGAGTTGGGAACGTGATTTCGGGAGGGGTGAAGGAAATTGCCTGTCAGGGTTTTCTTCTTGCAACGCGCTCTTCGCG
>JALEGE010000183.1 GCA_022760335.1 Hyphomonadaceae bacterium
ATGAGCGCTGGGACTGTGTCGATGTGAAGGCCCTCTGCGACATGCCCGAGGCGGTGACGCTGAAGGCGGTAAAGGCCAATCCCAAACTCGCGGAAATGAGCCTGGTGACCTCAATGCGTCTATCCGTTCAGCCCGTGCGCAAGGCCGAATGGATGGAGGTTTGCCGCATGGGCGGCCTGGACGGAAAGACGCTGAAGCCACTTTAGGTTCCAGCGCCTTTCGACACGGTTTTTACTCCGCCAACCCAACAGCCCGCAGTGCAAAGGCATACTCGATCGCGGTTTCCTTCAAGCCCTCGAACCGGCCAGACGCGCCGCCATGGCCAGCCTCCATGTTGATGCGCAAGAAATAGGGCCCAGCATTCGGTGCTTCATGGCGCAGGGCCGCGGCCCATTTTGACGGTTCCCAATAGGTCACGCGCGGGTCTGAGAGGCCCCCTGTGATCAGCATTTGCGGATAAGGCAGGTCGGCGACATTGTCATACGGGCTGTAGGCCATGATGGTGTCATAGTCTTCCGCAGAGGTGATCGGATTGCCCCATTCGGGCCATTCCGGCGGGGTCAGCGGCAGGCTCTCATCGCTCATTGTGTTGATGACATCGACAAAGGGCACAGCGGCTATGATGCCGGCGAACAGCTCAGGGTCCATGTTCGCGGCCGCGCCCATCAGCAGACCACCGGCCGAGCCACCAAGGCCGACCACGCGGCCTTCAGAGCCATAACCGTTTTCCACCAGATAGCGTCCGGCAGAGATATAGTCTTTGAAGGTGTTCTCCTTCAGCGCCAGCTTGCCGTCGAGATACCATTGATACCCCTTGGCCATTGAGCCGCGCGGATGGACGATCGCATAGATGAAGCCGCGGTCGACCAGTGAGAGCCGCGAGGTGCGGAAGTCGGCCGGATAGGTGATACCATAAGAGCCATACCCATAAAGCAGAAGTGGCGCGGTGCCATCCACAGGCGTATCCTTGTGGCGCAGAAGAGTGACCGGCACAGTCTCACCATCCCAGGCCGGCGCCATCAAACGCTCGACAACATAGTCGCTGGTCTCATGGCCTGATGGCACTTCGCGTGTCTTGCGCAGGGTCCGCTCGCGGGTGACGAGGTCATAATCATAGACCTGGTCAGGCGTGGACGGGCTGGCATAGTCAAACCGGATTTGGGTGGTCTCGAACTCATATCCGGTCGACATGCCCAGATCATAGGCCGCTTCGTCGAAGGCGATCTCGTGTTCCTCGCCGCTCTCACGTTCACGCACGACGATGCGCGGCAGGCCGTTCTTGCGCTCCAGGCGAATGAGATGGTCTTTCAGCGCGTCCATGCCGAGGATCAGCGTGCCCGGCTCATGCGGCACCAGTTCGCTCCAGTTGGACTTACCGGGTGCCGCGATCGGCGCGGTCATCAGCTTGAAATCCACCGCGCCACCGGCATTGGTTGAAATGACGAACGCATCATTCCAGTGCTCAACACTGTACTCCACGCCGTCCTCGCGCGGCGCGATGACCACGGGTTGAGCCCGTGTTCCTGCATAGGAAGGGAAGAAATACCATTCCGATGTGGTGTGATCGCCGGTCGAGATGAACATGTATTCGCCAGACTGGCTGGAGCCGATGCCGGGGAAGTATCCCGGGTCGGCCTCGCGATAGATCTCGGTGGAGCCTTCGGTGCCCAGCTCATGAGCGAACACGGCGGACGGACGGCCATTCTCGTCGCGCTCGACCCAGTAAAGCGTCTTGCTGTCCGCGCTCCATTCGATCGAGCCATAGGTGCGCGGGATCAAATCCGGCAGGTTCTCGCCGGTCGTGGTGTCCAGGATCCGGACATCATAGTACTCCGATCCCTGCGTATCGACGGCATAGGCGATATAGCGGTGGTTCGGGGAATGCTCGACATCGCCGAAGCTGAAATAGGCCTCACCCTGGCCCATGGCATCGCCATCCAGCAGGATCTTGTCCGGCGCGTCGGTGTTATAGACATCTTCAGCCGCCTTGCGCGCATAGATCGGGTACTCGCCGCCTTCGCGGTACCGCGTGAGATAGGCGTACGGTCCGTCCACATTCGGCAGGGAGCTGTCATCTTCCTTGATGCGCCCGCGCATTTCCGCAAACAGTTCCTCGCGCAGGGCCGTTGTCGGCTCTTCGAGATATGTTTTGGTATAGGCATTCTCGGCTTCGAGATATTCACGGATATCGCCGCGCAGGACTGATGGATCGGCCATCACTTCCTGCCAGTTTTCATCCTTCATCCAGTGATAGGGATCGGTGCGTGTGCGCCCCACCTGCTCGATGGTTTCCGGCACACGCTTGGCCACGGGGCCGGCGGGCAGGCCATGAGCGGGCGCGGCGAGACTGGCAGGTTCACTTGGTGTCATTGTGCATCCAGTGGCGAGGGTAGTTGCAAGGGCGCTGGCAAACAGTGCGGCAAGGCGCATGGGACATGTCTCCTGGGCGTTTTGCCAAAGGGGACACGTGGAAAATGGATTTGTCCAGTCAGTGCGCGATGAATGGGCCTAGTTGTCGCTCTCTGGGCGAAACTCCAGGACCACGCCATTGATGCACCAGCGCTGGCCAGTGGGGGCTGGGCCATCCTTGAAAACATGACCATGGTGCAGACCGCAAATGGCACAATGGCATTCGGTGCGCGGCAGGATCAGTTTGAAATCGGTCTTTGTGTCGATCACGCCATCCTGGGCCGGTTGGAAGAAGCTGGGCCAGCCTGTGCCTGAGTCGAATTTGTGCTCTGAGGACCAGACCGGTGTGCCGCAGCCCTTGCAGTGATAGAGGCCTGAGCGTTTTTCATCATTGTGATTGCCCGGCGAGAAGGCGCGCTCGGTGCCTTCCCTCACGCCGACACGAAATTCCTCTTCCGTCAGCAGATCGCGCCACTCACGGTCTGTTCGGGTGATCTTTTCGCGCGTGGTCATGGTCTGCTCCAATGCTGACAGATCTGATTTCCATCAGATGGCGCGGCGCCAGCGCGAGGCAAGGCCCTGTCCGCGTCTCAAGGCTTCTGGCGCAGGGTGACATGGCCGGTCATGAACATGTACCGGCAATCGCTCGCATCTGCTTTCAGATCCTCCATCACAGGACTGGCGGCCATGCCGATGCCCTCAAAGCGTGGATCATCGCATTCGCCATCCTGGGCCCACTCGGAAGTGTCTCCGCCGAAGTCCAGCTGATCGATCTCACCCGCGCTGGGCAGGATAGGGGCGGTCGCGCGCCAGGCCGGATCATAGGTCAGGCTGCCGGCTTGCCACAGGCCGAGGCAATCTGTGCGATCTGCATAAGCATTGTTCGTATCCAGCGTCCCGCCAGCCATGCCCGCGCCAGAAAAGCGCGGGTCATCACACTCGCCATCCTGAGCCCATTCACTGGTGTCATTGCCAAACTGGATGCCGTCAATCTGCAGCGGAGGGCGCTGGGCAACATCGGTACTGATCAGCGTGATCTCGCCAGCCTCGAACAGGGTGCGGCAGTCTGTGGCGTCGTGAAACCGATCCGCAGCTTCTGTCACACTTGCCATGCCTTCGCCTTCAAAGCGTGGGTCGTCGCATTCCTGATCATTGGCCCAATCACTGGCATCATCGCCCCAATCAATGGCCTCGGCAGTAACTGGTCCCGCGCCTTCCTGGCCCTGGGCCGGCGACACCATGAATGCAAATGCTGCACCCCAGACGGCAAGCTGCTTCAATGCCATGACACTCTGTCTCCTCAGTTTTCCCATGCGTCCCACGCGCATGGGCTATTTGGCCCGTCAATATGGCCAGCACAAGGCAACAGGCGATGTGGAAGATAGATCAGGCGTACAGCACCGAAATCGACTCAGCGACCAGAGCGGGGCGGTCCTGGCCTTCGATTTCCACGGTGGCTTCCATGATCATTTGCTTGCCACCTGATTTTTCCTTCACCGACAGGCACTTCTGTCTGAGGCGTACTTTCGAGCCGACAGGGACCATGTTCGTGAAGCGAACCTTGTCCGAGCCGTAGTTGATGCCGCGTGTCGTGCCTTGCACCTTCAAGACCTCACCGCCCAGCATGGGCAAAAGCGAGAGGGTGAGGTAGCCGTGTGCGATCGGACTGCCAAGGGCCTTGGTAGCCCGTTCGACATCGACATGGATCCATTGATGGTCGCCCGTGGCCTCGGCGAACATGTTTACACGGTCCTGGTCAATGACATGCCAGTCGGAAACGCCGACCTCCGTGCCTTCCAATTGTTCCAGATCTGCAAACTCGATTGTACGGGGCTCTGCCATGGGGTCCTCCTGAAAATGTGGTTGGGTGTTTGTTGCCCGCTGAAGGCGATTTGCCAAGACATGCCGCAGCGGAGCTTTGTATCCCGGCTCAGACAATCCGGCTTTCCTTCTTGCCCCAGTAGCGATCGCGGATCAGGCGCTTGTACAGTTTTCCAGTGGCATGGCGCGGAAGGGCGGGGTCAAAATCCAGGCTTTTCGGGCATTTGAGTTTCGAGAGATTGGCGCGGCAGAACGCCATCAGTTCTTCGGCCAAAGCTTCATTGCCTTCCACACCTTCGGCTGGTTGAACCACGGCTTTCACCGCCTCGCCAAAATCCGGGTCTGGAACACCGATCACGGCGCAGTCGGCGACCTTGGGATGGGTAATCAGAACATTTTCGGTTTCCTGGGGATAGATATTCACACCGCCGGAAATGATCATGAAAGCCTTGCGGTCGGTTAGGAAGAGATAACCATCGGCGTCCACGCGGCCAACATCGCCCAGGGATGACCAATCATCATGGTCGGGATGGCGGGCATTTTTCGTTTTCTCCTCGGCATTGTGATAGGTCGGAGGAGGCGTGCCGCCAAAGTAAACCTGACCTTCCTCATCGGGGCCAAGCTCTGTTCCATCTTCCCCGCAGATATGCAGCTCGCCCCAGATCGCGCGCCCGACACTGCCCTTCTTTTCGAGCCATTCCGGGCTCTTGATCCATGTCATGCCATTGCCTTCAGAGCCGGCATAATACTCGTCGATTATCGGGCCCCACCAGTCGATCATCTGCTCCTTGATCGGAATTGGGCAGGGGGCGGCAGCATGGATTGCGAATTCCAGACTGGAGACATCATATTTCAGGCGCACCTCATCGGGCAGTTTGAGCATTCGCACGAACATGGTCGGCACCAGCTGAGTGTGTGTGATCTGGTATGTCTCCAAAGCCTGCAGGAAGTTCTCCGGGTCGAATTTCTCCATCAGATAGAGGCTGGCGCCGAGGCGCGTCATGGTCATCGACCATCGCAGAGGCGCGGCATGGTAAAGTGGTGCAGGGGAGAGATAGCGACTATCTTCCGTCGCGCCGGCAATCGCACGCGCAATCTGGATCAGAACAGTGTCCGGATCGATTGGTGCTCCCGGTTCAAAGGGCGGACGAAGCCCTTTCGGCCTTCCCGTCGTCCCGGAGCTATAAAGCATATCCGTGCCGGCCATCTCATCAGCGATCGGCGTTTGTGGATAGATCGCGCGAACGGTTTCCAAAGGCTCGAAGCCGGGAATGTCGCCATCAATACTCCAGCGGGTGTGTACATTGGCTTCATCGGCTCCGTCACGTGCATGCTCTCCGAGCTTGGCACTGGCGATCACAAGCTTCGCGCCGCTATCACTGAGGATATAAGCCACTTCTGGTCCTGTCAGACGCGACGAGATGCAAACGAAGTACAGTCCGGAGCGCTGTGCGGCCCAGCAGATCTCAAAATAGCGTGCGGAGTTTTCAGCAAACAACGCAATCGTGTCGCTGGGCTGACAGCCGGCTTCGCGCAGGGCGTGAGCGGTTTGATTCGAGCGTGCTTCCAATTGGGCAAAGGTCACCACTTCGCCGGAGCCGACCATTGTATAGGCAGGCTTGTCGGGAGTGGCCCTGGCGTGGTGGCATGGATGCATTTGGTTTCCTCCCGATCGGGCGAGGTCTCTGTGTGGACCGCTGCCATTTGACACGAAGTGTATTCATCGGGCCCGCGGCGTCCAGCGGCAACGCAGGGTCAGCCTGCCTCTAAAGGCTTCGGATCCAGTAGTTCATTTCATGCGGCAGATCCGGGCCGTTTGGCACTTCGGGCCAATCGAACACCGCGCTTATGCCGGCCAGCTTACGATAGCCGCGCCGGCCCCAGAAAGCATCCAGAGGGGTATAGCCAGCCGGGCGCTGTGGATGGTTGGCAGGGCGGGCAACTGCGCAGAAGCAAGCCTCAGCGTACCCACATGCCCGCGCATGGGCCTCACGCGCATCGAAAAAAGCATGGCCAAGCCCCTGGCCGCGCGCGCTGGGTAGCAAGACGCTCTCACCGAAATAGAAGACATTGCGCGGGTCATGGCCCGCCTCTGTCAGCGGGTCGACAAAGTCATCATGATGGTCGGTCAGTGCCGATCCGGTGGCGCAGCCGACAATTTCGCCATGCTCGGTCTCTGCCGCGATGATGAAGGCATCTTTCGCCTCGCCATAGGTTTGCAGATAGGTCTGCTCATAGGCCTCGGTGCCGGCATAGAGATAAGGATAGGCCGCGAAGATCTCGATCCGCAGGCGTGCCAGGGCGGGCAGCGCGATTTGCAGATCCTGTCCAGAGAGAGGTTTCAATTTGATCGTCATGAGGAGGGTTTTGGGGCCGGCACACGCCGCCGTCCAGTCTTGATCCTGTCAGGGCGTCAAGGTTTTGGTCTATGCGCCGGCATGCCCCGGCAACAGAGCGCGATAGGCCCGCCAGCTGGCCAGGCCGATCACTGGAAATACAATGATCAGTCCAAAGAAGGCGGTGGCGATGCCGATGGCGGTCAGCAGGGCGATGATCACTGCCCAGAGCGCCATAGGCACGATATTGGTTGTCACGGCGCGGATCGAGGTGATGGTCGCGATGAACACATCCTGGCGCTGGTCGAGCAGCATGGGCGCGGAAATCACGACCAGCATATAGGCCAGGAAGGCAATCATTGCGCCGATCACGGTTCCTGTTGCCGCCATGGTGAGGCCTTCAGGTGTTGTGAACATGAAGGCCAGAAAATCCATGGGCGTGCGGTGCAGCGTGTTGGTCGACAGGGCATATACGATCTGCGCGATACGCGTCCACAAGAGGTAGATCAGGAACAGGGCGACGCCGAGATAGGCCAGGTCCAATCGAAAGGCGCCTTTCACCAGAGCCATATCTGCGAAGCCCGGACTGTCGCCGGCTTCCAGCTGGCGGCCAGCTTCATAGAGGCCCATGGCCAGCATTGGGCCGATGATCAGGAACCCGCCGGCGAGGACAAAGACCCAGGCAAACTGCCCGCTGAAAACCAGGCCCCAGGCAATCATCGCGCTGATCGCTGCCAGGATGATGCCGTAGATCAGGCAGGGCAGGGGCGCACGCTGGAAATCCGCCCAACCACCCGCCAGCCACTGAAAAGGCGCGCCAAGCCCGATCCTGGCAACATCCGGCAGTTTGAATGGCTCCGGCGTGGCTGGTGGCTCGCCGTGTCCAGACGGGGTTTCCTCGGAAACATCAGACATTCAGCCCTCCCAGACTGCATGATATTTGCGCAACTTCTGCAACAGCGCGCTTTTTCACATGCATGGCAAGCCTGCGCTGGTCTGGCTATCGGGGATTCTCCCTATCCCGTATGCGGCGTGTCGCGTACACTACAGACCGCTGCTGGGGAGTGGTGGATGGGTAAGACGGTGTTTGTAACCGGCGCGGCCAGTGGCATTGGCCGTGCGATTGCGCAGATGCATGCGGCCAAGGGTGACCGGGTCATCGCTGCCGATCTTTCGGCGGATGCGCTGGATATGCTGGTCGATGACGGGATTGAGCCCTGGGTGCTTGATGTCAGTGACAGCCGGGCGGTGGAACTTGCGGCTGGCCAGATCTGGACGGCGTGCAGTGGGGTGGACTG
Organism: Hyphomonadaceae bacterium; assembly: GCA_022760335.1. Classification (GTDB taxonomy): domain Bacteria; phylum Pseudomonadota; class Alphaproteobacteria; order Caulobacterales; family Hyphomonadaceae; genus UBA5336. Next base: position 7,865 of record JALEGE010000183.1, read on the forward strand.
GGTCTATGCCAATGCCGGCATCGGCGCGCCGGGCAGCTTGCTGGAAGCAACCCCGGATCAGCTCAGGGCTTGCCTGAATGTCAATCTGATCGGCGCCTGGCAGACGTTGAAAGCCTTTGCGGCACGTATGGTGAAGGCTGACCGGCCCGGACGGCTCTGTGTGACTGCATCAGAGCATTCTCTTGGTTTCCAGCATGTTGGGGCGGGTATGTATACTGCCAGCAAGCATGCCATCCTGGGCCTTGCAGATGTGATGCGGCATGAACTGCCCGCCTCGGTTTCCATCTCTGTTCTCTGCCCAGGCATTACCAAGACAGCCTTTGGCGACGCTCCGGATGCCAGCAAGAGGGCGCGCGCGTTCACGCAGGCGATAATGGCAGAGGGGTTGGATCCTGATGTTGTGGCCAGGGCCGCGCTGGATGGCATGACGCGTGGTGACTTCATCATCGCAACGCATGCAGCCTCGCGGGCCGGATGGGAGCTGCGTGTCAAGGATGTCGAAATGGCGTTCGCGCATGTCCCGCAGGAAGGCGCAGATGCAGAGCGCTATGCCGTGCCGGAGGTTATTCGGCGGGTGCGGGCGCAGTTTTCGGAGGATGAATAGAGTTTGCGTGCTCGGCTTCCCAGGCCGCGCGCAAATCCTCGCTGCGCTGGTGCTCTCCATCGGGAGACCAGCCCGGTGGATTGATAAAGCGCTTCACCCAGGTGAGTGGGCGGAAGCCATCGCGCCAGCAATCCAGGAAGAGGCCAGCCATGCCGTGATAGGCAACAACAACAGGGTTGTAGCTTTCTAGTGGTTTCACAATGCCATAGACGCAGGGCTCATCATCCCGTTCGGCTTCGAATGTGCCGAACAGCTTGTCCCAGATGATGAAGACACCCGCATAATTGCGGTCCAGATAGCGTGGATTGGTGGCGTGGTGCACACGGTGATGGGACGGCGTGTTCATCACCGCTTCAAACCAGCGCGGCATGCGGGCGACCATCTCGGTATGGATCCAGAACTGGTAAACCAGGTTCAGACCGCCGGCAAAGAAGATATAGAGCGGATGGAAGCCGAGGATCACCATTGGCCAGCCGAGGGCAATCAGCATGGTGAACGGTCCGAACCAGGGCTGACGCAGCGCGGTGGTGAGATTGTAATGCTCACTGGAATGATGGGTGATGTGCTCGGCCCAAAACCAGCGCATGCGATGGGCCAGGCGGTGTTTCCAGTAATAGACAAGATCATAGAGCACGAAGACCAGGATAAAGCTCCACCAGGTCACCGGCATTTCGAAGATCCGGTAAGGCCAGGCCAGCATCATCAGCCATAGCGTGGCCGTTGCGGTGAGTGCATTCACAACAACATTGCCAATCCCCATCGCCATGGAGGTGAGCGCATCGGCGGTCTCGTAGCGCCCGCGGACATACCCCATCTTCACGCCAATCCATTCGAGAATGACGGAGATCACGAAAACCGGAACGGCAAGTGTTGTGGGCATTGGGAACTCGACCATGGACGGGATCTATAAGTGTGCTCGAAGCGCTTGTCACGATCTGCTCGGGCTTGACGCTGCAAGTTCAGCTGTCAGTCTCCGGCTCACCTCAATCACAGGATGCCTGAGCGATGGAAAAGAAGGTCGAACTGCACGGGATTCCCGAGCGTATAAGTGGTGGTTTTCTCAAGGTGGACCGTTACTCCGTCAGCTATTCAGCCTATCGCGGCGGCATGTGCGGACCTTATCCTCGCGAAGTGATGGAGCGCGGTGATGCCGCGGCCATGCTGGCCCATGATCCGCGCCTTGATCTCGTTGTACTGGTCGAGCAGTTTCGGCTACCGGCCCATCTTCGCGAGCCGGGCAGCGGCTGGGTGCTGGAGACCGTTGCAGGAATGATCGCCCAGGGAGATTCTCCAAAAGCGACAATTGTTCGCGAGTGCGAGGAGGAAACCGGATTGGTTCCACAAAATCTCCATGAGATCGGAACGGTCTATCCGACGGTCGGGGGCAGCACCGAGAGGATTGTGTTGTTCTACGGGGAAGTCGATGCTAGCGGCCTCGGGCAGGATACGATTGCAGGGGCGGATGAGGGTGAGGATATCCGGGTTGTGACCATGCCGCGCGGGGAATTGATCGCGCAGGCGCGCGCGGGTGTAATTCGTGATGCAAAGCTTCAGATTTGCGCGCTTTGGATGGCCGACCGCAGTCGATCTTAGTTTTAAAGTTGGCACAGGGGGGACATCGTGCCGAAACCTACAGTTTTTGTGGCAATGCCGTTTGGCGAGAAAGTCGATCTGCGATCGGGTGAGAAGCTGGATTTCGACCTGATTTATGAAGAGATTTTACAAAAGGCGATCGAGGCGGCTG
>JALEGE010000184.1 GCA_022760335.1 Hyphomonadaceae bacterium
CGCGAAGATATTCTCGGGATCATAGGTGCCGTGAAGGGCCATGGCGTGTTCCTCTCAGTAGTCGAAATCTGGAAGGTCATAAGCTTCCGGTGGTTCTCTGTCGGGGCTGCCGACTTTCCAGCTATCGATCAGTGTTAGAGATAGCATCATGATGAAGAACACAATGGTTCCGGCATCTTCCGGCTGGAAAGGCGAATCATTAACGCCCAGGCCCTGTTCAGCGTATATATCCCAATAGATCCGAGCATCGCCACTCTGTGGGGGTGGAGGCGGGGGCAGCGGTGTTTCGAGTTCAAGCCCAACTGGATCAAACGGGATAGATTGTGGATCATAGGCTGACAGGCCCGGTTCGAGCTGAACCGTGGATTCCATGCCCGCTGGATCCGGCGATCCGAAATTTCGGACAATTAAAAGATATAGGATCAGGATAAGGAGCAGCGCTAAGCTGGCTACAGTCTCGGCCAAAAAAATCACGAGCATGGACATGGCACGAAGACGAAGCCCCTGCTGGCTGGCCGGCTCTTCTGCCTGAAAGCCTATGTCTGAGAGCACATCATCTGCTGCCGCAATGCTGTCGGAGATCATCTGACGGGCGTCTGCTGCGGCAATATCCGGAACCAGCAAGGACACACCGCCGAACGCCTGGATGGACCCCCAGTCATTACCGGCATGCTGGCGGTTGGCTGTTGAAACCGGAAGGCCGCGCGCCAAAAGCAGGCCTCGTACAACCAGCGCCTCTTCCAGTGTCGGATAAGTTGCAAGAACAACAGCGTGGCTCATTGACCCTTCTTAAACGGCGTGCGCTCGGCGAGATAGTCCTGATCGCGAGCGACCGCGTAGCGCTCGCGCTCAAGATAATCCTCGATCGCGCCGCGCAGGCCGGAATGGGCGATCCAATGGGCTGAGCGGGTCGTCACCGGCTGGTAGCCGCGCGCCAGCTTGTGCCCGCCCTGGGCGCCCGCCTCGACATATTTCAGGCCATGGGCGAGGGCATAGTCGATGGCCTGATAATAGCAGACCTCGAAATGCAGCATGGGTTTGTGGACGCTGCAGCCCCAATAGCGGCCATACAGCGTGTCGGACCCGATCATGTTCATCGCCCCGGCAATCGGCAGGCCGTCCTCATAGGCCATGATGAGCAGCACCTGGTCGGCCATCCGCTCGCCGATCAGGGCAAAGCTTTCGCGTGTGAGATATGGCGAGCCCCATTTGCGCGCGCCGGTGTCGAGATAGAAGACATAGAAGGCATCCCAGTCATCCTCGGTGATCGCATCGCCGGTCAGGTGGCGGAAGGTGAGCCCGCCTTGCGCCTTCGCGCGTTCCTTGCGCAGATTCTTGCGCTTGGCTGAGGAGAGCGCAGCAAGGAAGCCGTCAAAATCGCCATAGCTCTCATCGACGAAATGGAATTGCTGGTCCGTGCGTGCCAATAGGCCGATCTCGCTCAGCGCGGCGCTTTCCGCCTCGCCGACAAAATTCACGTGCAGCGAGGAAAAACCATTTTCTTCAGCAATCTGCACAGCACCGGCCACCAGCGCCGCTTCCAGCCGGGCCTTGTCCGGGCCAGGTGGCACAAGACGCCGCCGCCCGGTGACAGGCGTAAACGGCACCGCCGAAAGCAGCTTCGGATAATACGCCCCGCCAGCACGTTCAAAGGCATCGGCCCAGCTATGGTCGAAGACAAATTCGCCATAAGAATGGGTCTTGGCATAAAGCGGCATGGCCGCACTCAGTCCGCCATCGGGGCGCTGGGCGACAAGGTGCATTGGTGTCCAGCCGGTCTCGGGCGTGGCTGCACCGGAGGATTCCAAAGCTTCCAGGAAGTCCCAGCTCAGGAAGGGATCATAGCGCTCGCCCGGCGGATTTGCGACCGCGTCCCAAGCCCCCCGGTCAACCTGCGAAAGGCTGGTGGCGATGGAAAGGCGCAGCGTCGTGTCGTCCATACCTCCAATCTAGGGCGAGACAGTCTTCAAGACGAGGGCTGGATCGAGATGTTCAAAAATGATTGATGCGCCTGCCGCACTTGCTTCCGCCAATGCCTCCTTGCTGTCCACCGTCCAGGCGGCAAGCGGCGTATCCGGGCCGAGATGGGCACGGGAGGATTGAGCCTCGCTGTGCCAGACGGCGTAATAGTCCGGCGCGCAACCCTGGCTGGAGGCTGTGATCTTCTCCGGCACATCAATGGAGCTGAGCGCGTTAGGAGGCGTGATCAGCACACCGCGCGTTCGCGCGCTCATCACCTGCCGCGCAGCAAGGTTCAGCGGGTGCAGGAAGGACATCACGGCAAGGTCGGCCTTTGCGCCGAAAAGCGCCATGTCGAGCGCGCGCAGATAGTCGGCGGCCTCGCCGGGGCTGGCTTTCAGCTCGATGAGCACCGGCATGCCGGCGGGCAGGGCAGTGAGCACGGCGGTGAGGGTCGGGATGGTCTCATCCGTGCCGGCAAGTTTGATAGCGGAAAGCTCCTCGGCGGTTCGGAACCAGACCGGGCCATTTTCCGCTGTCATTCGGTCGAGCGCAGGGTCGTGGAAGACGACCGGGACATTGTCGCTCGACAGCTGTACATCAAGCTCAATCCCGCAGCCTGTTTCTGCTGCCGCACGAAAGGCTGCGATCGAGTTTTCCGGTGGCCCATCCGGTGACCACAGCCCGCGATGGGCGAAGGCTTTGCAGCCAAGGATCACGCGGCGATCTCGAACACGCCGTCAACCTCCACCGCCACGCCCAGCGGCAAGACCGGAGCGCCAACCGCAAAGCGGGCATGGCGACCAGCCTCGCCGAACACATCCACCATCAAGTCCGAGCAGCCATTGATGACCTGCGGAATATCTGTGAAATCCGGCGCGCTATTTACGAATCCGCCGAGTTTCACGATACGTTTGATGCGCGATAGCTCACCAAGTGCGGCCTTGCATTGTGCAATCAGGTTGATGGCGCAGGCGCGGGCGGCATGCTGGCCGGCCGACAGTTCCAGGTCTTCTCCAAGCCGGCCCTTCATCAGCGCGCCATCCATTACAGAGATCTGACCGGAGACGAAAAGCAAGTTACCGGTGACCACGAAGGGCACATAATTTGCGACCGCGACCATAGGTTCGGGCAGGGCGATGCCGAGTTCTGCGAGTCTCTCTTCCGGTGTGGCCATTGTGGGCTCCTGTTTCGGGTTTTCCCGAAGGGGCTAACGCCCTGAGCCTGGCAGGGCAATGGTTAGTTTAGTCATAAAGGGCCAGTACACGATCAAGTGTACGCTCAAGGTCGGTTAGCGTCGAAATCCGTCCCATGGCATGGGCGTGGGTGCGATAGCGCGGCAGCACGCTGTCGCCGGTGCCCCACATGCTTTCCGGTTCGGGCGAGAGCCAGATCACGCGCTTGGCGCGCGCGCAGATTTCCTTGAAGAGGTCCATGCGTGGATCGCCATAATTGGATCTGCCGTCGCCGAGAATGATGACGCTGGTGCGCCGATCTATGATGTCGGGATAGCTGGTTTTCAGATCCCAAAGCGCCTGGCCATAATCGGTCGAGCCCATGCCGTGCTGGCGCAGGATGCGCTCCATCACCCCTTCGAACTGGTCGCTGTCGAGCTCATCGGTCACCTCGCCGAGGCGGGAGGAAAAGGCGAAGGCGCGCAACTCCGGGATCACATCGCCGAGACTGTGCAGGAGCAGCAGCAGGAAACGCACATAGCGCGCCACCGAACTCGACACATCGCAGATCACGACAATCTTCGCCTTGTCGCGCTTTTTCTGTTTCCAGTGCAGGCGGAAGGGCACCCCGCCAAGCCCGGCATTGGCGCGCAGCGTGGCGCGCACATCCAGCTGTCCCGTCGAGCGGTTACGCCGGCGCCGGGAGTGTTTCACCGCCAGGCGTTTGGCGACCTTCTCGACCAGCGCGCGCATGCGTTTCAGATCCGCCAGATCCAGCGCACTGATCGGCTTGCTGGTCAGGACATCTTCACGGAACGCCTCGGTTGCGCCCTGACCGAACACATCGAACTGCGCCTCGGCATAGGCCCGCGCGCGCATCAGCATGTCGCGGCGCGCGGCGATCATCTCACCCGCTTCGGCCTCGCCTTCCGGCGTGCGCGCCTGCAGGGCTTCCAGGAGCTTGGCTTCCATCTGCTCGACGCCGAGCTGTTTCAGCATTTTCTGAGCAAAATAGGCCGTCTGGGTGGAAAAGCGGATATCCTGAACCCCGGACGCTTGTCCCGCCCGCTCCATGGCCGCCTGGATCGCGGCCTCGTCGCCCGATTGTGCCAGCTCCAGCATGTCCTGCGGGGGGGCAGTCTGGTCCCTATCGGCGTCACTGTTCTGCGGGCGCGGCGCGCTGGCCTGCCGCGCGAAATAGAGATCGAACAGCCGGTCGAAGGCTTCGGCCTCGGCTTCAGATTTCGCCAATGCCGGGCGCAGGGCCGATTTCAGTGCGGTGCGGTCGGCATAGCCCACCAGACGCATCGCTCCGGCCGCATCGATGGCCTCAGCCGGCGAGACCTGCACTTCGGCCGAGCGCAGCGCGCGGATGAAATCGGTCAGGGTCCGCGTCGCGCTCATGGCGCGCTTGCAGCCGCCCGGGCGAGGCTGCCCACCTTGTTTTCCAGCGCGGCGATGTCGCTTTCGTATTTGAGCAGCACGTTCAGTGTCTGGCGCACCGTTTCCTCGCCGAGGGCTTCGACATGCAGGAGCGTCAGCGCGCGCGCCCAGTCCACCGTCTCGGCGATGGAGGGCTGTTTGCGCAGATCCTCCTCGCGCAGGGCCTGCACGAAAGCGACGAGCTGTTTGAGCAGGCTCGCCTCGATCCCCGGCACCCGCGCGCCGACAATCGCCCGCTCGCGCGCGGCATCGGGAAAGCCGATATGCAAATGCAGGCAGCGGCGCTTGAGCGCATCGCCCAGCTCGCGCACGGCATTGGAAGTGAGCACCACGATGGGCGGCACCTGCGCGAAGATTGTTCCTAGCTCGGGCACGGTGACCTGATAGTCCGACAAGACTTCCAGCAGGAAAGCCTCGAACGCTTCATCGGCCTTGTCGACCTCGTCGATCAGCAGTACCGAGCCTTTCGTTTGCTGCATGGCGCGCAGCAAGGGGCGCGGCTCCAGGAATTGCTCGGAGAAAAACAGGTCCTCGAAATCGCCGAGCTTACCGGTGAGCGCGGATAGATCGCCCTCGCCGAGCACCTCATTGAGGCGATCCTTCAGGATCTGGGTGTAGAGCAGCTGCTTGCCGTATTTCCACTCGTAAAGCGCCTTGGATTCGTCGAGGCCTTCATAGCATTGCAGGCGGTCCAGCGGCACATCCAGCCATTCGGCCAGCGAGCGGGCAAGGTCGGTCTTGCCAACCCCGGCCGGGCCTTCGATCAGGATCGGCTTGCGCAGATTCTGCGCCAGATACACCGCCATGGAAATGTCCGGCGTGGAGATATAGCCAACCTCGCCAAGCCCGGCTGTGATCGCTTCGGGCGAGGCAAGCGCGCCATAGGCGCTGGAGGTTTCCGTTTGCGTCATCGGAAAGAGGCGTACGCGCTGGCGGGCAGGGCGGCAAGCGTCACCCAAGGAGAGGCGAGCCTCGGATGCCGTGCAGGTTTAGCGGCTGAAAACCGATTCACCGCGACTTGATCGCGGTGCCCATCTCCCGGCGGGTGTTCCTGCCGCATCTTTCTGTGATGGGCCCCGTGGTCGAGCCACGGGGAATCGCAGATGAGAGGCTGTCTCCTGATATCAGGGCACCGTGCCATCATCCCCGGCCTCGTCCGAGGCAAGGCGCGGATCCAGCAAATGCGAGGGGCGCACATTGGCGAGCGCGCGGGCCATGTTCTCGCGCAGGCCGGGCACCTCGCGCGCCCAGGCCTCCAGCCGGGCTTTCATCACCTGACGCTGCAGCCCGTCCTGGCTGCCGCACAGGTCGCATGGGATGATTGGGCAGTTCAGCGCTGCGGCGTAGCGCGCCAGATCGGCCTCGGCAGTGGAGATCAGCGGGCGCAGCACGGTGACATCGCCGGCATCGTTCAGGAGCTTCGCCGGCATGGCCGCGAGCCGCCCGCCATGGGCCAAGTTCAGCATCAAAGTCTCCAGCGCATCCTCGCGGTGATGGCCGAGCACAATCGCGCTGCAGCCCTCCTCGCGGGCCACGCGATACAAATGCCCCCGTCGCAGGCGCGAGCAGAGGGCGCAATATGTGGCGCCTTCGGGCACTTTCTTGGTGACAATGGAATAGGTGTCGCGCGTTTCGATGCGAAAGGGCACGCCAAGCTCGCTGAGCCAGGCCGGCAGGGTCTCTTTCGGAAACCCTGGCTGGCCCTGATCCAGATTGCAGGCAAGCAGATCGGCCTTGAGAAAGCCTTGCGCCTTGAGGTCGAGCAGGATGGCGAGCAGGGCATGGCTGTCCTTGCCGCCCGACAGGCAGACGAGCCAGCGCGCGCCGGGCGCGTCCATGCCCCAGGTCTCGATCATGGACCGAGCCTCGCGCGCCAGCCGCCGGCGCAGGCGCTGGAAGCCGGCCGAATCAGGGGCGCGTGCAAACAGGCGCCGCGCGGCCTGCGCAAAGGGATCGGAAAGGGGCAATCCATCGGCCATGGGTGCTTTTCGCGCGCGGGCGCGGCGCGATCAAGCCGCCTTTGCCGCCGCGCGCACCGGGGCAAAGCTCATCCGGTGGATCGCGCAGGGGCCAAGCTCCGTGAGTGCGGCCTTGTGGGCGGGAGTGCCATAGCCCTTGTGGGCGGCAAATCCATAGCCGGGATAGCGCGCCTCCATTTCCACCATCAGGGCGTCGCGCGCTGTCTTCGCCAGGATCGAGGCGGCGGAAATGGCCGGCTCGGTGAGGTCGCCCTTGATCACGGTTTCACCCGGACAAGGCAGCCCGGCCGGCAGGTCATTGCCATCCACAAGCGCGTGCTCTGGGCAGATCGCCAGCGCCTCGACCGCCCGGCGCATGGCCAGATGCGTGGCCTGGCGAATGTTCATCGCGTCGATTTCCTCCGGACTGGCCCAGCCGATCCCCCATGCCATGGCGGATGCCTTGATTGCAGGCGTGAGTGCCGTGCGGCGCGCTGCACTCAACTTTTTTGAATCTGTCAGGCCCTGCGGCAAGGCGCCTGAAGCCAGGATCACCGCGCCAGCACAGACCGGGCCAGCCCATGGGCCGCGTCCGGCCTCGTCTATTCCGCAAAGGCTTGTTAAGGCTGTCATCGCGTCAAACTGGTCGGATTCGCAGGAGACACCATGACAGAGCCGTATTGCATTCGCTTTCAAGAGACCGGTGGCCCGGAAGTCCTGTCTCGCGCTGCGCTGGAATTGCCGCCGCCCGGGCCTGGCGAAGTGCGGCTGCGGGTGGGTGCTGCCGGGCTGAATTTCATCGACACATATCACCGTTC
>JALEGE010000185.1 GCA_022760335.1 Hyphomonadaceae bacterium
ACCCGCAATACACGCAGCGCCCGCAACACGCTGAGCCCCTGTCCACCTGGCGCCAGGGAGACACCAACGACGATGAAGTCGAACCAGTTCCAGCCCGATTTGAAGAAATCCAATCGATAGATGACGAGCTTCAAGAGGATCTCTGCGGCAAAGACATAAGTGATGGACTCATCCACCAGCCGCAGGATGCGCTCGGTCTCAGGCGGCAGATCAAAGGTCAAAACGCCCAGTATCACAGCATTGAGGATGATCAGCGCGGTGATGACATTGAGAAACCATCCGCCCTCCACAGCCTGTCGAAGGGGGGTGCGGCTAGGTGTGTTTGCCTCGGCCTCGGCTGTCATGGCGGTCCCCTTCGCACGCAACTGAAAAGCTGCCTTTTACGACCCTCGCCGCGGGGTGATCAATCCGCTGATGTGGTTGTATCGCTGACAATCTGCCATTTGCCCTCAATCCGGCGGGCAATCAGTGTGAAAAGACCGTGGGGCGCATCATTCGCACGCGTCAGATGCCAGCGCCCATGAATCACCGCCGCATCCGGACCAAGCGGGAGGATCTCAAGATCCGTGAAATCGAGCTTGCCCATTTTCGCGGCACTGTCATAGCGCGCAAGATAACGCTCCAGCGTGGGCTGCCACCCACGCACCACGGTACCGCCAGAGGCAAAACGCAGATCCTCGCTTTGATGATATCCCGCCATGAAACCTGGAATATCGCCGGCATTCCATGCCGCCGCCTGAGCGTCCAGCACGCCCGCAATAGCTGCAATGTCGGCCTCGGGCGATGGCGCCGGCGTGCTTACGCAGGCCGTCACCAGGATCAGGCCTGCTCCGGCCAGCCCCCCGCGCCAGTTCATTGGGTCAGCTCGAAGGTGACATTCACCTGCACCGAATAGCCAACCTCGCCACCGGAAATCGGCGTTGGCGCGGCATCGGCCATGGCCATTTCCGAACGCGCCATCATCGGCTGCGGTCCGCTCTGTCGCTCATATTCATTGATCGTCACGATGCGCGCGACTGCGTAGCCGGCCGCGTCTGCATAGAGTTCCGCACGTTTTACCGCTTCCTGCATGGCTTGGGTGCGCGCCTCGTCGCGGGCCTCACTGTCATCCTCAAGGCCGAAACTGATGCCGTTGAATGTATTGCCGCCCGCTTCGACCAGGCCATCCAGCGTCGCCCCAATGGTCGAAAGGTCGGTGACTTTCGCCGTCACCTGGTTCGATACAGTATAGCCAGCCAGGATGCGCTGATTTCGCCGCCCATTCTCGGTCTCGACATACTCATAGCGCGGACCGAGCGAAAAATTGGACGTCTGAATATGGCGCTCCTCAATGCCGGCCGCGCGCAGGGCCGCAAACACGCCGTTCATCGCGTCGCGGTTTTTTGCCATGGCTTCAGAGGCGGTTTCTGCCTCGGTTTGTACGCCAGTGGAGATGAAGGCAATATCGGGCGCGCGCATCACCTCGCCCGTCGCGGTTATGGCCAGCGTGGTTTCAGGTTGGATTGAATTGGGGTGAACCATGGTCATGCTCGGCTCCTGGGCGAGGGCGGATGGCGGCGCAATCTGAGCACATGCCGTGGGCACGGCGAGGATTGCCAGCACAGCGAGCGGCGCGCCAGGGCGCAAAAACCGGTGGAAAATGGCAGGGACGGGCATAGAAGACCTCCTTTTTTCTGCCTCAACCGTAATGGGGGCATTGCGGCGCAATCAAGGCCGATGCATGTTCGCGCCAGCTGGCGTGGCGTTGCCGCGCAAATGCGAAAAGGGCCTGTAGCTCAGTTGGTTAGAGCGGACCGCTCATAACGGTTTGGTCGCGGGTTCAAGTCCTGCCGGGCCCACCATACTATACCTTTTGGCAAAACTTTGCCCCTTTGGGGCGCGTAAGAGTTTGAAAGGCAACGATAATTCCTCCATATCGTCGGTTCTAAATCCACCGTTTCGCGCATATCGGAGACGCTGTGAAAACACCATTTTCAGCACTGCCCGTTGCAGGTCAATCCGCCGAGAATCCCAGAAAATACAAGGATTTGAGAGGAACTTCATGGCGGTTCTAAATTGGTCATCGAAGGTGGTTGGTTTGCGGGTTGGCTCGGAGAGCCTTTCCGTCAATCGCATCTTCTCCATTTCCAGAGCTTTGATCTTGGTTTCGTAAGCGGAGACGAGCGTCGCATTGTCTGTGTCGACAACTCGGTCGATGAGGTCATTGATGCGCTTGTCCGCAGCATCAATTTCGCGCCGAAGGGAAGTCGCTAAATTCTTGGCCAGCGCCACCCTTTGATCCCAGATATCGCGGAACATGGCCGATGCGATTTCAAACAGGGCCGGACTTGGTCGCACGGTAGCCAGCAAGTCGGAAAATTCCCCTTCCAACCGATCACGAGGAATGGATTTGCCGTAGCTGTCGCACTCTTTGTTGCAGCACAGATAGTAAGGGTAATATCTATTCCTGCCCTTTGACGAGCAGGATGTCAGGGCAGAGCCGCAATCATCACACTCCACGAATCCGCGCAGAGGAAATTCTTTGGCCAGATTGGTTCGGGCTGGCGCAAGGGCCTTGGTGTTCAAACGTTCCTGAATTCTCTGGTAGGTTTCAAAGCTGATCAGAGGCTCATGGATGCCCTTGCGAAGGGAAATGCCCCATTTGCTGTAGTCAATATAGCCCGCATACAAGACGCGCTGGAGCATGTCCTTGATGAGGGACTTGGCTATGCGGCCTGATTTCGGCTTTGGAAAATCCGGGTGCGCCTCCAGGAATCGTCTCACTTCAGCCTGTGTCTGAAACCGTCCGGAAGCAAAACCTTCAAGCGCCTCTGCGATGATCGATGCCACTGGCTCATCGCGAACAAGTATCCTGCCGCCATGTTCTTTTCCTGGCGCCCAGCGATAGCCGCGCGCTACGGGGAAAACGGCTTTGCCCTTTTCGAGACGGGCGGTCATTTTCTGGATCACTTGGCGGCGGTTCTGTCCTCGCTCCAATTCGGCGTGCGCAGCAATAAGAGTTTCAAGGAATTTGCCCTCGGGCGAATCTTCAAATCGGAAATTCAGGCATTCGCGGGTCGCGTTGCGTCGCTCCATTTCACGCCGGAGCTTCAGGTGAAACTCAACATCGCGCGCGTAGCGTTTGAGATCATCGAAAATGACGATGTATTGTTCTTCGGGATGGGCATCGAGATAGGCTAAGAGCGCCACCATGCCGGGGCGGTTCATGAAATCGCCACCACCGGTAATGTCGTCTGGAAACACGGCTTCAATTTTATATCCCCGTTCAGCAGCGTATTTCCTGCAACGATGCTCCTGACTTTCGAGGCCACTGCCTTCCCGTTTCTGGCGGGCAGAGGAGACGCGACAGTAAATCAGTGCTTTGTGCTTATCGGTCATCGCTTCTCCTTTTTGTTCATGTTGGGTTTGTTCTGTGCGGCATCCCTAAACACTGCTTTTTGAGTTTCACATCTTACTCCATTTTCATCTGTCCACGTACAATTTTCGAGGGGCGCATTTAGAAGAATTTGGACAGGATCAATGCCGACACCAATATCAGCAATCATCACCAAAATATCCCAGATGGAGCGCAGCAGAGCGCGGGCCTGCTCATCGGTAATATCAAGGTCTTCAACCATCGGCAGATAGCGCGCTTCATCATATTGAAGCGGCGCTACGTGAGTATCTGATTTAGGGTGGTTCTCGTCTGCCATAGTCATGCTCAGAACTTAGCGGCGATATTGGCGACCTCTGGAGCGTGCAGGCTCGCGGCGGCGGCCTTCATCTCGTGGGTCGGTGCCGTGCGCGGGTTCGGCTGAGCGGGCAAATTCCCGCCTGTGCTCGCGGGCTATATCATAAGCTTTTCCTGCCAACCGTCCCAACCGCAGCATGTCGTCCTCGTAGAAGGTGTTGGTATGCTGCCATTGGTCATTGTCGTCCTTGTAGGATCGCGAAACTTGAAAGGCGTAACGCGGGCCTTTCTCGCCTTCATTTCTCCAAATGGAAATCGATGTTCCTCTATCGCTTACGGTTTCGATGGGCTTGTTGTCAGACATGGTTTGTCTCCTGTGCTTGGGTTTCGGAAAGTCGTCAGTATACAGAACAAAATAGGAACATGAAAGGTTTTTATTCCTATTTATTCAAGGTCTTGTTCTAATACGCTTCCCGTGAATACGAGTGTATGACTCGCTCGGGCTTTGGCGATAGCATCGAATATTCGGCGGATAACCTTGCGCCGGGCAATGAAGAGCCTCGGCGGGTAGCCGCGTGCTTCAATCTGCAAAATCGAGAATGAGGCAGCGATCAGAATCGCGAGCACAATGAGCGCGAACATGGCAATGCGTTCCGACCAGAACCACAAATCCCAGTAGATCGCGAGCGCACTGCCGATGAGTGCTCCCAAGCCCAGTCCACCGACCTGGATATCCTTACGGACACGCCCGATCACCGATTCTCCGATGGGGTAAATCATGGTCGGCGTCTTCACGTCCGCGCTCGACACCTCAAAGCGCTTGTCACGATAAAACAGATGCTGCTCATTCATATCAAAGCTCTTCCCAGGGTTTCGCACCGCATCCATCCCAGCGAAGGGCATGGGCCATGTCGGATTTGGCGGAGGTGACAGCCTTCGGCGTGATCAGACGGAATGAGGCAAGCGAGATGGCGTAGTCCGTGCGCTTCGATCCGAGCGACTGCATCATGGCGCAAGTGCAGGTCTGTCTTAGCTCTTCGCTCGGCACACGCGGCAGGCTGATTGGCCGCAAATTGGCAAGCGCAGCCTTCGCCTCATTGATCTGGGTGCGTATGGCGTTGAGGTCTTCCTGAGTGGGCAGGCCTGCAGACGGCATGGGCACAAGCATGCCAAGTGACCTGAGCCCCTTGGCTCCCTCGATCAAAACGAGAGTCCTGCTGGTTGATACTCCGGGTGTTTGGTCTTGGCCAGCGCGCCGGGCGTGGAGCCT
>JALEGE010000186.1 GCA_022760335.1 Hyphomonadaceae bacterium
GGCGTGATGAGAGAGGGCGTTCCACCGCCAAGATACAGGGTGTCAGGCGCGGGATGGCCGGGCAAGCGCGCGCGATGGATGGCGAGATCGGCGCAGATGGCTGCAATCAACGCTCCCTCGTCCCGGTCCTTGGCGGCATAGACATTGAAGTCGCAGTAAGGACAGATCCGCGCGCAATAGGGCCAGTGAACATAGATGCCGAAACCATAGTCCGGCCCGGTTGCAGGCGGTGTCTCGCTCAAAGCAGCGCGGCCTTAAGCTTGGCCACCGCATCCGCCCGATGGCTCATGGCATGCTTTTTCGCCGGGTCCATCTCGCCAAAGGTTTCGCGCTCGCCTTCGGCCACAAAGACCGGGTCGAAGCCGAAGCCGCGCTCGCCGCGCGGTGGCCAGACCAGTTCGCCCTCCACCTTGCCGTGGAACACTTCCTCATGCCCATCGGGCCACACCACGGCGAGGCAACAGTGGAAAGCCGCCGACCGGTCTGTCGCCGCGACATCCTGTAGGGCGCGCTCGACCTTCTCCATGGCCTTGTAGAAATCGCGCGGCTCGCCCGCCCAATCTGCTGTAAACACACCCGGTTGCCCGCCAAGGGACACCACACTCAACCCACTATCATCTGACAGGGCCGGGGCGCCGGTTGCCTTGCAGGCCGCGCGCGCCTTGATCAGGGCATTGCCTTCAAACGTGAACTCGGTCTCCGCCGGTTCTTCCAGGCCGAGTTCCGCCGCAGAAACCACTTCGAATCCCGCCGGCTCAAACAGATCTTTCAGCTCGCGCACCTTGCCAGTATTGTGCGTTGCCGCAACGAGACGGCCAGGCGTTAATTTTCGGGAAGTCATATGCAGGCCTTTCTGGGTCTTGTTCTTGCATTCGCCACGAACACGTATATCGTTTTACAGTAAGAATGACGTCAACTCTCTTCGGATACACTGGTGACATGACATCGCGCCCGCGCAACTCAATGGCTGCTGCCCTGTCGATTCTTATGACCGCCATCATCTGGCTGACACTGCTCATTGGCGGGTTCATCTTTCTCATGCTGTGCATTGGCCTTGCGGTTGTGCTGAATGGCGGGGAGCTGGCACTGACCAACGCCACCGCAGCCGATGATCTCAGCCCGCTGAATTTCGTTTTCATCCTGGCGACGCTGGCCATCATTTTGCCCGGCATCGTCTATGTCTGCATCATGTTGCGGCGCATTTTGATGACGTTGGCCGATGGCGATCCCTTCGTGCCCGAGAACGCCACGCGTCTGACGCGAATTGCCGCCACCCTTGCGGCCATGGAGATCGCCACCATCTTCTTCGTCATCTGCATGCGCACATTTCTCGACCCCTCCGAAGCGATTTCGCGCCCCAATCTGGGGATCAATTTCGTCGTCTGGGCGGCCGTGGCGGCCCTGCTCATTCTCTCACAAGTCTTCCGCGAAGGCACACGCCTGCGCGAAGAAGAGAAGATGACGATCTAGGAGCAGATGATGGGAATTCGTGTCACTCTAGATCGTGTGCTCCTGGAACGCCGCATGTCCCTGACGGAACTGTCAGAGCGTGTCGGCGTGACGCTGGCCAATCTCTCCATTCTGAAGACCGGCAAGGCCAAGGCCGTGCGCTTTTCCACCCTGGAGGCCCTCTGCCGCGAACTGGAATGCCAGCCAGGCGATATCCTCGTGTTTGATGACGAAAATGGCGAAAGCTCCGAGGCCATCGCGGCGGAGTAACCGCGTTTAGTCGTCTTCCTCCAGCACCGCGCGCTGGGCATCGAACAATTCGCTGCAGCCCTTTTCCGCCAGCTCCAGCAAGGTCGCCAGTTCCGCGCGCGTCATCGGGCGCTCCTCGCCAGTGCCCTGCACCTCGATGAAGCCGCCATCGGAACTCTTCACGACATTCATGTCGCCTTCTCCGCCGGAATCCTCCGGATAGTCGAGATCCAGCACCGGCGTGTCCTGGAACAGGCCGACGGAAATGGCGGCAGCCTGCTTGCGCACCGGGTTTTCCGTGATCACGCCTTCCTCCACCAGATAGCGGCAGGCCAGCGCCAGGGCGACAAAGCCTCCCGTGATCGCCGCGGTGCGTGTGCCGCCATCAGCCTGCAGGACATCACAGTCAATGGTGATCTGATTCTCGCCAAGCGCGGCAAGATCCATGACGGAGCGCAACGAACGCCCAATCAGGCGCTGGATTTCCTGGGTGCGGCCGGACTGTTTACCGCGCGCCGCCTCCCGGCTTCCGCGCGTATGGGTCGCGCGCGGCAGCATTCCATACTCGCCCGTCACCCATCCCTTGCCCGATCCTCGCATCCAGCCCGGCACGCTGTCGCTCCAGCTGGCGGTGCACAGAACATGGGTATGACCGAACTTGGCAAGGCATGATCCCTCTGCATAGCGGGTGACATTGGTTTCCAGGCTGATCTGGCGAAGCTCGTCAGCGGCGCGGCCGGAAGGGCGGATCAGTTTGGTCATGTCTGGTGGCTTTCCCTGTCATGGATTTGCCCCGTCGATGGCGAGTTTTGTCGCCGCTGTCCACCGGACTCAATGACAAGACTGCAGATTGCAGCTACGCCTTCCGTATGCAGAATGAGACCTGACCTA
>JALEGE010000187.1 GCA_022760335.1 Hyphomonadaceae bacterium
AACCCCGCCATCCAGAACGATGGAGCCCGTGACCGGCGCGGCGGCACGCACACGCTCAACCTGGCGGATACGGGTTTCCATGCGGGTGCGGGTCTGGGGCACGCATTCGGCACGCGCAGTGGTGCGCACAAGTTTCACGCCGGGCCCGTACTGGCGCAGCAAGGAGCGCTCATTACAATCGCGCTGTGGAATTTGCGGCGCGCAGGAAAGCTCGCCATTGGCACGGCGCACCAGTGCCTCGCCCTTCTGGCAGGAAAAGCTCTCGCCCTGACTGAAATCAGCCATCTGGCCCTCCAACTGGCCGACCGTGACCTGCATGCTGGTGCCGGCCATGCAGCGATAAATCTCGCCATCATAGCCATTCGCAATGCGCTGGTCGCCCGTCACCTGGCTGGCCGGGTGCGGTGTACCGGTATCATCCAGGCAAACCGCGCGGATGGGCACAATGGTTTCTATGATCGGGTTTTCCGGCTCGACGCAGATTTCCTCGCGCACGGGCACCTGCTCTTCGATTGTCTCCATGTAGCGCTCTTCCGCGCCGGTGACATTCAGGTTCGACAAAGTGGTCGGCGCAACGCCCTCCGAAGCGAAATAGGCGCCACCGCCGGAGAGATAGGTCGTCACCTCACGCTGGCCGGAGGCATAACTGGAATAACCATAGGAAGATGAGCTGCTATAGCGCATCTGGCCGTGCTGGACTGAGACTGTCGGCGTGGAGACACTGATACTCGCACCGCCAATATGCACATTGGGCAGGCTGACGGTCTGACCGCGGGGCAGGTCGCCACAACACCCTGGGGGCGGCGGCGGAGGTGGAGGCGACGTCCCGGCACAGCCCATATTCGCACAGGGCGATTGTCCGGAGGCTGCGCCGCCCAGCACGAGCGCCGAAGCCGTCATAAGTCCTACCAGCCAAGTGTTCCGCGTTGAAACGCCCATATCCGGTCTCCTGAAGAATTCGCCTATCCAGAAGCAGCATCCGTGCCGGTTTTCCCCCCGCTGGCGAACTGACCTCGCAAATTAAGCTTCAATTGCCCCCTGCAGGTTGAGCAGGGGCGAATGGCGCGGAGCTTGCGAGGGGCGGCTCGAAGCGCGTCCAAGCATGAGGCGTGACCGACAAAAGACCGCTGGCTGGAGCAACATCGAATGCTGGATAGAACCGCGCACCCGAACACGCGTATCATGCTGGAAGCATGGCGCCGCATGGACCAGGCGCCCGTAGAGGAAGTCTCGGGAAACACAGGGGCAACCGAGCCAAGTGCCTTGATTCAGAACATTTTTGTGCTGCGCGAGGCAGGCCCGGAGAGCTGGACCTTCCGCACAGCTGGCGAAGCTATCACGACGTTTTTCGGCAAACAGATCAGTGATGAAGACTTCATGGATCTCTGGCTGGGTGCAGACCGCAGCCTGGCCGGTTCAGTGATTACAGCGGTGACAGCGGAAGGCGGCCCCGGCCTGATCCGCGCACGCGGTGAAACTTTGACCGGCCGCCAGTTGCAGGTCGAGATCGCTCTTGCGCCCCTGCCCAGCCCGCCCGGCACCTCGCGCCGGCTTCTGGGCCACTACCAGCCTCTCGGCGGTGAAGCCCTGGCCACCGGCCCGCTCTGGCGCCATATCATTACCGAAATCCGCGCACCTCAACGCACGGTGAAGCGCCCGCATCTGCGGCTGGTTTCCAGCAACGACTAAAGCGCGCTAGGCAGGCTCCATAATATCTACTTCCGCTGGCGCGGGCGCAGGCTTGCCCAGGATCATGTCAGCGGCCTTTTCCGCGATCATGATGGTCGGCGCATTCGTGTTGCCGCCGATCAGGTTCGGCATCACCGACGCGTCCACCACGCGCAATCCGTCAATCCCGCGCAGGCGCAGCTCGCCATCCAAGGGCGCGCGCTCATCTGCGCCCATGGCGACCGTGCCGACCGGATGATAGATGGTCTCGCCGGTCTCGCGGATATAGGCGTCGATCTCGGCATCCGTCTGACACTCGCCGCCCGGAACGATTTCCGCGCCTCGGTAGGCATCGAACGGCGCCTGGGCGACAATTTCACGGCAAAGCTTCACACTCTCGCGCATCGCGCGCCTGTCTTCCTCAGTCGCAAGATAGTTCGGATCGATCACTGGATGGTCAAACGGATCCGCTGACTGCAGCGTGATCGTTCCCCGGCTTTCCGGGCGCAGCTGACAGGCATGCAGGGTAAAGCCATCGGTCGTTATCTTTTCCCGGCCATGATCGATCATCACGGCATTGATGAAATGCAGCTGGAGATCGGGCCGATCGAGCCCCTCGCGTGAATTCAGAAAGGCGCCAGCCTGGAGGAAATTGTCCGCGCCGGGCCCGGATTTGGTGAGCAGATACTGGATCCCCACCGCGAGGCGCCGGAGGCCTTTCTGCTTGGAATAGGCTGACAGTTTTTGTGTCATCTCATTGACCACCACAACATCAAGATGGTCCTGCAAATTGGCGCCGACGCCTGGCGCATCGAGAACTGGCGCAATGCCCCGTTTCTTCAGCTCCTCTGCCGGACCAATCCCGGAAAGCATCAAGAGTTGTGGGGACTGTATGGCGCCAGCACAGACCAGAACTTCCTTCGCAGCGCGTACCTCGCCAACCTGACGCCCTTTACCCTCAACAAGTTCTACGCCCACAGCACGGCCATTCTCGACCAGGACACGCGTAACCATGCCTGTGGAAATCACCGTGAGATTGTCTCGCGCATCTGCAATCGGGCGGAGATAGCCGAAGGAAGCGCTCCAGCGTTCGCCTTCATGAATAGTGCGCTGATAGGGGCCCATGCCGGCCTGCTGGGCACCGTTGAAATCCTCCGTCACCGGATGCCCCGCGGCACGGCCGGCCTCGATAAAAGCTGAATAGAGCGGGCTGTCGAGCGGGCTTTGAGTGACATGCAGGGGGCCCTCGCCGCCATGAAACGCGCTCTCGCCACCACTATAGCTTTCAGAGCGCTTGAAATAGGGCAAGACATCTGAATAGCCCCAGCCGGTCAGCCCCATCTGGCGCCACTGGTCATAATCGCGGGCATGACCGCGAATATAGATCATGCCATTAATGGAAGACGACCCGCCCCAACCACGCCCGCGCGGCCACCACAGCTTGCGGCCCTCCATATGTGCCTGTGGCGCGGTGTGAAACCCCCAATTATGGTCGTTCTCATCCTTGATCAGCATGCCCACGGCCGCCGGCATGCGCACCTGCAGGGCGGTATCCTTCTTGCCTGCCTCGATGAGGCAGACCGAAACACCCGCATCCGCACTCAATCGGTTCGCCAGGACACAACCAGCACTGCCCGCGCCGACAATCACATAATCGTACTCCCGCATACTTTCCTCCCGCGCGGCTTTATTATTGTTGTATGAAGTTTTCTGTTTTTACAGCCATTCTTGCAACCATTTGTGAAGACATGCGTTCTACTGGTCGAATGACGGCGTATCGGGCCAAATATGCCAAGTTATACGGAGCGACCAGACATGACCGCGGCGCCAAGTCCGATCACAGCTTCCCCCGCTCCTCACCGCCGGACAGTTCAAACGGACCGGCGTGTTCGTGTCGCACTCAAGGGCCGCTTTCAGGACAGCGCGGGTCATGAGCAACAACTTGTCACCGTTTCCATGTCCGCCCGCAGCGCGGAAGTGCGCACACAAACGGTCCCGCGCGAAGGCGAGCAAATTGTTTGCTATATCGACAATCTTGGCCGGCTTGAGGGAGAAGTCATACGCACCGCCGAAGGCTGTTTCCTCTTCCGCTTCGAACAAAGCGAGCGCAAGCGCGACAAGCTTGCCGACCAACTCATCTGGCTGGTCAACAAAGGGCCGCTGGACCTGCAAGAAGAGCGCGCCAGCCCACGTTTTGATACGCGCGGGCTTGCCGAAGTGAAACTGGAATCCGGCGGTGTTTTGAACTGCCGTGTCGTCGACATTTCCCTGACCGGTGCCGGCTTCGAAGCCGAGCGACTGCCCCCACCGATTGGAGAGCGCCTCTCGGTTGGCAATTTGCGCGGCGAAGTGGTCCGCAGCCAGGGCCGCAGTTTCGGCATTCGTTTCCTGACGCCACAGGACGCCTGAGAAAAAGCTTTCAAACGCGGGGCAATCGTACCTGCCCGGCAAAGAGAAGGATCAGTCGTTGGCGGCGGTCTTCAGGCTTTGCACCGTGGCCTCAATAGCCTCCTCGCCGGCGCCTTCGATATACAGCGTTTGCGTCGGATAGGCGAACACGATGCCCTCTTCCTTGAACTTGCGGAACAGGGCCAGAAGGACATGGCTGCGGATCGCCATGGAGCGGTTGAAATCCGGGTTCAGGGCATAGAAGACCAGCTCATAATCGATGGAGCTGGCGCCATAAGCGCTCATCCCGCAGCGGTCGAACTCCGCGCCCTGGATGCTCTTCACAGTTTCCGCGACAATGCCGGGAATGCGTTCAGCCAGATCCGGCGAGGTCTGATATATGACACCAAATCCGGTCTCGATGCGCCGGCGCGCCATACGCTTCATGTTGTGGATCTCCTGATCCAGCAGCATGGTGTTGGAAATGATGATCTGCTCGCCATGTTTGGCGCGGATACGCGTGGTCTTCAGGCCAATATCTTCAACCGTGCCCCATGTATCGCCATAGCGTACCGTGTCACCGACCTGGAACGGTTTGTCGAAGATAATCGATAGCGAGCTGAAGAGATCGCGGAACATGCCCTGGGCGGCGAGACCGACCGCGATGCCGCCAATGCCGAGACCGGCAATCAGCGCGCTGACATCTGCACCGACATTGTCGAGGATCAGAAGCGCGGCAATCGACCAGATCGCCACCGTGACAAACCATTTGATGATATTGACGGCCGAGGCCAGCGTGGAGGCATCACTGGAAGAGCGCCGCACATTGCGCCGGACGAAGGAAGTGGAGGCTTCCTGCACCCATTCGGCAAGCTGCAGCACACCTGTGATGACAAGCAGGACATTGATGAAACCGCTTGCAGCCTCGGGCAGCGGCACAATCGTGTTGGTGATATAAAACGCGATGGCGATAATGAAATACCCACGGAAGCGCTTCACAATCCGTTCGGCCATGGCCGCGATTGAAACATCATCGGCCTGCGGCAGGCGCTCCATACCCTTGGCCAAGGCCCAACGCAGGGCATAGAGACCGGCGATGGACAAGACAGTTATCCCGAGCGCGATCAAAGCCTCGCGCGAGCCCGAGCGCAGCCAGGCGAGAAGCGAGCTGGCCGCCTCGGTCGCCGTCTCAGCTGTTTCGGTCAGCGCCTCGACGGGATCATGGCCCGTCGGGGCAGATTTTGCCGAATGGGGAACCAGATGAACACGCGGTAGGAACATATCTCTGTTTACAGTCAAGCCAGGGCGACGCGCCAGATATATCTACGCGAATTTCGCGGCTAATCCTCTAAAAAGACGCTCTTTTCGATTAGATTTCGCAATGCTGTGCCCGCGATATGACGTTCCAGATTGTCCAGGAACAAGGTATCCGTGCGATGCTTGGCGGCTTCTGTAAGAGCCGCGATGTGCGGGGTCAGCGTGATCTGGGGATGCGGCCAGATCGGATGACCTTCCGGCAGGGGTTCGGTGGCGACTACATCCAGACTGGCATGCCCGGGCCGGCCAGCTGAGAGTCCTGCGAGCAAAGCCGCCTCATCCACCAACTTGCCCCGGCCGACATTCACAAACAGCGCGCCGGGCTTCATCGCCGCGAAAAAACCCGCATCGGCCAATCCTTCGGTCTCGGGGCCAAGCGGAACGCAGAGCAAAACCGCATCGGCCTCGCCAAGAGCACTATAAAGTTCTGTCGGCGGCAGGATCAGATCGGCATCCGGGTCTGGTCCCGCACTGCGGCGAATACCCGTAACATGAGCGCCCAGCGCCCGTAGAC
Source organism: Hyphomonadaceae bacterium (assembly GCA_022760335.1). GTDB lineage: Bacteria > Pseudomonadota > Alphaproteobacteria > Caulobacterales > Hyphomonadaceae > UBA5336. The sequence goes on from JALEGE010000187.1 coordinate 5,888, forward strand.
GCCGCGCGGTTTCCCGCCCGATATTCCCAAAGCCAACGATGACCCAGCGCGTTTCAGACATCTCCCGGAAAGGTTGGCGATCCCAGCTCTCCTCAGCTTGTGCGGCGCGCCGGGCCGGGCCGCCCTGCAAATGATCAAAAGCCGCCCAGAGCACCCATTCGGCGATCGCAGGTGACTGCTCATGGCTTGAGGTGAAGGCCAGAGCCTTGCGCCCGGCCGCACGCAAAGCCGGGTTTTCGAGCCCGGCCGCGGAAGACTGGTACCAGACCAACTCCGAGGCATCGAGAAGGTGCTGAAAAAACCTGCGCGAAGACGGCGAGAAATATGCATCCTGGGTGGCGTAAACAATCAGTGGCCGCGATGGTGAATCAGCCGGCTCGCCCCAGGGCCGCGTGAAAACACTGTCATCATCAATAACAAGAGGCGAGACATGATCACCAAAGCGCTTGAGCCGATCCTCGATGCGCGCAAATGTGGCCACATGGCAAAGCACGTCTTTCATGGTCTCATCCTCCTTCTTCTGGCCGCATGCCTGAGCCCGGCGCCGGCGGCAAGGGCACAGGAGGGCCTGCCCCTGCGCGATCAGGCGTATTTGCGCGACACGGTGCGCCTTGCCGGCGTGCTCGGCTCGGCCCATGGCGTGCGATATGTCTGCAATGGCGAGGATGACCAATACTGGCGCCAGCACATGATCGAACTGTTGACTCTCGAAGCGCCCCATCGCGGCGCCCTGCGCCAGTCCATGGTCAGCGCCTTCAATGACAGTTTCTCCAATGCCCGCCGGCGCTATCCCTATTGCGACCAGAACACTGTGGATGCGGAAAAGCGCTACGCCACAGAGGGACGCGACCTGGCCGATCGGCTGGCGCGGTACTATTTCGAGCATTAGCCGCTAACGAGCCGCCGCTCGACAGAGTTGCGCTTCCCGCCTAGCTTCCTGGCAAAACACTGTCTGGGAGCAAACAAGAATGATCCGCAAACTGCTTTTTGCCGCCCCTGCCCTGCTCCTGGCCGCTTGCGCCACTGCGCCCACAGCACCGAGTGTGAAGCCGGACCGTGCCGAGGCGCCGGCATCTGAGATCGCAGAGCTTTCCACCGAGCCGGGCCCGGGCCAGCGCATGCCATCCGGCCGCGCGCTGGGCGTGCGCAGCGCCGTGGTCGCCCCGAATGCGGCGGCCGCCACCGCCCATCCGCTGGCCACACAGACAGCCCTCGATGTGATGAAACGCGGCGGCAGCGCCATGGATGCGGCCATCGCGGCCAATGCCATGCTGGGCCTCGTCGAGCCGACCGGCAACGGGATTGGCGGGGATCTCTTCGCGATTGTCTGGGACCCGGAAACCCAAGAGCTTTATGGCTATAATGGCTCGGGCCGTAGTCCCATGGGCGCGACTTTGGCCGACATGCAGGCCAAGGCGGATGAATTCATGAATGGCGAGGAGATCCCGCCCTTCGGCGCCGCGCCGGTCACCGTGCCCGGCACGGTGGAGGCCTGGGGCGCGCTGCATGAGAAGTTCGGCCGCCTGCCCTTCAACACGCTGCTGGAGCCGGCCATCACCTATGCCCGCGAGGGCGCGCCGATCCCGGAAGTGATTGCCTATTACTGGCAATTCGGCCCGCGCCGCTTCGAGCCCGCCTATGAGAGCGGCATGCTGGAAGAGTATGACAATGCCAGGGCGACCTATTTCTCCCCCGCCCCGCGCGAGGGCTCGCTTTTCCGCAATCCCGACCTTGCCGACACGCTGGAAGAGATCGCCTATTACGGGCCTCGCCATTTTTATGACGGCGATCTCGCCCACCGCATGGGCGAGTATTTCGAGCGCATTGGCGGCTTTCTGACTTATGAAGACTTCGCCACGCATGAGGGCGAATGGGTCGAGCCGATCTGTGTGAACTATCGCGAGACCAAGGTCTGCGAATTGCCGCCCAACACGCAAGGCGTGGCCGCGCTGCAGATGCTGCAAATGCTGGAAGGCTTTGACCTTCGCACCATGGGCTGGGGCTCGCCCGATGCGCTGATGGCGCAGGTGGAGGCAAAACGCCTCGCCTTTGCGGACAGGGCGCGGGGGTATGCCGATCCCGAATTCAGCGGCATTGAGACTTCAAGGTTCGTTACGCCGGGCTACAATCGTGCGCGTGGATGTCTGATCGACTTGCAAAGCCCAGGCAATGCCCGCCCAGGCCCAGCCATTGAAGGTGAGGCAGCGCAATTTTTTGCGACAGTTGCCAGACTTGCGGTTCTTGGCGAAAGCCGCGATGCTTATTGCGAACGTTATCTCGCGACGGGCCTGCTGGAACCGACGGACGACCCGGTCGATGATTCAATGCTCCAAGATGGCGACACCACCTATCTCACCGTGGCCGACGAAAACGGCATGATGGTCTCGCTGATCCAGTCCAATTATCGCGGCATGGGCTCAGGCCTGGTGCCCGATGGCATGGGCTTCATGTTCCAGGATCGCGGCCAGCTTTTCTCGCTCGATCCCGAACATCCCAATGTGTTCGAGCCCGGCAAGCGGCCCTTCCACACCATCATCCCGGCCTTCGCCTTCCGGAAAGACATGCCCGGCTGCCAGGTCCGCGCCCTTCCCATCGAAGAGGCCTGCCCCTACGAGCCCTGGCTCAGCTTCGGCCTGATGGGCGGGGGCATGCAGCCGCAGGGCCATGTCCAGATCATCCTCAACCTCATCGACTTTGACATGGGCCTGCAGGAAGCCGGCGATGCCGCGCGCTGGGAACATATTGGCGGCTGCGAGCCGACCGATGATCTGAATGGCGACCCCTGCGAGGCCGATATGGGCACAGTGCATCTCGAAGCCGGCATTCCCGAGGCCAGCCGCGCCGAGCTGGAAGCGCGCGGGCACAGCGTGGAGTGCTGCCGCGCCAATGCCGGCGGCTACCAGGCCATTATGCGCGATTTCGAAACCGGCGCCTGGATCGCAGCCACGGAGATGCGCAAGGACGGCGTGGCGGACGGGTATTAAACCCGCAGCCCGCCTCCCATTCGGCTTGTTTTCGCCTTCTGGGAGAGTAGTCTGGCCGCTCAATCGAGATCAGGGTGGTGGTCATGAACTTCAAATTGCAATTTTTCCTCGCAGGGGCAGCGTTCAGCGTGCTGGCCGCCTGTCAGACAGCAGAGCCGGACCAGGAGCCCGCCGTGGCGCCCGCGCCGGAAGCCAGTGAACCGGCCAGCGCGCCGGAGCCGGAAATAGAGATGGAGGGCGAAATGGGCGAAGCCATCCCCGATTGTCCCGTACTGGAAAGCGCCAACTGGGCCGCCTGGATCAACAAGATGCCGGGACCGGACGCGCAAGCCACGCTGCACGTGACTGGCGATGTAACCATGCCGACGCCGGGCTATACGCTGGAGCTGACCGAGGGCGCCATGGACCGGATGATGCCGCCAGGGCTGCACCTGATCCTCAGTGCAACGCCTCCCGGCCCGGATGAGATGGTGATGCAGGTTCTGACCACGGAAACCGTCTCCTTCGAAGGCCCGGCCATTCCGCAGGGCTATCGCAAGATCGCCATTGTCTGCAACGGCGCGCCGCTGGCCGAAATCACAGAGATCGAAGAGGTCTCTTGAGACAGTCTCACATCATCGCCGCGGCCAGCCTGTTTGCCGGGCTGGCTGCGTGTCAGGCAGCGACCGCGCCGGGCCATGACCCCGTGCTCACGGCATCGATCTGGCGCGTGGAGGACATCAACCAGGCTGGGATCATGGATTTTGCCATGATGAGCCTGGAGTTCGGGGAAGATGGACGCATTTCAGGCCTGGCGAGCTGCAACACCTATTCGGGCAGCTATACGCTCGGCAGTGAGGGAGAGATCGAATTCGGGCCGCTGGCAACAACGCGCAAACTCTGCCCTGGCGAAGCGATCATGTTGCAGGAGCAGCGGTTTCTCGACGCGCTGCAGGCTGTGGACACCTATGCCTATAATGAATTCGGCGCGCTGGTCCTGAGTGGACCGGAGGGCAAGTCCGTGCTCGCCCTCCCGGTGGATTAAGAGCAAAAAAAACGAAACGCCTCAGGCTTCATTGATTTCTCGCCCTGCCGCAGACACCTGCGTCCTTCGACTTCGCTCAGGATGAGGAACAGGTGTCCATGGACAAATTTTCCAACCGGGAGCGCCTGATTGCCTCTTTCGTCCATGGATGCCTGCCTGCGCAGGCATTCGCGGATTTCTATGTCTCAGCTAAAGTCTGAAGAGTTCAGAATAAAACTGGGTTAGAGCGTGTCGAGCATCTGCGCGACCAGCGGGTGGCGCACCACGTCTTTTGCTTCCAGGCGGATGACGGAGACATCCTCCATCGCTTCCAGCTTGTCGGCCACTGGGCCAAGGCCAGAAAGGGTGGGCAGGAGGTCGGACTGGTTCGGGTCGCCGGTGATCACCATGGTGGAGTGCCAGCCGAGCCGGGTGAGCAGCATTTTCAGCTGGGTGTAGGTGCAGTTCTGCGCCTCATCGATCACCACGAAGGCATTGTTCAGCGTACGCCCGCGCATGAAGCCGATGGGCGCGATCTCGATCAGGCCCTCGGCCATCATGTGCTTGAGCTGTTGCGGCGAAAGCCGGTCAGACAGCGCGTCATAGAGCGGGCGCAGATAGGGCGCGAGCTTGTCTTCCATGGCGCCGGGCAGGAATCCGATCTGCTCGCCGGCCTCCACCGCCGGGCGCGACAGGATGATGCGGTCCACCTTGCCCTTCTGCAGGGCCTCGACCGCCTTGCAGATGGCGAGATAGGTCTTGCCGGTGCCGGCCGGGCCAACCGCGGCAACCAGCGACCTGGTGTCGAGCGCCTCGAGCAGTTCGGCCTGGTTCTTCGAGCGCGGCTTGATTGTCTTCTGGTAGCGCTTGTCGCGGGGCGGTTCCTCCGCCGGACGGGCGCGGGTCTTGTCGGAGTCGTCGGGATGCCAGCCACCATCAATTGCATAAAGGTCCGGCTTGGTCGGCGCCCGGCCTTCGTCGAAGAAATTCGCTTCGAAGTCGGCCTGGGCCTTCATGCGCTTGGTTGCGGTGCGTTTTCCCATGGGACACTCCTTTGGGGTTGGGGCACAAAAAAACCGCCGGGCAGAATGCACACGGCGGCGGACGAAACGGGAGGAACAGAGAAGGGAGAGGGGGCGTCGCCGGGTGGCGGACAAGCCTGTCTGGGATACTCTACAGGCGCGTATTCAGCCAGTGTCTGAGGCATCAGGCGTCGGCCAACCTCTCCTTGCGAATCTGTTTGTGAGAAGACCATAGCGAGGTTAAGCAAAGCTTAGGCGACATTCCGCATGCGTAACAAAGAAACTGGGAAGGGAAGCCAACATGGCGATTTATGCCTTCGACACATATGAGCCAAAACTACCGGAAGAAGGTGACTATTGGGTGGCTGAAAACGCCACACTGATTGGCAATGTGGAACTGAAATCCGGCGCCAGCGTGTGGTATAACTGTGTCATCCGTGGCGATCATTCCGCGCTGATCTCAATCGGCGAAAACACCAATATCCAGGATGCGACGGTGATCCATGTTGATGCTGGCCAGCCATGCACCATCGGGAACAATGTCACGGTTGGGCATATGGCCATGCTGCATGGCTGCACGATTGCCGACAATTCGCTGATTGGCATCGGCGCGACCGTCCTGAACGGCGCTTATATCGGTTCGAACTGCATCATTGGCGCCCATGCGCTGATCCCGGAGGGCAAGGAAATCCCCGACGGCTCGCTGGTGATGGGCGCGCCGGGCAAGGTGATCAAGGAAACCTCGGAGGTGCAGCGCCAGGTGATTGCCGGCAGCGCGGTGCACTATGTCGAAAATGCCCGCCGGCATGCGGCGCTGATCCGGCGGCTGGATTAGAAAGACACCCCATTTTCTCCGCAGACACCTGCGAAGGCAGGTGTCCATGGCCCCCCTCTCAACGAGAGCACCTGGTGGTGATTTTTGTCCATGGATGCCTGCCTTCGCAGGCATTCGCGGATTTAAGGGCTTAGAAAAATTTCAACAGAGCTGGCGCTCTATATTACATACCCCGACACACGCCCGATCGCGGCTTCGGCCTCTGACACAATCGAGGCGACAATCTCGGCCACCGGGCGGACATCGCGTACCCCGCCCGCGCTCTGGCCCATGGCAAAGCAGGAGCGGTCCGGGTCGAGCCGGGACTCGTCGGTGACACCTGCAATGCCACTCAGCACGTCTTCCTGGACTGAATGGATGGCCTGGAAGGGGAAGGGCCTGATGTCGCCCGGCCGGGATTCCCAGTCCTGGATATAGGGATTGGTGCGGCAGCGCATTGGCTTGCCGGAATAACACCGCGTGCGGGTGGTATCGGTGTCTCCGGCGCTGACCACGGCCTGCTTGTAGCTCTGCGCGGCGTGTGCCTCCTCCGAGGCAATGAAGCGTGTGCCCATCCACACGCCCACCGCGCCGAGCGACAGGGCCGCGGCCAGTCCGCGCCCATCATAGATCCCGCCCGCCGCAATGACCGGGATATCGACCGCCTCCACCGCCTGGGCGACCAGGGGCAGCGTGCCGACCAGGCCGGTATGCCCGCCGCCCTCCCCGCCCTGCAGGATGACGGCGTCGCAGCCAGCTTGCTCGGCCTTCACCGCATGCTTCACCGCGCCGCCGACCACCATCACCTTCACGCCGGCCTTTTTCAGCTTTTCCATGATCGGCATGGGCACGCCGAGGCCGGCGACAAAACTGTCAGCGCCGCCCGCGATGATCACATCCACGCTGGCTTCCAGCGTTTCCGGCTGGGCGGCCAGCAGATCCACGCCGAAGGGCCTGTCGGTCAGCTCGCGCACGCGCTTCATCTGCCGGTCGATGAAATCCGGCCCCGTGCCCGCCATGCCGAGCACGCCATATCCACCGGCATTGCACATGGCTGCAGCCAATTCCGCATAGGACACACCGCCCATTCCGGCCAACATGATGGGATGTTGAATGCCCAGGAAATCGCATAAGGGTGTGTGCAAGCTCATATCCTGTCCTCCTGCTCCGTAGCTGCGGAGTATGTTTTTTGCTGAATCGCTGTTAGTTACCTTGCCGTAACGCCATGCAAGTCGCCGATTTTCTGCCGCATTCACACTCTAGAGGGGGGATATGAAGATTAGACAGCGCAGAAAATCAGGATAAGTCTTGCCCTGAAAGTAGAGTTGAGCCTGGCGCGAAGAGCGCGTTGCAAGAAGAAAAC
>JALEGE010000188.1 GCA_022760335.1 Hyphomonadaceae bacterium
CACAGAGTGCACTTTTGAACTGAGCCGCCGCCCGGTTGCCCAGGAAGCCGCGCTTCTGGCACCAAGAGATGATCCGGCCATTGATGACATTCTGATGGCCATGGAGGCTCGGATGGGCAGCCGCCTGAGCGCGTTTGAAAGCATGTCGATGAACGCAGTGCGCCATGCGCTCGATCATGTCCCCGGTCTGAGGGCACCCTTTGCGAGCGGAGAGCTTCCCGAGCAAATCCTCCTTGTCGAGATCTCCCAGGACTGGGCTGAAATGGACGGTGCACCGAGCCTTGCCGATCAGCTGGTCTCTGTTGTTGAGGAGGTCTGGAACCTGCCGGATGCCCCTCTTCTTGATGCCCGGTTTGGCAGCCTTTCGGAGATGTGGGCCCTGCGTCATGCCATTAGCGAGGGGATGCGCGCGGCCGGCGACATTGTCGCCTTCGATCTCTCTTTTTCGCGCGACAGGGTGAATGCCTTCCGGAAAGCGGCGCGGGAGCAGGCGGCAATACGGTTTCCCATGCTGGAATTGTGCGATTTCGGGCATATCGGGGATGGCGGTGTGCACCTGAATTTTGTCGCGCCGTGTGGACGTATGGATCGTGCATTGCGCCAGGAGATCGAGGACTGGGCCTATAATCTGGCTGTGAGAGAGTTCGATGGGTCCTTCAGCGCAGAGCATGGCATCGGACGCAAGAACCAGCGCATTTATGACGCCTTCGCCACTGAGGGGGTGAAGGATTTTTCGCGCCAGTTCAAGGCTGCGGTCGCCCCTGGCCGGATCGGTGCGTTTCGTCCCTAGCGCGGTTCCGGTTTTGACGGGATCGCGCGCTGGAGACACGCGTCGCCCAGTGGGGCCAAAGAAAATAGCCGGCTGGCGTGAACGCAAAAGTGCAACGAGCGATTCCGCCAAGGCGGAAACGACCGAGGGCCAGAAATTCCGGATTTTTGAGTCAAATATTAGTGAAAACCGTTCTCAAACTCGGAATACCATCGAAAATTTCGATATTTTTGTTGACCCCGTTCAATTTCCACCGATAACTGGAGATCAAGTTGACGTCTTTCCGCCGGCGTCGCCTGTTGCTGAACCGGGGAGGGATAATGATTTCGGAGCATTTGGCAGCGACTGAAATTCGCCGCGTCGCGAACTTCATCGACGGACAATATTACAAGAGCGGCCCAGGGACGAAAACATTCGAACTTAGCTATCCCGCCACCGGCAAAGTGAATGCGTTGGTCGAGGAAGCAGATGCCGTTGCGGTGGATGCTGCCGTGATGTCCGCGCGCAAGGCAGCGCGCGGACCCTGGCCGAAAATGGATGCCAATACGCGTGCTGAGCTTCTCTACAAGGTCGCGGCCGGTATTGAAGCGCGGTTTGACGAGTTTCTGGCCGCCGAGATTGCCGATACCGGCAAGCCGGTTTCCCTCGCCTCACATATCGACATTCCGCGCGGCGCAGCGAATTTCCGGGTCTTTGCGGATATCATCCGCTCGGCCTCGACAGAGGCGTTTCAGTCCCTCTCGCCCAAGGGCGATGTGCTGAATTATTCGCTACGCAAGCCCAAGGGCGTTGTCGGAGTGATCTGCCCGTGGAACCTGCCGCTGTTGCTGATGACATGGAAAGTTGCGCCCGCGCTTGCCTGTGGCAATGCGGTGGTGGTCAAACCATCCGAGGAGACCCCTTCCACGGCGACCCTTCTGGGCGAGGTGATGCGCGATGCGGGCATTCCTGACGGGGTCTATAATGTGGTGCATGGTTTCGGTGGCGGTTCCGCTGGTGAATTGGTGACCCAGCACCCCGAAGTCGATGCGATTACCTTTACTGGCGAAACTAGGACGGGTGAGCAGATCATGCGCGCTGCAGCAAAGGGTGTGCGCGATGTTTCCCTGGAGCTTGGTGGCAAGAATCCCGGTGTGATCTTTGCCGATTGCCGGTTTGACGATGCGGTGGACGCCGCTGTCCGCTCTGTCTTTGTCAATTGCGGGCAGGTTTGTCTGCAGACGGAACGTCTGTATGTAGAGCGTCCGATTTTCGACCGCTTTGTTGCCGCCATGAAAAGCCGGGCAGAAGGACTTGTGGCCGGCGATCCCTGGGATAAGGCCACCACGATGGGCCCGATGATCAGCCATAAACAGCGCGAGAAGGTGCTGTCTTATTATGCTGCGGCCAAGACGCAGGGCGCCGAGGTGATCACGGGCGGAAACGTGATCGAAATGCCTGGCGAATTTGCCGGTGGCGCCTGGATTCAGCCCACCATCTGGACTGGCCTCCCGGAAACCTCTTCGGTTGTGCGCGAGGAGATTTTCGGCCCGTGCGCGCATATCACGCCGTTTGATGATGCCGAAGAAGCCGCCGCCATGGCGAACGCTACGCCGTATGGTCTGGCTTCAATGGTGTGGACGGAGAACCTCACCCAGGCCCACAAGATGGCGGCTGAAATCGAGTCCGGTATTTGCTGGGTGAATTCCTGGTTCCTGCGCGATCTGCGCACGCCCTTCGGTGGCTCGAAAGCTTCCGGCATCGGGCGCGAGGGCGGGCTGCACTCGCTCGAGTTTTATTCCGAGCTGTGCAATGTCTGCATCCAACTTTAGGCTGGCTGAATATGCGTGATGAGAAAATATCCACATTGGCAGACAGGCTGCATGGTGCCTTGCTTGGGTGCGAGGCGGTCGAGCCTATTCGCGCTGACTCGCCCGACCTCGACCTGGCAAGTGCCTATGCGATCCAGGAGATCAACACCCGACGCGCCATTGAGGAAGGCCGGCGCCTGGTCGGCCGGAAGATCGGCCTGACGGCAAAGTCAGTACAGAAACAACTGGGTGTCGACCAACCCGATTTCGGCATGCTCTTTGCCGACATGGCGATGGACGAGAATAGTGCGGTGTCCTGCTCGCGCCTGATCCAGCCAAAGGTGGAAGCTGAGATTGCCTTCATTCTGGACAGCGACCTGACTGTGGAACAGCCCACACTGGCAGATGTTGCGCGCGCGATTGCCTATGCCAGTCCGGCGCTTGAGATTGTCGACAGCCGTATCCGCGACTGGGATATCGGCATCGTTGATACGGTGGCTGACAATGCCTCCTCCGGGCTCTTCGTGCTCGGGACCGATCAGGTTGCGCCTGAGACGCTCGATTTGCGCCTCTGCGGCATGGTGATGGAATGTAATGGCGAGGTCGCATCCAGCGGGGCAGGAGCCGCCTGCCTCGGCAATCCGCTGAATGCCGTGAAATGGCTGGCGGCAACAATGATCGAGGTCGGCCGCCCGTTAGTGGCAGGTGATATTGTTCTGTCAGGGGCGCTGGGGCCGATGGTGGCAGCCGCGCCGGGGCAGGCCTTGGAGGCTCGCATCTCGGGGCTCGGATCGGTACGCACGAGGTTTGTGGCATGAGCGCGCTAAACGAAATCGCAGACCGGCTCGACCAAGCCATGTTCACCGCCACGGCGACGCCGCAGATTGAGGAACCGATCTCGCTGGACGATGCCTATGAGATCCAGCGGCTCGCCTTTGCCAACCGCCTGGCGCGCGGGGAGACCCGCGTTGGCATGAAGATGGGCTTCACCAGCCGCGCCAAGATGGTGCAAATGGGCGTGGATGAGATGATCTGGGGCCGGCTCACCGACAGGATGCTGGTCGAGGAAAGCGGCGAGGTGTCAAAGGCTGACTATGTTCATCCGCGCGCGGAGCCAGAGATTGTCTTTCTACTGAAAAAAGAGCTGGCCGGAACAGTCACCGCGATTGAGGCCATGGCGGCTGTCGAAGCTGTCGCGCCTGCGATCGAGATCATCGACAGCCGCTATAAGAATTTCAAGTTCTCGCATTCCGATGTTGTGGCCGACAATTCGTCCTCTTCTGGTGTGGTGATTGGTCCCTGGACATCCCAGCCGCAGGACCTGTCCAATCTCGGCATGATCCTGTCGGCGAATGGTGAGGCTCGCGAAATCGGTTCAACCGGGGCGATCCTCGGCCATCCGATCCGTTCTCTTGTGGCGGCGGCGCGGCTTGTGGCCGACCGCGGCGAAACTCTGCCGGCTGGAAGCATTGTCATGGCGGGGGGTGCCACGGCTGCTTTTGCCCTCCAGGCGGGCGATAATGTCCTTCTGGAAGCGGAAAATCTTGGCCGCGTCCAATTTACAGTGAAGGCTTGAGCCCATGCCGATTGCGCATATCAACATCATCGAAGGTCGCAGCCCGGAAAAGCGCCGTGAGCTGATGAAGCGTGTTACCGAAGCGATCGCCGAAAGTCTGGATGCGCCGCCGGCTTCTGTGCGTGTGCTGATCCATGAGGTTCCGGCTTTCCATTGGGCCGTGGGTGGGGAACCGAAGGGGGCACCGCCTGAAACTGATGAAACCGGCTGACGCTGCCATGATGCTTCAGGGAGGAGGAGGTTGCTGAGACAGAAAATCTGCCGGCGCCAATTTGGACTTTCACTTGCCGCGACTCTGGCAGCTGGTCCGCTCGCACGCGCTCAAGCGAGCGACGCGCCACGCACATTGCGTGTCGGCCTGATCACCCCGCCGCCGCACAACTGGACACGCTCAGCTGCGGCCTTTGGTGAGGCCTTGGCCGAGGCGACGGATGGCCGGCTTTCGCTTTCCATCTTCCCTTCGGGCCAGCTTGGCAATGAGTCCCAGATGCTGCAATTATTGCAGATCGGCGCGCTGGATTTTGGTTTCTTCACGACGTCGCAATTTGCCAACCGCCTGAATGCATTTGCCGCTTTTTACACACCCTATGTGGCAACGGATGCGACCCATGCAGCTGCTGTTCTGCAGGCGCCTGTGACGCGTGATATTCTCGCCGATGTTGAGCGGATCGGCCTGCATGGGCTCGGCTTCGGCATGGCCGGGATGCGCCAGATCGTTTCAAGCCGGCAGGTCGATATCATTCGCGATCTGAAAGGGTTGAAGACTCGCGTCGTGCCGGATGCGCCGCTGACGGACTTCTGGCGCCTGGTGGGTGCGGCACCCTCGCCGATTCCGCTGTCTTCGCTCTATGATGCCTTCGCCAATGGGCAGATCGATGCGATGCATATCGACTTCGAGAACACGCTGCGCTTGAAATTCTATGCCCATGCACGGGATGTTCTGCACACAGATCACATGATCTTTCCGATGGTGGCGGTTGCCTCGCGGCGTAGTTGGCAGAGCTTTTCGACTGCAGACCAGGGCCTCATCAAGTCTCTGCTTGATAAGGAGCTTGCTGCCTTGCGTGGACTGTATGCTGATGCGGACCTTCAATTTCGCGACGAACTCATCACGCTCGGCGCCAATGTGAAGCGTTTTGAGGCGGGTTGGATGGCTGAGGCCGCTGAAGCCTGGGAGGAGCGCTGGGCCCCGCGTACACCCTTTATTGCAGCGCTGAAGGCGGCTGCTGAAGGACTTCGCACGGGGGAAGCGACATGAGCAGGGCGGCAGTCTCCTCACTCCGGACTGCTGATGCAACGTTAGCGCGCATCGAGCGCGCCGCGGCGGGAGCGTTTTGTGCCCTGGTCTTCGTCCTGATCACAGCAAATGTCGTGGTGCGCGCGCTGAGGATCCCTGTTTTCTGGATCGATGAGGCAGCTGTCTATGCCATGGTCTGGATGGCTTTCCTGGCAGCCTCTGCCGCGATCCAGTCAAATCAGCATATCGCGGTTACACTGGTCGTGGACGCTCTGCCGGAGAGCCTTGCACGCCAGGCACGGCGCCTTTCCAATCTCATTGTTCTGGCGCTTGGGCTTGCTTGCCTTGCGCTGAGCTGGATGTGGTTTGATCCGATCGGTCTCATCCAATCGGGCGGGGACATGACCGCGTTCTCAGATCGTACGCTGAACTTTATTTACACAGAGCCGACCGTGTCCTTTACGGCGCCGAAAGTCCTGTTCTGGCTGATTATGCCGATCTTCAGTGCGGGGATTACTTTTCACGCGTGTGTGCGCCTGATTGCAGAATGGGATGCGCCGCTCCCGCCCACCTCTAATAGGGAGGTGAACTGATGCCGTCTGCCGGTGGTTTCTTCTTCTGTATCGCGGTCGGCGTGCCGGTGGCTTTCGCCCTTTTGGTGGCGACCATCCTGCTCATCGCCTTTGATAGCGACCCGATCCTGTTCCGTGCATTTCATCAGCAACTGTTCGGCGGGCTGGAGAATTACGGCTTGCTCGCCCTGCCGCTTTTCATGCTGGTCGGCGAGTTGATGAGTGCAGGGGGGATTGCCCGGCGTCTGATCGCGCTTGCCAGCTTGCTGGTGGGGCGGCTGAAAGGCGGGCTGGCTTATGTGAACCTGCTCGCCAATGCTTTGATGGCGTCGATCCTTGGCTCTGCGGCGGCTCAGATCTCGCTGATGAACCGCATCATGACCCCGGAAATGGAGCGCGCTGGCTATCGCAAGGAGTTTGCCGCCGCGCTCTCGACCGGCGGTGGCCTGCTTGCGCCGATCCTGCCGCCGTCGATGATCTTCGTGGTCTATGGTGTGCTCGCCCAGGTCTCGATTGGCGACATGTTCATCGCTGGCATCGGGCCGGGGCTGATCATGCTTGTCGGCTTTGCCCTGTGCATCTGGATCTGGGGACGGATGAACGGCTTTCCGGACTCCGATCATGCCCAGCAATTCAGCGATGAAGACCCGAAATCTGCCGGAGAGATCCTGCGCGATACCGCGCCTTCGCTGCTTGTTCCGATCGTGATTGTCGGCTCGATCATCGGCGGCATCGCGACGCCGACGGAGGCGGCCGCGCTGGCCTCGCTCGCAGCCGGCGCGATCGGGTTTTTTATCTACAAGGAGCTTACGCTTCCGAAGATCTGGGACAGCTGCGTGCGTGCGGCCATCGGGTCTGGCGTGATCCTCCTGCTCATCGCGGCAGCGCAGGTCTTCGGCTTCGTAATTGTCTATGAGCAAGTGCCCGCCGCGCTCTCGAAATGGATTTCGGCGACGGCCACCTCGCCGATCCTGTTCCTTCTGATGATCAACATCATCCTCTTGCTGGTCGGCATGTTCCTGGATGCCATCGCCGCGCTGATCATTGTGGTGCCACTCCTTCTGCCCATCGCTACTGGGCAGTTCGGCATCGACCCGTTTCAGTTCGGCGTGATTGTCTGCCTGAACCTGGCAGCCGGCCTCGTCACCCCGCCTGTGGGCGCGGGCCTCTTTGTCAGCGCGGCGACAACCGGGGTAAAGGCAGAGCGCATTGCCCTGCGCGTATTGCCCTTCGTGGCGGTGACCGTTCTCACCATCCTGCTCACCGTGATCTTCCCGGAGATCACAAGTATCTTCCTCTAAGAAAGGCGCCGGAGATGGACTTGCAGACGCGTCAGATCCTGGTCCGCAAGGCGGCGCGCGCCATAGGCCGCGCGGGGCTTGCCCATGCCTATGGCCATTGCTCAAGCCGGGTGGATGAGGGCCATTTCCTGGTCTGCGCGCCTGAGCCCATGGGGCTGATCCCGCCCGGCCTGGAGGGGACGATTGTGCCGGTGGAGGGCGCATTGCCCGAAGGTGTGCTCGGCGAGGTGCGTATCCACCAGCAGATCTACAGGCGGCGGCCGGATATTGGTGGCATCTGCCGCACCATGCCGCCCAATGCCATGGCGCTGGCCGCCCTTGGGCGTGTCCCGAAAGTGCGTCACGGATTTGGCAGCTATTTCTCACCCGGCGCAGCGTTGTGGGACGATCCGCAATTGCTGCGCGGGGATGAGCCGGCTGCGCAACTGGCTGAGACGTTTGGAGATGGCAAGGCGATCCTGATGCGCGGCAATGGCGCGGTGACGGGGGCGGAAACGCTGGAGCGCGCAGTCGTGCTGACCTGGTATCTGGAAGATGCCTGCCGGATCGAGCTGGAGGCTTTGCGCTGTGGCCTGGCCGAGAGTGCGCCGACGCTCAGCCATGAGGAAGCCCTCGCCCGCGCCACCGACAAGGGCCGCATCTTCGAGCGCATGTGGGACTATCTCACCCATGGCGACCCGGAATAGGATGCGGGCTTAGAAGGACAGGATGAGATTCAGGCGCAGGCGATCGAGCCAATCATCGGGCAGGTTGCTGCCGGCAAAGGCTTCGTCCAGCACCTTGTAGTGATACAGCGCCGCATTCAGGCGGACATGCTCCATGGGCACATAGTCCACGCCGAACTTGTAGGTTTCGTAGTTTGTCGCCAGGCCGAAATTGTCGTTCGAGAAGGCCGCCAGCACGGCATCCACCTCGGCCTGGCCATATCCGACTGAAAACCCGAAATCACCCGGCGCGGAGGATTTCCCGGCCAGCAGGTCGATATGATAGGCGGTGTCGCCATCCACTGCTGCGCCCTGGTTGACGACATAATCCCCGCGCAGCGTGATCGGCCAATCGGGTGAAAGGCCGGACCAGGTCACCCCGGCCAGGACATCGACAATATCAAAATCCGACAGATAATGCCCGTCGGCCATGATCAGGTTGGAGCGGATATCCCCGGCATCGGCGCCTTCCACGCTGCCAAGCTCATAATCATAATAGGCGCCCGCCAGCCAGGCTTTCCAATCCTCGGCTGGCACAGCGGTGAGCTTGATCTGGCCGCCGATCATGTCGCTGTCAGGGCCGCCGGCGGATTCGTCGACGATGAAATAGAGGCCGGAGGCGCGCAAGCTGAGCGCATCTGAAAGCGGGGTCTCATACACCGCGGCCAGGCCCATCGGGTTCACATCTCCGTCCCAGAGTAGGTCCATACTGTCGAAGGGTTTCGGAAACTTGCCGCCATAGATCGTGGCATCGCCAAGATTGAACGCGGCGTAAGCACGGCTGAGGCTGATCTGAAAATCATCGGCAAAATCCGACATGGTGAGATAGCCGGAATTGGGATCATCCGGATCGCCGGTCTCCAGAAGAGCGCCGACGGTCACCAGATCCGAAACCTCGTATGTTGCGCCTAGCCTGGCGCGCATCACGCCGCGCTCGCGATCGGGGTCATCTTCGTCGGAATAATTTCCCTCATAGCGCAACAGCAGGTCGGAGGTAACATCAAGCCCCTCCAGGGCCGGTGCAGGCGCGCTCGGGGAGGAAGCGAGCGACGCCTGCTGAGGAAGGCGCTCGGGCGCATCCTCTGGCTCGGACTGGAGAATACCAAAAGAGCGCTCCAGTGTTTCGATCCGCGCGGCAGTGCGTGCCTGCTCAGCCTTCAGCGCCTCGATCTCCTCGAGAATCGCCGCAAGCGTGGCCGGGTCAGCCTCCTGGGCAAGGGCCGGGCAGGCAAGCGAGGTCATGACCATGGCGGCCATGAGTTTGGTGCGCAGGGGCATGGCAGTCCTTTTGGTCTGGAAAGTAGAGTTGTGAATCACTCGCAAGGTTGGGGCATGGCCGCGAGCAAGTCCCAGGTCGCCTTGAAGCCCGTCACCGCTGCTTCGGAATACACATCGCCCTTGATCGAGGGATAAACGCCGATGATGGCGTGCCCATCGGGACCGTAATAGATGAGCGCGCGCGTGCGATCGCCGGACGGGGCCTTGATGTCTGTGGCATAGATCGCCGAGACATATTTCAGCTGGATGTGTGAGTGCACGCCGTCGCCATCGTCGGCATAAACGTCGAGATAGCCGTCACTGTCCGGGTCAACCCGCATCGGCACCAGGCTCGGCAGGGCAAAGGCATGCTGGCCGGAGGGCGAGAAAACGAGGCCTACCTTGGAATATTCGCCCCAAGCCTCAACCGTGTCCCAGACCTTTGACGCGATTTCCGGCGTGGCCACCACGCCGACAGCGGTATCGGCGGGCAGGGCGCTGGCGGCTGCTGCTTCGGGAATTTCCAGATTGCGGCTGGCGATGGCGAGTGGGATGCCCGGGCGGTTTTCGAGATACGCGGTGACCTCCGCGGCCTGTTCAGCCGTGGCGCACATGGAAAGTGTAGGGTCAACGTCGAGCCCGGCCGTACCTGGTGTCTGAACACAGGCAGCGAGAGCAGCCATGGCGGCCGAGGCAATGAGGAAAGCGCGCATATGATAGTCTCCGGACGATCTAGAATTTCGAAATTTTATCAAGCTTGAATCCATGCGCAAGGACTTTGCGAAGGATTTTCGAAATAAATGCGCGCTGTGCCGCACAGACAAAAAGGAACCGCCAGGGAGAGGCTGGCGGTTCCAGGGGTGGTCAGAAGGGCAGTGGAGGGATTGCGTGATGGAAGGAGACGCAAGAGGCCACGGACCCCGCCTGACCGGGAAGACAAGGCAAATGCCAGAACTATTGTGAGGAAGGCCCGTAGCTCGCGGCGTCATATATGTCGCCTTCGCCGTCATAAACGGTGGTCATCGGCCAGGGATAAGTCGGCCGGGTGCGCACGATTTCCTTGTCGACTTCCTTTCGCAACACCAGCCCATAGGGCGCCTCCCCGGTTTCGACCCAGTTCACCAGCGCGGTCATGGACTCTTGCAGATCCGGGCCATCCCCACCCGCGCCATGCTTGTTGCCGGGGATGACATAGAGTTTCAGGAAGTCGCTGGTTTCGCCCATTTCGACCTGCACCGATTCATACCAGTCGATGGTCATGCGGGCATTCACAGCCCCGTCCCCCCAGCCATGCAGGACGATCATTTTCCCGCCGGCATCGCGAAAGGCTGACAGGTCCGGATCGGTGGCATCATAGATCCAGCGCAGATCATCAAGCTTGTCGGCTTCGCTGATGGGATCAAAGCTTGCCCAATCATAGTCCGGGCCAGGGTCTTCCTCGAAGGCGAGATAGCGCAGCCAGGTGCTGCCGCCGGCATCGACGAAGCTTCGTTCGCCGGGGCTCACCGGCAGGTGAAACCGTGGCCAGTCAAGCTCCGATCCCGGATTGAGCGGGTAGGGATAGATTTCCTCGCCATCAGCATTGGTGGGCGGGGCATACATGCGCCGGACCACGTCCACCTGTTCCGCTGTCAAGCAGGCCTTATCGCCTGCCTCCTCAGAACACAGAAGGACTGCAGGATCATACGTGCAAGCGTGCGGATCGGCGATCACGCCGTCTTCCAGACCGTCCACGCCATCGCAGGCGGCAATGACAGATGCATGCACGATCGAGGCATCGCGTGCCAGCAGGATCGGTGCGCCGTCCTCACGCGTGACAGTCTGATAGATCCAGGGCAGGCGGATGGCGTTGATGTCCTGATAGCGCACCACCGGGGAGCGGGCCATGATGCCGTCGAAATCCTCCGGGTAGGTGAGCGCCGCCTTGATGCCCGAAGTTCCACCCTTGGAAAAACCTGCCGTGTAGGACGAGCCGGGCGCTTCACCGTAATACTCTGTCGCAACAGCCTTGATGGCCTGGGCTGAGAGATGCGTGGCGCGGAAGCCGAAATCGATCTCACCCTCGCGATTATTATAGCCCCAGATGCCGTCAAAGGGCCGCTTGTTGCGATGGCCACCATCGCTCGCCATGGTGGCAAATCCATAGGCCATACCGGGCACCGGCATGTCGTATTGCACCTCGCCGCAAAAGGCATCGCAGGCGGCGTATAGGGTCTTGTTGTTCCAGTTTTCATGCGAGGGCAGCATCATCAGGAACTCGATATTCGGTGCGATATAGCCGCTGATTTCACAATGATCGGGAAGCGTATCAAAATAAGCCGGCATGCCCTGAGACATGCTGCGCTTGTGCAGTTGCACCCGCTTGCCTTCGGGCGTAGGTCCGGCGGGTTGGTACTTCGCCTCGATGATCTGGAAGGGATGGTCCGCGCCGGTTTCGAAATTGCTGTAATTCAGTGCTTCGCACGCGAGCTGTGACGAAGTTGGCTCGGGGGCGGGAGCGTCCACAATTTCGGTTTCTTCCGCTGTCGATTGGCCGATCGCAGAATGACATCCGGCAAGCGCCAGTGCGCCAGCAGCGACGGCTGAAGACAGGTGTGCAGGAAAGCGGCGCATGACAGTCCCCTCAATATGGATCTTGGCGGGCAAGGATGTGTTTGAAGATTTCGCCTCAATATCAGCAACCTGACCAAGGACGCTTCCAGCGTCAATAAAAATTTCGAAATTTAGGAAAGAAATTGCAATTAAGTCGCATTTTCTCTGAATTTGCTCACGTCACACGGAAAATACTCATCATGCCGCCATGGGAGTGCAGGCCGCGATGGCAGTGCACCATCCAGTCGCCGGGATTGTCGGCGCAGAAGGCGACCTCCATCCGGTCGCCCTTGATCAGGGTAAAGCTGTCCCGCCACATCGGGTGGGGCAGTTTGCGGCCATTTTTCGAGAGGATCTGGAAAGTATGGCCATGCAGATGCATCGGATGATCGGTCGGTGTGTCATTGGCAAGTTCGAGAATATAGGTCCGCCCCAGCTTGCACTCGAAAAGCGGGGTCGGGTTGATGCATTGAAAACTGCGGAGATCCTCGAACAGGACTTGCCCATTCAGCTTCCAGACCGCGACTTTCTGGTCTGGCGCCACGCCCTGCTCTGCAGCGAGAAGGGTGGCAATTCCGCCAATGTCTGGAATATCGCGCACCTCATGCAGGTCTTGAGTCATGCGAATGGGAATGCGCTCAGGGTCTGACGTCAGATCAGGCAGCGTGAACGGATTGCGTGCTGGCGGGCGGGGCCTTTCCAACTCGCCGTCCGGGCGCAGGCGCGCTGTGTCGTATCGAATTGCGCAGATCGGCTCGGCGGCGGCTGTTTCGTCATAGACCGCATGGTCGAACACGTCTGAAATCACATGTGGCACCGATGGGTCGCCGACACCGTCCAGCATCAGGTCGACGCGCACGCCATTGCCGACCATCAGGGGCCGGTCACCCAACCGTTGCGGCTCCACGCCATGGGAATCCCAGGCAATGATCCAGGGGTCGTGCCCGCCGAAATCCAGTGCATAGCGGCGATTGGACGAGCAGTTCACGATGCGCAGGCGTACGCGCTCCCCGCGTTTTAGAACGATGTCCGGCGCGGTGCGGCCATTGGTGGTGATGATATCGTGGGCGGTATAGTCGTGAAAGCCACGCCAGAGCTGGAACGCCTTGTCTTCCGGGATCTGGCCTTCTGCGGTCAGCCCCCAGTCGAACAGGGTCCAGATAATTTCCCGGTCGGCAAAGGGCGGGTTGGCCTCCTCCACGACAATCGCGCCGAACATGCCGCGCGCGATCTGTTTTTCCGAGTTCATGTGGGGATGATACCAGTAGAGCCCGGCATCATGCATGGCGAAGCGGTAGTGAAACTCCTCGCCCGGCCGTGCGCCGGGCTCGGTCACGCTGCCGACACCGTCCATTTCATTTGGCATCCGGATGCCGTGCCAGTGCACGGATGTCGGCTGAGGCAGCTCATTACGAAAACGGATATCGAGCATTTCGCCCTGTTTGAAGCGCAGGAGCGGGCCGGCACTTTCGCCGTCATAGCTCCAGATGTTCACCGGTTGCTCAAGGCCTGGCAGCGAGAGCGTGGAAGGGCGGGCGACCAGGCTGGAGGGAGCAGCTGTCGCAGGGCGAGAGCATGAGATCAAAGGCGCAGCTGCAGTTGACCCCACCAGCGCGGCGGCGCTTTTCAGGAACCGGCGTCGTGATCTGAAATCTTCCATGCGCCCCCTCGCTCAGTCGATATCCTGAAACCGGGTGCCGGTCTGTTGGTCGCCCTCTTCGGCCATGGTCAGGCGGTCACTCACCAGGAAGCCATAGATCGCATCGGCATCTTCCTGTGACAGCACATCGGAGAAGGGCGCCATGCCGGCATAGGAGAGTTGGCCGTCCATCAGCACCGCCATGAAATTCTCATGCATGGCCGGGGTCATGTTCCAGAGATTGGGATAGGCGCCTGGCGACCCGCGATAGGAATGGCAGCGCGCGCAGTGGTGATAGTAGAGTTCAGCGCCGTTCCCGAGTGCTGCCTCACTGATCTCAACAGGATCCGGCAGGGGCTGTTTCACTTCTTCCACGGCCTCCGGGGGCAGGGGGACTTCGCCGCCATCCAGTTTGAACACGAAGAGGGTTTCCGGGTTCTGGTAGCGGTGCGCGGCGGCCTGGTCGGGGAAATAGGCGCTTTCCGAACCGCCAAGCCCGCCGAGCACGGCGACATACTGCACCCCGTCCACAGCATAAGTCATTGGCGGTGCCAGGATGGCGATGCCAGTATCGATCTGTTTCAACAGATCGCCGGTTGTCGCATCATAGACCCGGAAAATACCGTCCGGCGCGCCCTGGAAGATCAGCCCGCCAGAGGTCGAGAGCACGCCGCCCGACCACCATGGCTGAAGCTCGGATTCCCAGACGCTTTCCTGCGCCACTGGATCCCAGGCCTTCAGAACGGAATGCACAGTCGGTTCCGGCTGGCCGTCGAGAAGGCCTTGGTCATCCTCGTCGAAGGGCGGCATGAGCGGCGGGCCCTTGCCCTCGTTCAGGCTGCCGGGCTGGTACTCCACCCCGTCATAGCCGACATACTTCATCGGTGCTTCAAGCACCGGGATGTAAACAAGGCCTGTCTCGGGACTGAACGCCATGGGCTGCCAGTTATGCCCGCCTGAAACCGACGGCCAGATCACCTTCGGGCCGTCTTCATAATCCAGTCTCTCATTGAGGACAGGCCGGCCGGTTTCCATGTCCACATGGCTCGCCCAGGTCACCGTGGTGAAAGGCTCGGCCGTGAGCAGTTCGCCGCTATTTCGGTCCAGCACATAAAAGAAACCATTCTTCGGCGCCTGCATAAGCACGGGCCGCATATCGCCTCCGATCTCGATATCGGCAAGGATCATGTTCTGGGTCGAGCCGAAGTCCCAATTGTCGGCCGGTGTGGTCTGATAGTGCCATTTCAGACGGCCCGTGCCGGCATCGATAGCAAGGATCGAGGAGAGGAAGAGATTGTCGCCCTGGAAGGTCGGATCGCGCAGCCAGGTCGGGTGCGGCACACCGTTCGACGTACCGGCAAAGACGGTGTCGGTTTCCGGATCATAGACGATGGAATCATAGACCGTGCCGCCAAGCCCGACATCCCATCGGGCATCCTCGCCCCAGGTCTCGCGCGCCATTGTCAGTTCTGGATGCTCGTCGCCCAGCGCCGGATCGCCCGGCACAGTGAAGAAGCGCCAGGCAAGCTCTCCGGTCGCCACATTATAGGCCGAGACATAGCCGCGTGCGTCCATATCCCCGCCGCCAGAGCCGATCACGACCACATCGCCGGCCACGCGCGGCGCGCCGGTGACGGTGTAGCTGCGCGTGCGGTCTGTCAGCGTGTCGGCGCGCCAGAGACGCTCGCCGGTTTCGGCATCGACTGCGTCGAGATAGCCATCGACCACGCCGAGGAACAGCACGCCATCCTGATAGGCCACGCCCTTATTGTTGACATCGCAGCAGGCCTTGCGCGCCCAGGCGCCCTCGACCTCAGGATCATAAATCCACAATTCCTTGCCGGTTGCCGCATCAAGGGCATAGACGACGCTCCATGGGCCGGTGGCGTACATCACGCCATCCACCACCAGCGGTGTGCCCTGATTGCCGCGATGGACCCGCCCGCGCACGATGAAATCCTGAAACATCCAGGCAAGGCCCAACCGATCCACAGTCTCCGTATTGATCTGATCGAGCGGGGCATGGCGCTGTTCGAAATCTGTCAGGCCATTCCTGGTCCAGTCGGCATCTTCCAGCACGGGCTCCACGGCCGGTTCGGTAGGCTCGTCCGCAGTGGGAGAGCATGCGGCCAGAGCGGAAACCCCCAGCGCAAGTGTGAAGAGCGAAGCTCTGAATGTCATCTCATTCCCCTTTGCCGCGCGCGCGGACTAGTCCTGATGAGCCTCAACGGCGGCGGCCGCGAGCGTTGCGATTTCATGGTCGATATTCGGAGGCGCGCCGGAGATGCCGATGGCGCCGATCACCTTGTCGTCCCATGTGATAGGCACGCCGCCAGCCACGGCGATCATGCCGTCAATGGACAGGATCGCGAGGCTGCCGCCTTCCATGCGCTCGCCAATCGCCTTGGTCGGCACGCCGATGGTGAGCGCGGTTTCGGCTTTCTGGCGGGCGAAGAAAATGTGGGTGTGGTCTGCGCCATCGGTACGCGCGAGCAGAATTTCGTCGCCCGCGCGGTCCATGATAATGATGGCGAGGTTGAGGTCGCGAGCTTCAGCCTCCGCCTCGAACGCCTCAAACGCGACATGCGCGCCCTCATAGCTGAGATCGGGCTGTAGGGTGACCACGGATGCGGTCTGCGCGCAGGCCGAGACCGGCATCAGAAAGCTGGCCAGTGCAAGGCCTGCCGGCGCGATTAGCTGTTTCATCATTCGCTGGTCTCCTGAGTCACGCGCGCGGCGCGGATGCGCGCCTGTGTGGCGCCGATAAAGGCGTGGATGGCCTCGGCATCTTCCTCGCTCAGCGCATCGCCGAAGCCCGCCATGCCAGCAAAGGCGAGGTCGCCATTCAGGACGATGGAGTTGAAATTCTCATGGGTCGCCGGCGACATGTTCCAGAGATTGGGATAGCCGTTCGGCGCCCCCATCGGCCCGTGACAGCGCCCGCAATAGCCGCGGAAATGCGCGAGCCCGGCGGCGATCACCTCCGGGTCGGTGCTGAGGCCTTCAAAGAGAGGATAGTCGGGCTCAGCAGGGCGCGGCGCGGGCAATGGCGTTTCGCCGCCGCCCAGCTTGAAGGTCAGGATGCGCGAGCTGTTCTCGTATTCCAGCGCTGCCATGCCGGGGAAAAGCCGGGCGAGCTGTGCTCCGCCATAGCCGGCGGCGATGGTGATGTATTGCTCGCCATCCAGCTCGTATGACACGGGCGGTGCCATCAGGCCGGTGCCGGTCTCGATCTCTTTCAGTACTTCGCCCGTGGCGGCATCGTAGAAAACCAGCACGCCTTCAGAGCCGCCCTGGACGACAAGGCCGCCAGCGGTGGTCAACACCCCGCCATTCCACCAGGACATGGAAGAGGACTCCCAGACCACTTCGCGCGCGATCGGATCCCAGGCCTTGAGAACAGCGCGCATGCCGGGATCGGGATGGGATGTGCCAAGCGCAGGATCGCCCTCTTGGAAGGGGGGCGCGCGCACATTTGCCGAGACATTGATCGTGTCTGGCCGAACCACTTCCTGCGCGGCCAATTCAAAGCGCTGCGGCATCTCCAGGACGGGGATATAAACAAGGCCGGTCGCAGGGCTGAAGGCCATGGGTTGCCAGTTGTGCCCGCCCGGCGTGCCCGGCCAGACCACTTTTGCTGCCTCGCCATACTGGCTCTGCTCGGTGTAGATCGGCCGCCCGGTTTCAAGGTCGACGCCGTCGGCCCATGTGACGTGAGTATAGGGATCGGCGGAAATCAGCTCCCCGGTTTCGCGGTCGATGACATAGAAGAAACCATTCTTCGGCGCCTGCATCAGGACGGCGCGCATCTCGCCATCAATCTCAAGCTCGGCGAGGATGATGTTCTGCGTGGCGGTATAGTCCCAACTGTCGCCCGGCGTGGTCTGATAGTGCCATTTGAGCTCGCCGGTTTCCGCGTGGATGGCGAGGATGGAAGAGAGGTAGAGATTGTCGCCAAGTGATGGATCGCGCGCCCATTTCGGCCAGGGCGAGCCATTGCCGACGCCGACATAGAGCAGGCCCAGCTCTTCGTCATAGGTCATGGAATCCCAGACCGTGCCGCCGCCGCCAAACTCCCAGCGTGTGTCTTCGCCCCAGGTCTCACGCGCCGCCGCAATGGCCTCGCTCTCATCCGGGCCGGGGCCAGGCACCGTGAAGAAGCGCCAGGCCAGCTCGCCCGTGGCCACCTCATAGGCGCTAACATATCCGCGCACGCCCATTTCCGCGCCGCCATTGCCGATGACGACCAGATCTCCGGCGAGGCGCGGCGCGCCGGTGATGGCGTATGGCAAGGTGCGGTCTGTGAAAGTGTCGGTGCGCCAGACCCGCTCACCGGTCGCGATATCGAGGGCATCGAGATAACCGTCCAGCGTGGCGATAAAGACAAGATCGTCTTTCACTGCCACGCCGCGATTGACGGCATCGCAACAGCCCTTGCGGATCCAGGCGCCCTCGACCTGCGGGTCATAGTACCAGAGCTCTTCTCCAGTGCGGGCATCGAGCGCATAGACCACGCTCCACGGGCCGGTGACATACATCACGCCGTCGATGACAATCGGCGAGGCTTCCATGCCGCGATGCGTGCGCCCGCGCACGAGAATATCGATATATTCCCAGGCCAGACCGATCTCGCTGACGGTCTCGGTGTTGATCTCGGTGAGCGGAGAATGGCGTTGCTCGCGCCAGTCCCGGCCGTGTAAGGGCCAGCCTGTTTCCGGTTGTGCTGCCGGTGTGCCGATGCCTGCCTGTTCAGAAGGACTGCAGGCTGGGGCCAGAAACAGGAAGGTGAAAAACAGGAACCAGCGCATTGTTTCCTTGAGGCCTTTCAAAACATGGCAGCACGCGATTGCGTATATGAAGCGCACGATAGGGACAGAGTCGCAGGCGTCAATAAATTTCGAAATTTCAAGCGTGACACATGCTTTTCTGCTGCTGCACTGCCCAATCAGTCGGCGAGTTGCGCGCGCACTTGTGTGAAGAGTTGGTGGCTTTCCATCGCGCGGGGACCGCTGCCACGTTCGGGCCAGTAGCTCAGTTTGACGATGACGGTATTGGTCACCGGGTCAACGGAAATGAACTGTCCATGCACGCCGACGGCTTCAAACAAATCGAGGCCGACAAAGGTCCACCACATATAGCCATAGCCGCGCGGCGCGCCGGGAATTACCGGCTCTTCGCGCGTGTGCACAGTCGAGGCGGCAACCCAGTCTTCGGGCACGACCTGGACATCGCCGACGCGCCCGCCATCCAGCATCATCTGGCCAAGCCTGGCGAAATCGCGCGCTGTGGCGTTGACCCCGCCGCCGGCGAATTCATCGCCTTCGCCGGGCGGGCCGTCGAGCATCCAGTAGGCTTCGTCCTGCATACCGGCCGGCTGCCAAAGGCGGCGGGACATATAGGCCGCCAGAGTTTCCCCGGTTGCGCTTTCCACCACCTTGCCGAGCAGGCTGGCGGTCAGCGTTGAATAATTGAATGCCTCGCCGGGTGGGTGCAGGCGCTCAAGGCCGAGATCGGCGATATCCGTGAAGCGCGCCTGTTGCTGGAAGAGGGCACGGTTTGCGAGAATATTGACTGAGGGCGGGCCGCTGCGTGATTGCTCCGTATAGCTGGTGCCGCCGCGCATTTCGAGCAGGTTGAGGATCGTCGCGCCCTCGAAGGCGGTGCCTTCCAGTTCCGACAGATAAAGCTCGACCGGATCGTCCAGCGAGGCAATTGCGCCATCCTCCAGGGCCAGGCCGACCAGAATGGAGGTGACAGATTTCGAGATCGACCAGCCGATGAATTGAGTCTCGGCATCGGCGCCGTTGAAGTAGCGCTCATAGACGATTTCGCCATCCTTCATCACGAGGAAGGCATTGGTGAAGGTCTCGGTGAGGGCATCTTCCAGCGACAGCGACCGGCCACCAAGTGTGATTGTCTGATCCAGCGCTCTGGGGGCTTCTGCCAGCGGTGCGCCAGGCCGCGCTGCAACCACGGCGACGGGATAGATCTCGTCTATGGACTGAAAGGTCTGGGCGCTTCTCTCAGGCGCCTCGACCGTGCTGCGCGCTTCCACGCTGCTGTCTGGGACGACATAAGCGACATCTGGAGATGTGGGGGCGGTGGCGCAGGCGGCGAGTGTAAACACTGCGCCCGCCAGCGACAGGAGGGCGGTCTGGCCGCGCATCGTGAGTCGTTCCAGAAACGCGGCCATACTCTTACTCCTCAACCCGCATATAGCTCGAGGCGAGATTGGGATCGCCCTCGCCGCGATACACAGACCGGGCCGGATAGGGATAGAAGATCCGCTCGCGATAGACGCGGGCATCTTCCTCATCCGTCATCAGAAGTTCGGTCGGCGCAACGCCTTCCTCGACCCACTTCTCCAATGCGGTCTGGGCATCGAACAGGTGCGGGCCGTGCCCGCCGGAGCCATGGTGCATGCCGGGCACAAGATAGAGCTGGGCAAACTCGGCCATCGCATCCGGCCCGCCCATGAACTCGCTGACGGCTTCGAAATAGTTGATCGTGTCGACCGGGGAGATCAGCACATCGGCCCAGCCATGCACGATAATGATCTTGCCGCCGCGCGCCTTGAATTCGGTCAGGTCGACATCATCCGGGTTCATCATGTCGCTGGTTCCGGTAAGCAGATGTTCGTCGCGTTCAAAGTCAAAGTCGCGCCAGTCAAAGCCCGGGCCAGGACTTTCGTCGAACACCATATAGCGCAGGCCGGAGGTGGCGGCCGTCAGCGTAAAGGGCAACTCGTCGGCCCCGCGTACGGGCAGAATGGTGCGCGCCCAGTCGCTCTCGGTGCCGAACTCCACGCCGGAGGGGTAATAGAACTCGCCATCTTCGTTATAGGGACGCGAATAGATCTTGCGCACGGCCTCGACCTGTTCGGCGGTCAGGCATTCAGCGCGGATCTCCATCTCGCCTTCCTTGCAGAGCAGGACGCCGGGATCGAACTCACAGGCGCTCGGGTCGTCAATGATGGAGTCCTTCACGCCATCAAGTTCGTCACAGGCGGCCAGCACGGCTTCGTCGATCAGCGGTGCCTTGTCGCTATACATGATCGGCGTGAAGTCGTTTTCCGGATAGATCGCGCGCGCCATCCAGGAAAGATGCGCGGCATTCTTTTCATTATAGGGCACGACCGGCGCCTTGGAGATGATGCCGTCAAAGTCTTCCGGATAACGCTGGGCCGCCATCAGCCCGGCATTGCCGCCCTTGGAAAAGCCCGTGATGTAGGAATACTCCACATCGCTGCCGTAATAGGCGCGGGCAATGGCCTTGCCGATCTGGGCGCTGGTGTGATTGGCGAGATAGGCGAAATTTTCCCGCGCGGGAATGTCATTATAGGCCCAGATTCCGTCAAATGGTGCGCGGCTGTAATGCCCGCCATTATTGGTGATCGTGGCATAGCCGTCGTAGAGGCCGGGCACGGCGGAATCGAGATGGACCTTGCCACACCAGGCATCGCAGGCCGCCAGCATGAAATTCTCGTTCCAGGCACCCGGCGGCGGCAGCATCAGGGCAAACTGGACATGCGGCGTGATATAGCCCTCGACCAGGCAGTGTTCCGGGAACACTTCCATGCCTGTCGGCGTCGGGTTGCCCTGCGAGATACCGCGCTTGTGGAAGAATAGGGTATCGCGCGCCGAGGCGGGCTTTGCCTCATAATAATTGGTCTGGACGATCCGGGCTGGCTGGTCGCCGACGGTTTCGAGATTGATCAGGTCCAGAGCTTCGCAGCGCCGCGCGGGATCGGAAATCGTCCAGGGCTCTATGGGATCGTCTGCCAAGGCTGGCGTTCCGGCCAGTCCGAAAAAGCCGAGCGCCGTTGCCACAAGGCTTCGCTGTGTGAGTGCCCATGCTCGCGCTAGCCGCATGATATTCCCCTCTATAGACTTAATGTTCATACGAACGCTATTTCGAAATTTATGCGGTGTCCATAAGTTTTAGGTGGACAATTTGCCAGTTATTTCGAAATAATGGGCCGTCGCATGGTTCAAAGCCAAAGAGCTGTGTGTTTCAGGGGTGCAGTTTCGCGCTCAAAGATGGAGTTTTCGTGCGGCGGCGGGGAAAGCCTCCTCGCGGCACAGGAAGAGGGGTCATGAAGAAACTCGTATTCATTTCAGCAATGCTTGCTGCAGGATGCCAGACCGTGGAGTGCCCGGAGGTGGCCAGCACGGCACCAGAAGTGACTGAGGCGGCAGTGGTCGCTACGCCTGCTCCAAAGGTCGCCTATGATGCGGCAGTGGAAGAAGAAATCGGCACCGAGATTGGATATATCTTCGCTGCGCCGGAAAAGGTTTACACGCGGATCGGGCGGGAGTTTCCGGCCTTCGATTCCGATTATTCCGGCGAGCTCAACTCTTATGAATTCGCCAAATGGCTCATCCCATTGCGCGAGCTGCGCGCGGAGTTCGACGAGACCGATCTGAACATGAGCGATGAGGACCTCGAAGCCTGGGCCGAAGGTGCCCATGCCTTTGCCGATGCCGATTCCAATGGCGAGGTCGGCTATGAGGAACTGGCCGACTATTTCGGCGGGATCTGAAAATTACCAGTGGGAACTGTGAAGTGGGCGGCTGGTGACGGCCGCCCTTTTTTTGCGCCTATTCGACGGGATGGGTGCCGTGTTCTGCGTCCATGGCATTGCGCTCGGCGGAAGGCGCGGTGGTGCCTGTATCGCCTG
>JALEGE010000189.1 GCA_022760335.1 Hyphomonadaceae bacterium
CAATAACAGACCCATCGTCGCACCCAGCCCCCCCCAATAGACCGCCGGGCGTTTCAGAGCCGGCAAGGCACGGCTGAAACTGCGGCCATGCCTGCCGAGTAAAACATCCAGCGCGATCAGACCGGGCACCAGCCAGACAAACCAGGGCAACATCTCTCCACCGCCGGTGCGTAGGCCAGTAAAGGCGTGCCAAATTGTGGCCATGTCGACAAAACTCTCAGCCCGGAACGCAGCCCAGCTTAGCAGCACAAAACCCTGTGTCAGCACCAGCGCAGGCAGCCAGCCCATACGCCAGGCTCCTCCGCCGAACAGAGCACGATGTAGGCTGAGTCCAAGGCCCTGCAGCGTGCCCCAGGCGACAAAGGTCCAGGCCGCGCCATGCCAAAGGCCACCGAGCATCATGGTAATCATAAGATTGCGATAGGTGGCCAGGCTCCCACCCCGATTGCCGCCCAGCGGAATATAGAGATAGTCGCGCAGCCAGGAAGACAGCGAGATGTGCCAACGCCGCCAAAACTCTGCGATAGAGAGCGACGCATACGGATAGTCGAAATTCTTCGGGATATGATAGCCGAACAGGCGTGCCACACCGATGGCCATGAGAGAATATCCGGCAAAGTCAAAATAGATCTGCCCGGAAAACGCGAGCGTTGCCCCGATTAGCGCGCTGTTCGCCCACGCACCAAGATCGCCGCCGGAATAAACAGGGTCGACCAGCGGAGCAAGATTGTCCGCAATTGCCGCTTTATAGACAAAGCCGATCAGGAAGGCGCGCAAACCTGAAGCGATAAGCGCGCGCGAAAGGTGTTTCTCGCGCTCCATTTGCGGGAAGAAACTCGCTGCACGGACAATCGGCCCGGCCACCAATTGCGGGAAAAAGGCGATATAGAGTGCAACACGGCGCAGGCGTGTCTCGGGTGCGAGATCGCCGCGCGCCGTATCCACCACATAGCTGATCGCCTGAAAGATATAGAAGGAAATCCCCACCGGCAGCAGGATATGGATCACCGGCCAGGAAGGCGTGAGCCCCATTGCCGTGAGAGTGGCGGCCGCACTTTGGGCGAAAAAGCCGAAATATTTGAAACTGGCGAGCACGCCGAGATGGCTGGCAATCGCCCCCGTCAGCAGGATACGGCGCCCCGCCGTGCGCGGACGGAATCTCGCAGCGCAAAGCGCCACGGCCCAACTGACCAGGACAACCCAGCCGATCAGCGCCAGAAAGCGCCAGTCCCACCAGCCATAGAAAAGGATTGAGGCCAGCAGGAGCACAAGCAGGCGCGCCTCGCGGCCCTTCACCAACCAGTAAAGGCTGAAAGTCAGACCAAGGAAGATCAGGAAAACCGGCTCGGTGAAAATCATGGCGCGCTGGCCTTCTCACTGAGATCGAACCGGTGTCCGCCACCCAGCAGGCCCAACCCGGCAAGCTCCTCGCCGAGCCAGCGCGTATAAATCTCCGCGCCGTGGGCCAGCAAATGGCTGTCATCAAACCAGACATCCCCTTCCAGCGCGGCCAGTAGTGCCGGATCTGTCGGCGCCAGGCAGGGCGCATGAGACAGCTCACCCAGGCAAAGCCCATCCATGTAAGCGCGCTCATGCGCGTCGATCACTGGCGGAAAATAATACCCGGTTTCGCGCACACCGCGCTCAGCCAGCCTGGCATCCAGCTGGCGGCGCATGCTGGCGATCCAAAGTGGGCCGGGGCGCGGAGAATAGTTCGGACCGGCGCGCAGACCGCCGAGCCGGTCATCAACTTCCATTGGTTCACGCGGCATGAATTGCGGATCATAGGCAGACAGTTCCCCGGCCTCCTCAGGCCGTGCGCCGCGTGCGACAAGGCCAATATTCAGAGCATTCAGGCCGAAATGTGTCCCCGTCAACCCAGCCTGTTTTGCGCAATCACCCGCCCCCTCGCAGCCGCCCTGCATCAGGCCCAGTCCAGTCCAGGCGCTGGTGCGCAGATCGAATTGCTCAATGGCGCGCAAAGAGAATTTGGAATTGTTGAAGAACTGGGCTGGCCGATGATCGAAATTGGCGGCGACCTCAATGAACACCATATCCGGTGCCCGACCAACGCGCAGCAGGAAGGCATCAAGATGGGCCTCGCGCTCAGCCAGGCTGGCCGCCTCCAGACTGAGATTGATGACGCGGTGGGGATAGCCGGCCGCTCGCAACTGCGCCGTCAGCGCTACATCGTCAATCGCATTGCGGGAGTAGCTGGCGCCGGTGAAGACAATCAATGGAGCTTCTGGCTCAGCTTCGGCAAGGGCGGCGGCATGGTTCACCACACGGTCGAAATCCGTTGTGCGGCCAAGGCCCATGCTGGCCACGGCAAGTTTCACTGCCACGACACTGACTGTCAGTCCAAAGACGAAGGCGACCACACCTCCCATGCGGCCAGTTGGCCGCGCGGCGCGCAAGAGATGCGCGCAGACGAGCACCAGAGCCGCAAAGATGAAAACAAGCAGATTCAAGACGCCTCTGGCTCCTTGCCGCGCCACGCCCGCCCCAAAACGGGGCAAGACGAAAGCTTCGCGTCTCAGGGGAAGCAAAGGGCTTGCCAGTCGCCCCTGACGGGCAAGGCGTGCCTTACCAAAGCGGGGTGTCCGGCGAAGCGGCCCCGGCAAGTTTCACCAATAGCTCACCCAACGCGCCGCGCTCATCTGCGCTGAGCCCCGCCAGCAAGTCGCGTTCGCTGGCAAGCGCGATGGGCACGATCTGGCTATAAACGGCCTGCCCTTCTGGCGTGAGATTGAGACGCGCGGCGCGGCCATCGCTCTCATCGCGCACACGCTGTAGCCGGCCGACATCTTCCAGGCCGGCCACGGCCCGGCTGACAGCCACCTTGTCCATCGCCGTGCGCGCGGCCACCTGGCTGGCGGTCAGGCCCGGCGTTTCGCCCAGCACCGCCATGACGCGCCACTGCCAGATGGTCAGGCCGAAAGCGCTCTGATAGCGCGCGGCGATTGAACTGGAGATCGTGTTGGACAGGACCGACAGGCGATAGGGCAGGAAATCGGACAAGCTTAGTGTAGGGCCGCTACCCGTATTTTCTTCCGTATTGGCCATTTTTCCCGCTCCACTCGCTTGCGCCTTCCGCCCCATTTAGTTACATTTGAAACCAATTGGCAAGCACTGGAGAACCTCATGCCAGATCTGTTCGACAATCCCGCCGGGCTTGATGGGTTTGAGTTCATCGAGTTTTCCGCCCCCGAAAAGGGCCTGCTGGAACCGGTTTTCGAGACGATGGGATTTGTGAAGGTTGCCCGCCACCGCTCGAAACAAGTCGAACTCTGGCGCCAGGGCGGGATCAATCTGATCACCAATTACGAGCCCGGCTCAGCGGCCTGGTTCTTCGCCCGCGAGCATGGCCCCAGTGCATGCGGCATGGGCTTTCGGGTGCGTGATGCCCGCACGGCCTATGACCATCTGCTGAACGCCGGCGCAGAGCCAGTGCAGGTCCAGACCGGCCCGATGGAGCTGCACATCCCCGGCATTCGCGGCATCGGCAATTCCATCATCTATCTGATCGACCGATATGATAGCGGCGCTGGTGAGCTTTCAATCTATGATATCGATTTCGAATACCTGCCTGGCGTGGAGCGCCATCCGGAAGGCTGTGGTTTCGAGCTGATCGATCACCTCACCCACAATGTCTATGGCGGGCGAATGAAGTACTGGGCCGACTTCTATGAGAAGCTCTTCAACTTCCGCGAAATCCGCTATTTCGACATCAAGGGCGAGTATACCGGCCTCACCTCCAAGGCGCTGACCGCGCCCGATGGTAAGATCCGCATTCCGCTGAACGAGGAAGGCGAGAGCGGCAAGGGCCAGATCGAGGAATTCCTGCGCGCGTATAATGGTGAGGGCATCCAGCATATCGCCCTGATCTGCGATGACCTCTACGCCTGCTGGGACAAGTTGAAGGAAAAGGGCGTGCCCTTCATGACGGCACCGCCGGAAACCTATTATGCCATGCTCGACGAGCGCCTGCCCGGTCATGGCGAGGATGTGGTGGGCCTGAAATCGCGCGGCCTCCTGCTCGACGGCACGACCGAGGGCGGCGAGCCGCGCCTGCTGCTCCAGATCTTTGCAGAGCCGCGCATCGGCCCGGTCTTCTTCGAGTTCATCCAGCGCAAGGGTGACTACAAGGAAGGCTTCGGCGAGGGCAACTTCAAGGCCCTGTTCGAAAGCATCGAACGCGACCAGATTAATCGTGGTGTGCTGAGAACGGAGGAACCGGCTTGAGTGATGACGGACAGAAACTGAAACTTACCCCGGTTGCCGAGGGCCTTGTCGGTGCACTTGTGGGCGCTTTGATCGGCGGCGCGCTGTGGCTTGCTGGCGTAATCTCGCCCATCGCCATTCTCGGCGTGGCAGCGGGTGTGGGTCTTGGCAGCTGGTTCAATGCCTGGCGACGCGGCAAGCGGGACAACGGGTCGTGAAACTGCTGGTCCCTCCACCGCTGGTCTTCGCGCTGGCCATATTTCTGACCTGGGCGACTGGAGCGCCGTTTCCGGGCACGCAACTGCCTTGGCCCATTTTGCGCAATATCGGCCTGGCCGTGGGCATTCTCGGCGGGCTCGTCCTGCTTATGGCCGGAGCCGGATTTCTCGCCCGCAAGACCACCGTCAGCCCGCACCGTCCGGACAAGACAAGCACCCTGGTCACCGACGGCGTCTATCTGATCAGCCGCAATCCAATGTATCTCGGCATGGCGCTGGGCACATTGGCAGCGGCCCTGATGCTACGCCAGCCGGTTGGGCTCATCTGGCTCGCACTCGCCATGGGTTACATCACCTGGTTCCAGATCCTGCCCGAGGAAGCCGCGCTGACGGAAAAATTCGGCGCCGACTTCGAGGCCTACAAAAAGCGGGTCCGCAGATGGATCTGAAGGAGGAAAACATGACCGCCGCCCCTGCTCTTCAGGGCGTCCACCATGTCGCCTATCGCTGCAAGGATGCGAAAGAAACCGTGCGCTTTTACCAGCGCGTTCTGGGCATGGAGTTCCAGCTCGCCATTGCCGAGGATCATGTGCCCTCCACCGGGGCCTATGACCCCTATATGCACATCTTCATGGATGCCGGGAACGGCAATGTGCTGGCGTTTTTCGAACTGCCCGAGCAGCCGGAAATGGGCCGGGACGAGAACACCCCCGCCTGGGTCCAGCATATCGCCTTCAAGGTCGCGAGCATGGACGACCTGATGGCCGCCAAGGCGCGCGCCGAAGGCGAGGGGCTGGAGGTCATCGGCCCGACCCATCATGGCATCTTCAAGTCGATCTATTTCTTTGATCCCTCAGGGCACAGGCTGGAACTCGCCTGCGATATCGGCACGCCGGAGCAATATGCCCAGCTGAAAGAGGTTGCCGAGGACATGCTGGAAGAATGGAGCCAGACGAAAAAGGCGCCGAGGCACGCCGCTTGGCTGCATGAGAAGATCGCGGAAGAGGGCTAGGTTTCGTGCTCGAACGGATTGATCAGTGGCAAGCCGAGGCCTTCGAAGTCCTTGGTGTTGCGGGTCGCCAGATCGAAGCCGTGTGCCAGGCAGACCGAAGCGATCTGCGCGTCCAGCACCTTGATCGGTCGGCCCATGGCTTTGCGCTGAGATTGCACAAACGCATATTGTTTGGCTGCCGCTTCATCAAAGGCAAGGCAGTTGCCAGCCGGCAATTGACCGCGAAAAGCCCGGTAATCCCTGAGCAGCCCAGCCTGTCGACGCCCTTCCGGCAGCGCCTCAAGGCCATACAGGATTTCAGCAGTTTGCAGGCTCGTCAGATAGATTTCCGATATCAACAGGGTCCGCAGCCAAGCCTCAACTCTCGGATGTGCTGGGCCACCCATGAATTCCGAGACAATATTCGTATCGAGGACAATCATTCCTCTTCATCGAAGCTCATCGGCTCGGCATACTCCTCGCGCGGTGGCGGTTCGAACGGAACACCATCCCAGGACCGGCTAAAGATGCGCACCATCATGGCGCCGGCACTTTCTTCAGTTTCGACTGCACGTTCCAGAATGCGTCGCACTTCCTCTTCCATGGACACGCCATGGCGCGCCGCGCGGCTGCGCAGGGCCGCGACGGTCTTCTCATCCAATTTTCGGACACTGATGCTTGGCATGCTGGCAAATGTACAAAATGCTGGCATTGCTGTCAATTTCACAAAATGCTAGCAAAGGAAACGCCATGAAACTCGCCACCCTGAAGAACGGCGCGCGCGATGGCCGGCTGGTTGTCGTCTCGCGCGACCTGACGCGCTATACCGATGCCGCGCGCATTGCCCCCACCCTGCAGGCCGCGCTGGATAATTGGGACACCTGCGCACCGAAGCTGGAAAGCCTGGCCGAGCAGGTCGAGATCGGCTCTGTGCCCACCGCGCGCTTCCATGAGCATGACTGCGAAAGCCCCCTGCCGCGCGCCTATCAGTGGGCCGATGGCAGCGCCTATATCAATCATGTGGAGCTTGTGCGCGCCGCGCGGGGGGCTGAGGTGCCGGAAAGCTTCTACTCTGACCCGCTGATGTATCAGGGCATGAGCGACGGCTTTCTCGGCCCGCGCGACCCCATCCCGCTCGGCGACGTGGCCTGGGGCTGTGACATGGAAGGCGAGATCGCGGTCATCACTGATGATGTGCCCATGGGCGTGAGCGCCGAAGACGCTGCCGGCCACATCAAACTCGTCATGATCTGCAATGATGTCAGCCTGCGCGGGCTGATCCCCGGCGAGCTTGCAAAGGGCTTCGGCTTCTTTCAGTCCAAACCCGCTAGCGCCTTCTCGCCGGTGGCGGCCACCCCCGATGAACTCGGGGACCACTGGCGAGACGGCGCCGTGCATTTGCCGCTTCGCGTTGATCTAAATGGTGAACCCTTCGGGCGGGCCCATACGGGCGAAGACCTCACCTTCAATTTGCCAACCTTAGTTGCGCATGCGGCAAAAACGCGTGCTCTGTCAGCTGGCACCATCATAGGCTCAGGCACCGTTTCCAACAAGGGCGAAGATGGCGGGCCGGGCAAGACAATCGGGGAAGGCGGGCGAGGTTATTCTTGCATTGCCGAGATCCGTATGATTCAACAGGCGTTGAACGGCGCGCCCGAAACGCCTTTCATGAAACCGGGCGATCAGGTGCGCATTGAGATGCTGGATGAAGACGGGCACAGTGTGTTCGGCGCAATCGAACAAGAGGTAATAGAGGCCTGATGTCCCATAAAGTCTACGCTTCGGCGCGCGAGGCGCTCGACGGGCTGACCTTCGACGGCATGACCATCATGTCTGGCGGATTTGGCCTGTGCGGTATTCCGGAACTCTCGATCGCGGCACTCCGTGATATCGGCGTGAAGGACCTCACCGTGATTTCCAACAATGCCGGCGTGGACGGTTTCGGGCTTGGCCTCCTGCTGGAAAGCCGCCAGATCAAGAAGATGATCAGCTCTTATGTTGGCGAGAACAAGGAGTTCGAACGGCAATATCTTTCCGGCGAACTGGAGCTGGAATTCAACCCGCAAGGAACGCTGGCCGAACGTTGCCGCGCCGGCGGGGCAGGCATTCCCGGCTTCTACACCAAGACCGGCGTTGGCACCCTGGTCGCCGAAGGCAAGGAACACCGCGAGTTCGATGGCGCAACCTACATTCTCGAAACCGGGCTTGTCGCCGACGTGTCTATCGTCAAGGCCGAACGCGGCGACACCCAAGGCAATCTCGTCTTCAACAAGACCGCGCGCAACTTCAACCCGGAAATGGCCATGGCCGGCAAGGTCACCATTGCTGAAGTTGAGGAGTTGGTGCCAAGTGGGGATATCGACCCGGACGAGATTCACCTGCCCGGCATTTTCGTGCAGCGCATCGTCAAGGGTATGTTCGAGAAGCGCATCGAACAGCGCACCACGCGCCCGCAGCCGCATATTTAGGAGAGCCCTCATGCCCTGGACACGCGATGACATGGCGGCGCGCGCCGCAAAAGAGCTCCATGACGGCTATTACGTCAATCTCGGCATCGGCATCCCCACCCTGGTGGCAAATCATATCCCCGAGGGTGTGGATGTGACCCTGCAATCGGAAAACGGCATGCTCGGCATGGGTCCTTTCCCGTTTGAAGGCGAAGAAGACGCCGATCTCATCAATGCCGGCAAGCAGACCATCACCACCCTGCCCCGCTCCAGCTTTTTTTCGTCTTCCACCAGCTTCGCCATGATCCGCGGCGGGCATATCAATCTGGCCATTCTCGGCGCGATGGAAGTGGCTGAAAATGGCGACCTCGCCAACTGGATGATTCCGGGCAAACTGGTGAAGGGCATGGGCGGGGCGATGGATCTGGTCGCCGGTGTGCAGCGCGTCGTGGTGGTGATGGATCATACCAACAAGCGTGGCGAGCCCAAGCTGCTCAAGGCCTGCACCCTGCCACTTACTGGCAAAGGCGTAATCGACCGCGTGATCACCGATCTCGGCGTTTTCGATGTGGTCGAAGGCGGACTGAAGCTCATCGAACTTGCGCCCGACGTGACGTTTGAAGATGTGCGCGCCAAGACCGAAGCGACGCTGGTTGAGTAGGCCCAGCAAGAAGTGGGCAGCCTCGCTTGACGGCCAGCCTGGCGAAGAGTCACACCAGAGCAGAACATGCCGTGCGCCGTGCGCGCGAAGGGAGTTGTGTGATGACCGATTTTCTCTCCGGGCTTGCGATTTCGCCGCCTGACCCCCTGCTTGGTATCATGTCGGCGTTTCGCGCCGACCCACGCGAAAACAAGTTCGATCTTGGCGTTGGGGTCTATCGTGACGAAACTGGAAGCACGCCAGTTCTTGAAGCGGTGAAGACTGCGGAGCGCCACATCACGCAGCGCCAGGCAACCAAGGCTTATGAGGGTCCGCGCGGCAATGCCGGGTTTTGCGAAGCCATCGAAACCCTGGTTTTTGGCGCGCAATCTGAGGCGCGCAGCGAAGAGCGTGTCGTCAGCGTCACCTCACCGGGCGGGTGCGGCGCCATTTTCCTGGCCATGACCCTGGCCGCGCGCACCAGCCCGAAAGGGCGGATCTGGGTGTCGGACCCGTCCTGGCCGAACCACCTGAAAGTGGCCGCTGCGGCCGGGCGCACTGCACTCGGCTATCCATACATGGCACCGGATGGCACGCTGGATTTTCCGCGCATGATGGATGCCCTGCGCCAGGCCACACCCGGAGATATCGTGATTTTTCAGGGGCCGTGCCACAATCCATCCGGAATTGATCCCAGCGAGGAACAATGGGCCTATCTGGGTGATTTTTGCGAGCGCCAGGGCCTGTTTCCGCTCCTGGATGTTGCCTATCACGGTTTTGCCCACGGCCTGGAAGAGGACATGGCGGGTATTCGTGCCTTCCTTGCCGCCTGCCGGGAAACCATGGTCGCTTATTCCTGTTCGAAGAATTTCGGGCTGTATCGCGAGCGCACCGGCTGTTTCCTTGTCCAAACCGAAGCGCCGCGCGATGCCCAGGCTGTCGCCAGCCATCTCGCCGACATTGCCCGCGCGGTCTATTCCATGCCGCCGGCCCATGGCGCGGCCATCGTGGAAACCATCCTGGCCTCTGAAGAGCTCACCGCACTGTGGCACAAGGAACTGACCAGCATGCGCTCGCGAATTCGCGATCTGCGGCGCAACCTCGCCGACGCGCTGAAATCAGCGACAGGCATGGACGGGTTCGAAGCGCTGGCAAACCAGACCGGCATGTTTTCCTTGCTGCCCCTGCAAGGCCCCATCACAGACATGTTGCGTGTGCAATCGGCAGTCTATTTGCCTGCCTCGGGCCGCATCAACATCGCCGGGCTCACCCAGGAGGGCATCGCGCCCCTGGTTGGCCAACTCACGCCATATCTGCAAGCCAGCCTCGCTCAGCAATAAACGGCGAACATTGGCTGCACGCTATCCCGGCGCCGCCTGCCGCCGCCCCGCCAGAATCATCAAGGCGACAAAGCCAATACTGGTGGCCTGGGAGGAAAACACTTCCAGCATGGCCGCAAAGAACCAGTGCATCCAGGGCCCACGCCGCGCGGTGGGTGTATCTGCCGCCAGTGCGGCGACGGACAAATCCGCCAGTTCAGCCCGCGCGTCCTCGATCCGCACCTGCAAATCTGCGCGCCGGCGCGCCTGGCCAAGCTCACCAAGCGCATCACGGTAAGGCTTTTCGTGGGTGCGCCCGACCCGTTCAACTTCGGCGACATAGGCCTCAAGCCCCTCAATGGAGCGCACATCATCCGGGATGCCCGCAAGATCGGTGCGCCAGTCTTCAATCTGCGCCTCCAGAACGCCGGCACGCGCGCCCGCCGCTTCGGCCGCTTGTGCCTTCGCGCCGGCAGTATTGTGCATATACATCTGGGTCCCCACCAGGCTGGTCGC
The DNA here is from genome assembly GCA_022760335.1 of Hyphomonadaceae bacterium. GTDB lineage: Bacteria > Pseudomonadota > Alphaproteobacteria > Caulobacterales > Hyphomonadaceae > UBA5336. The sequence continues at coordinate 10,356 of JALEGE010000189.1, forward strand.
CGCGCCAGCCAATGCAAAGACCAGAGTACGCGCCGCCTCTTTCATGCGCGCCCCCGCGCCATGCCAGTAGACAAAGGTGAAGCCACCAAAGGAACAGACCGACGCGATAATTCCGGTCCAGGCCCAGACACGCGATTGCAGCGGATCATCCACCATGGCCCCAAAGGCCTGATAATTGGCAAAACCCGACATGGTCGTCGCAAGCAATCCCGCACCCAAAAAAACAAGCGAAAGCAACGCAATGATCAACGTCTCGCCCATGCTGCGATGAGGCATGCCTACCGCTTCGGCCTTCACAGCCGCATCTGGTGCCTCAGGAATGGATGGCCGCATTTCCTGCGCAGGGCTTCCAGACGGATTGTTAGGGTGCAGCTGCGTCACATTTCCGGATGTCCCGCTCGCCACCAAACGCCCCATGGCAGCGGCCGCAGACAAGTTTTTACCCTCGATCCAGTCCAGCCACTCGGCCAGCGGTGTCACTTCACTACAGGAATCACAGCGCACCATTGGCTGGTCATCCATCTGAATGGTCACGCCGTCCTCGTTGCAAAGCGGACACGGCAGAACCACACTTTCCTCGCCGACAGCTTCGCGTGGAACGCCGATCGCCTTCAACCGCTTTAAAAGGCGATCCGCCTCCGCCGTCATCCCCGCACCCCATCAGAACGTTCTCTTTTCGTACTCATTCCAATCACAAAGCGCAAGGACAAAATTTGCCCTGAAACCGGGTTTTCACACCAGGTCAGGATCCGTCTTCGCGATCGATCAGCACCGCCACGAAGAGGGCCGGCGCGTCACCCTCAACCACCCAGGCATGGTTCGTGGCCCGCTGGACCACCACATCGCCAGGCGAGATGACGGTTTCCTCCTCATCCAGGATAAGGCGTACACGCCCGCGGATCAGAATGATCGCATCCAGGCTGGGCGTAAGATGCATGGCCGCATGGCGCGTTGTATCGGGCTGATGGTCAGCCGCACCAATATCGGCGAAGGCATCTTTCACGAAACTGCGAAACTCGGCATCGGAAATCCCTTCCGGGCGCGGGCGCACAATGAACCAGCGGATTTTCACCCCGCCCGGCGGGGGCGTGAGCTGGACCTTGCCCTTGCCGAGATCCTCCGCTGCGGCGCGGTCGATTGGCCCGCTGGCCGCATCGGTCCAGATTTCATGCAAGCTGGCAACATCATGGGTCTCAGCCGGCGGTCCATCAATCAGGATATGTGATCGCCCCGCCGCATTCGTGCCCGTCACGATGCGGCGCAAGCCCATCGCAGGATCGTGTTGCTGTGACATGACATTTCTCCCTGATTTTCCGTTTTCAGCACCCTATTTGCAGATTGGCCATATGTCTTGCTTGCGTGCGGACGGCGGCGCGGTAATGCTTCGGAAATCTCGTTCAGTGATGCTGACGGGAGGTGAGTATCGGCACGGCGAAAGCCGTCCTTGCGGAGACGAAAAGAAACTCATGACACCACGTTCGATTGCGATCCCGAAGAATTGGGACACGTTCAATTTCGCGAGCCTGTTTTCGGCTATTGTCTATCCGGTCCTGGGCCTTGCCATGCTGATCACAATGATCATTCTCGGCCTGGTTCTGGAAAGCCTTTCCCTGCACTGGTGGTACCTGCCCATCGGTCTTGCTGTCGTCGGCGCCAGCGTCGTTATTTGCAATATGGGCATCGGCCCGCTGCACCGGATTATCCAGCATCGCGCCGGCGAGCTGCGCGCGCCGGGCCAGGTGGTCACCATGATCAACCTGATGATCGCCATGCAGGGCGAGGTGAAGGACTGGGTGAACTACCACTCCCAGCATCACCGGTTCTCAGACAAGCCGGGCGATCCGCACAACCCGTTTGAATCCAAGCGCTGGGCCTGGGTCGGCTGGATCATTTTCCGCGACAAGAAGGATATGTCGCGCCCGATGCCGATCTGGCTGAAAACCCAGCCGATCATCGTCTGGATGGACAAGTTCTACAATTCGCTCTCGCTGGTGATCCATCTGATCGTGCCGGCGGTCATCTATGGCATTGTCTGGGCCACTGGCGGTTCATTGGTCCTGACGGCGATCCTGCATGCCTGTTTCGTCATCGGGCGTGCGGTGCAGTTCCACGCCACCACATATGGCATCAATGTGCTGGGTCATCTGAAAACGCCAAAATGGGTGGATCACCTGATCGGGCTTCTGACGGGTGGCGAGGCCTTTCACGATCATCATCATGACGAGCCCGTCAGCGCCCTACACCGTCCGCGCCGCGGCCTGTGGAACCGGATTGTAGACTATAATGGCACCGCTCTTTTGATCATGGAAAAGCTGGGCTGGGTGAAGAACCTGAAAATCGCACCACAATTTGCATGAAGGCGCGCCACACAGCTCGCATAACCTGTCTCTCCAAACGAAGACGGGATGGCTTCCCTTCTGGAAAGCCATCCCGTTCCCCCCGGCAACCGCCGTAGCGGTGTTCGGTTTTACAGGCTGGAAATCACGAAATCGACCCGGCGGTTCTGGGCACGTCCAGCGCGTGTGTTGTTGTCTGCAATCGGCTCAGCTTCGCCTTTTCCAGACATGCTGAGACGCGAGACATCCACGCCAGCGCTGGTGAGAAAATCAACCACCTTGCGGGCGCGCGCTTCTGAAAGCGCCTGATTCACGCCGTCAGGACCTGTCGAATCGGTATGACCGATCACTTCAAGCCCGGCATCGGGATACTCACTCATGAACGCTGCCAGCGCGCCAAGACGCGCATCGGTCACCGGACCAAGATTGGCCGAGTCAAAGGCGAAACTCACGCCCTGGCACGCCAAGGACACGCTTCCCTCGCTGCCGCCCGTGCGCTGGCAATCCATCGCTGCCGCAAGGATGGCCAGATCGGAGCTGAGATTGGCAGAGGTGAAATCGGAGAAATTGGCCTCGCAGGCCTGAAGGTCGGCCGCACAGGAGTTTGCTTGAGCGCCGAGCGTGTCATACTCTGAGCGCATTGAGCTCAGCGCGCCATCGGCTTCGGCATACTGGCCCTCGGCAATCGCCAGACGGGCATAAGCCTCGGTCAGGGACACACTGGCGTCATACTCATCGGCATCGCCATCGGCAAACGCCGTTTCGGCTTCATCCAGATATCCACTGGCCGAACCATAGGCCTCACTGCTGGTGCCATAGGCCGAAGCCTGGCTGAGAAGCTCACGGGCGCTGTCGAGCCGGCCATCGGCTTCCAACGTCGTGGCACATGCACTCATAAGCAACACAGCGCTCAGGCCTGCGATTCCCTTGATGCAGGTCTTGATCATTGCGTATCTCTCCTTTGCAACGGTCGAACTCACCTCACTTTATTGCCGGCTACTAATCACACTCGCGCGCAAGGCCCAAACCGGACTCGCGCCTGTGGGGAATTTTCGGCAAACTGCCGTACGCCACAGGAGAGGGTCCGTTCAGGCTGGAAAGGAAGGAAGGCAGAGGCATGAAACTCTGCTAGGCAAGCTGACATGGCCCGTACTTTCACCTATTCCGGCGAGGAACCCGTTCGCATCAACAAATGGCTCGCCCAGTCAGGCATATGCTCACGGCGCGAGGCCGAGGGCCTGATCAATGACGGGCTGGTCTTGGTCGAAGGCGAGAAGATCGCATCGCCGGGTCACAAGATCGAGCCCGGCCAGACGCTCTCTCTGGCAGAACGGGCCAGCACGGCCCTGGACAACAAGCTGACCATCTTGCTGAACAAGCCGGTCGGGTATGTCTCCGGCACGCCGGAAGGCGAACAGGTGCCAGCGGTGCGCCTGTTGACGCGCAAGGCCCTGCAGGGCGAGAGCGCGGTGATCCCCGGCCGACGCCACAAACTGGCTCCGGTTGGCCGGCTCGATCAGGACAGCCACGGCCTGCTCATCCTTTCAGAGGATGGCGTGGTCGCGAAAGCCGTGATCGGCCCGGACTCCGAGATGAGCAAGGAATACATCGTCCGCATCCGCGGCGAGATCACGCCAGACCGGCTCGCCAGGCTGCGCCATGGCCTGAGCCTGGATGGCCGGCGCCTGAAAAAGGCCGAGGTGACACAGGAAGCGGTCCAGACCCTGCGCTTTGTGCTCAAGGAAGGCCGTAACCGCCAGATCCGGCGGATGTGCGACCTGGTCGAGCTGCGCGTTGTCGACCTGAAGCGTATCCGCATCGGCCCGGTCGAACTGGGCGATCTGGCGGAGGGCAAATGGCGTCCGCTTACAGAAGTCGAACGCACCGCCATGATCGCGGCCGGCGCGCCTAGAAGACCGAAACGGGATGGGCCATCTCCGGCGCGCGCGGCGCCACGGCAAGGCGCAAAACCGCCAGCAGGCAAAGCCCGGCGGCGAGGAAAGCCGCAAGGCTCGCGCGGGCCTGGGCCGCGCTGAACGCGTTGGCATAGTCGAGATATTGAGACGGCATGCCCGCAAGGCCCAGCCGCGCCTGCTCAATCACCATCACCGCCCAGCTGAGTGCTATCATCCCCGCCAGAACGGCGCTGACACGCCCATCCAGCCGTTTGCGATATCCGCGCGCCACCACGCAGAGCAGGCCAAGCGACAAAAGGACAGCCACGCCACCCACGCCATGCCAGAGGGCGGTCATCATATAGGTATCGTGAAAACTGGCATCCGGGTCCGTCGCCATCAAGCTGGCCGGCCATCCCGTCAGACCCACCAAAGTCAGCGCGAAAAAGAGCCATGCGGCGCTGGCACGCCGTGCTTCCCTGTCGCGAAAACAGGCCATCAGGGCAACAAGGACAGAGACGCCCGCCAGGGCAATGCCTACCGCCTCTGCCTCGGCCCAGGGCCCAAACGGATCGAGTGGATCGAGCACCTTGCTCGCCGCGCCTACCGTTCCCAGCACCACAAGCACCAGACCGGACATGTTCAGCCCATTGGCAAGCAGACTGCCCGCCGGGTGACGGCGCGCCAGCTGTGCACACCCCACTGCGCCAAGCAGTGTCGCTGGCAAGGCTGAATGCACGGCATTGGTATGGATTTGCGTCACCCCGATGTAGAGCGCTGGCGCGGCCTGGCCCTCAAGCAGGAAGACGCTGATACCCGGCATGGCCAACTCGGCCTGCATCAACAGGGCCGACAGGACCGCAACGCCGGTCCAGGCAACCGACACAGCCAGCGCAACACGCATTACATCCATGCTGGTACCTCCAAATTCATGAGCGCCGCCAGCCCCTCTCGATAGCTCGGATAGGCGGGCCGCCAGCCCAGCACGGCTTTCGTCCGGGCATTGGAGACCCGTTTGCACTCGGAATAGAAACTACGCGCCATTGGTGACAGTTCCGCATGCTGAAAGGCAATTTCCGGCGGCGCTGGCTGGCCGAGCAGACGCGCAGCCTCGGCGATCACATCCTGCGGCGGGGCCGGCGCGTCATCGGCAAAATGATACACCCCGGCAGGCGTCTCTGCTTCCAGAAGCGCAAACAGGCCACGAGCGATATCCTCCACATGCACACGGGAAAACACCTGCCCGGGCTTCACGATGCGCCGCGCCGTGCCGGCCTGCACCCGGTCCAGCGCCGAGCGGCCTGGACCATAAATTCCCGGCAGACGCGCCAGCGCAACACGCGCGCGCACGCCACACCATTGCGACTCCGCCTTCACGCGCTGAATGGCCCGCTCGGAAGCCGGGTTCACCGGCGTCCACTCAAAGGCCCAGCCGCCATCCAGATCGCCATAAACCCCGGTTGTGGAAAGATAGGTGATACTGCGCGCGGTTTCGGCCCGCTCGGCGGCCGCATGAAAGGCCGGGCAGCCTTTTTCATCAGGCGGAATCGAAATCAGCCAGTCGCTGCCCTGAGGCGGAGAAACCTCTCGCGCGCCTTCAAAAACCCGGACATCCCAGCCTCGCTTGCCCAGCGCTGCAGCCTTCTGGGCCGTTCGAACCGTTCCGCCCACGGCCCAGCCCTTCGCCGAGCAAACCCTGGCCAGATACTGGGCAGTGTCGCCCAGGCCGAAGCAGAAGAGGCTGCGTTGCGGAACTGTCATTTGCGCTCGCTTTGCCGGACCCATAGGGCTCTAAACAAGTTTGAGAGAACAGAGCACCTGTCCCATGTCCAGCCTGCCCTTCATGCTGTCTGCACTTGCCCTGATGCAGACCACACCAATCACCGAAGCTGGAAAGGCTGTACACGCTGAGGAAACAGCGCGGCTCGCCAATTGCCTCACCCTCGTCGAGACGGATCCAGAAGCGGCCTATGAGGATGGACTGGCCTGGCTGTCGGGGGGCGGGCGTCCCGGCGCGCGCCATTGCACGGCGGTTGCCCTGATCGCGCTCGGCCACCCTGAGGAAGGCGCGGCAAGGCTGGAAGACCTCGCCAATGCGCCCGATGCTGGCGGGTTGGAAGAGCGCGCGCTCTATCTTACCAAGGCCGGGAATGCCTGGCTTCTGGCTGGCGCGCCGGAAGCGGCCCTGGTCACGCTCGACAATGCCCTGAAACTGAAGCCTGGCGAAACCGGCCTGTTGAAAGACCGGGCCACGGCGCGTCTATCGCTGGAGCAGTGGCAACTGGCATTGAATGATCTGGATGCCATTCTGGAAGACACGCCCGGCGATGTCGAAGCGCTGGAGCTGCGCGCCCGCGCACGCAAGGAACTCGGCCAGTATGACGACGCCCTGGCCGACATCGCCATGGCCCGCAGCCAACTGCCAGACAATATCGACCTGCTCGTCCTGCGCGGGGACATCCGCGAAGCGGCAAGACTGGCAGGGAATTAGGCGCGGCCGCCGACAAACGCGTCAGGCATTCGCCATTGTGAGCGGCCAAATCGCCCCCGCGCGTTGCCACCTTGAGATCACAATACCCTCACAAAAATTCTGTGGACGCCCAGAATACGGCTGGCTACGTTTAAACTTCAAATTGTGGGGGCGAATTTGAACATCGATCAAGAACAGCTGCTGAACGCAATACCACAGCGCTTCGGCCGCAAAGCATTGGACACAAAGCGCGGTTATGACAGACCCGCGCGCGATGGTTTCATTGCGATACTGGAAGCCTGGGAAGAGCTGTATTCCGGATCTCCACGCGAGTGGTTGGCCTA
>JALEGE010000190.1 GCA_022760335.1 Hyphomonadaceae bacterium
GCGTGGGCATTGTGCCGGCGTCTGATACCGGCGCGGTGGAAATGTGCATGTGGTCCATGCTGGGCCTTCGCCCGGTGGATATTTTCGCCTGGGAAAGCTTCGGCAAGGACTGGGTGACCGATGCGCAGAAGCAGCTACGGCTGAAGGATTGCGAGATCCATGTCGGCGATTATGGCGTGCTGCCTGATTTCAATCAGGCGCGCGAGGATGCCGATATCGTTTTCACCTGGAATGGGACGACATCCGGTGTGCGTGTGGACGACCATAGCTGGATCACGCCGAACCCGGACCGTGTGGTGATCTGTGACGCCACCTCCGCGGTATTCGCCCAGGACATCCCGTTCGAGAAACTGGATGTCATTACTTTTAGCTGGCAGAAAGTGCTCGGCGGGGAAGCGGCCCATGGCATGCTGATCCTCAGCCCCAATGCCGTGCGCCGCCTGGAAACCTATGTGCCCGACCGCCCGCTGCCGAAAATCTTCCGCATGACCAAGGGCGGCAAGCTCAATGAGGGCATCTTCGAAGGCGCGACCATCAACACGCCGTCGATGTTATGTGTGGAAGACTATCTAAAAGCGCTCGATTGGGCCGAAAGCCTGGGCGGTGTGGAAGGCCTGAAGGCGCGTAGTGATGCCAGCCTTTCCATCCTGGAAGACTGGGTTGCGCGCACCGACTATATCGACTTCCTCTGCGCCGATGCGAAGACGCGCTCGAACACCGGCGTGACCTTCAAGTTCACCGATCCGCGCATCGCGGCTCTGGCCGAGGATGACCAGAAGGCTTTCGTGAAAAAGCTTGTCTCGTTGTTGGAGACTGAGGGCGTGGCCTATGACTTCAACGCATATCGCGACGCGCCTCCGGGCCTGCGCATCTGGTGTGGTTCCACGGTCGAGCCGTCCGATGTCGAGAAGCTGACGCCCTGGATCGACTGGGCGTTCGCGCAGCTTGTCGAAACCCTCTGATAGAGAGGAGCGCACGCCATGCGCCTGCGCCTTGCCACGCTTTCCGATCTGGATCTGATCCGGCGCTGGGACGAGGAACCCCACCTCGAAGGCGCCGGCGGGGACCCGGACTGGAATAAATGGGATTGGGAAAACCAGCTCGGCCGCACTGTGGCCTGGCGGGAATTTCTGATTGCCGAGGTGGAAGGCCGCCCCATCGGCTTTCTTCAGATCGTCGATCCGAAGGAAGAGGAAAGCCATTATTGGGGCGAGTGCGCGCCCAATCTTCGTGCCATCGATATCTGGATCGGTGAGGCCGAGATGATCGGCAAGGGCCATGGCCGGGAGATGATGACGCTCGCGATTGAGCGCTGCTTCGCCGACCCGGCCGTGACCGCGATCCTCATCGACCCGATGGCCGACAACATACGCGCTCATCGTTTCTATGAAGCGATGGGTTTCCACTTCGTCGAGCGCCGCATGTTTGGCCCCGATGATTGCCTCATTTACCGACTGACCCGCGCCGAATGGCGCATGGAGACTGAAAATGCCCAAAGTTCTCATCGCTGATAATCTCAGCCCCGCCGCCGTGGATATCTTCAAGGCGCGCGGCCTGGACGTGGATCTCAAGCCCGGCCTGAGCAAGGACGAGCTAATCGAGATTATCCCGCACTATGATGGCCTCGCTGTGCGCTCGGCCTGCAAGCCGGACGCAGATGTCATTGCCGCCGCTGAAAACCTGAAAGTCATCGGCCGCGCCGGGATTGGGGTCGACAATATCGACATCAAGGCGGCCACGGCCAAGGGCGTCGTTGTGATGAACACGCCTTTCGGCAACGCCATCACCACGGCGGAACATGCCATCGCCATGATGTTCGCCGCCGCACGCCAGATCCCGGCGGCCAATGCCGGCACGCAGGCGGGCGAATGGCCAAAAAAGGCCTTCATGGGCCGCGAGCTGAGCTTCAAGACGCTCGGCCTGATCGGCTGCGGCAATATCGGCTCCCGCGTGGCCGAGCGGGCGCTGGGCCTGACCATGAAAGTGGTGGCCTTCGACCCCTTCCTCACCGAGGAACGCGCCGTGGAACTGGGCGTGGAGAAGGTGGACCTGGAAACCCTGCTCGCGCGCGCCGATGTCATCACGCTGCACACGCCGCTCACCGATCAGACGCGGAATATCCTGTCTGCCGAGGCGCTTAAGAAGACCAAACCCGGCCTGATCCTTGTGAACTGTGCCCGCGGTGGCCTGGTGGATGAGGCAGCCGTGCGTGAGCTGCTCGACAGCGGCCATATCGGCGCGGCGGCTTTCGATGTGTTTGCCGAGGAACCGGCCAAGGAGAACGTCCTCTTCGGTGCGCCAAACTTTGTCGCAACGCCCCATCTTGGCGCTGCGACATCCGAAGCCCAGGAAAATGTCGCCCTGCAAGTGGCCGAGCAGATGAGCGATTATCTGCTGACCGGCGCGGTGACCAACGCGCTCAACATGCCCTCGATCACGGCTGATGAGGCTCCGCGCCTGAAACCCTTCGCGGCGCTGGCGGAAAAGCTCGGCCTGTTTGCCGGCCAGATCTCCGATTTCGGCTTTGATGAAGTGGTCATCGAATATGAGGGCGAGGTCGCCGAGCTGAACCGCAAGCCGCTCACCGCAGCGCTGCTTGCCGGCCTTCTGCGCGCCTCGCGCGGGGATGTGAATATGGTGTCGGCTCCGGCCATTCTAGCCGAAAGCGGGGTGAAACTCACCGAAACCAAGACTGAGGACAGCCCGGTCTATGACAGCCTGATCCGCGTGAAGGTGAAGACCAAGGCGACGGTGAATGCCCCGGAAGGCGGCTGGCGGACCCTCGCCGGCACGCTCAGCGCCGGGCGCCCGCGCGTGGTGGAAGTCAAGGGCATGGCGCTGGAGGGGGATTTCGCCCCGGTCATGCTCTACGTCAACAATCACGACAAGCCGGGCTTTATCGGCGCGCTGGGCGCCATGCTGGGCGAGGCGGGCGTGAACATCGCGACTTTCCATCTTGGTCGCACCGAGGCTGCAGGCGAAGCCATCGCCCTGATTGGCGTGGACAGCGAACCGCCGGCCGACTTGGTTGAGAAACTGAACGGCCTTGAACATGTCCGCTATGTGAAAGTGCTGCAGTTCTAAGGACTTGAAGACAGAATATGACTTATGCCCACCCGGCCACTGCCGGGTGGGTTTTTCTTTGCCATTTGAGGCTCTGACGAGCTGTAAGGAGACTCTCAATGGCAACGATCGCAATTGTATATCACTCAGGCTATGGCCACACCGCAAAGGTGGCCGAGCATGTACGCAGTGGACTGGAAGCTGCCGGTGCGCAGGCAAAACTCTACACCGTGGATGCATTCGTGGATGCTGAAACGGGTCCCTGGGACGAGCTGGCCGCTGCAGATGGCATCATTTTCGGCTCGCCGACCTATATGGGCAGTACTTCAGCTGCGATGGCGAAATTCCTGGAGCTGACCTCCAAGGCCTGGTTTACGGATGGTTGGAAAGACAAGATCGCTGCCGGGTTCACCACCTCCGGTTCCCTGGCAGGTGACAAGAATGAAACGCTGCAGCGCTTTGCCACGCTGGCGAGCCAGCATGCCATGATCTGGGTGAATTTCGGCGCAAAGCCGGGATACAGCATGTCGAATTCAGATTTTGCGACAGTGCTCAATCGCGCGGGGCACTTCCTTGGTCTTGCAACTCAATCCCTGAACGACCTTCCACCCGAGCAAGCGCCGGACGCTGCCGATCTCCAGACTGCAGAGGTTTTCGGGCAGCGTGTTGCAGAGGCGACCAAACGCTGGGTTCGCGGGGCGGCCTGATCAAGCTTCCGGCCTTGTGGGCACGCCGCACTGTTGCGCTCGCAGCGCGGGGTGCCCATCTTGTCGTCAGACAGACAAGGCAAGGATCCGCAGTATGGACATTATCGGCACAAGTGACGCGGCTGGAACAGCTGAACTCGTCAAGGACAGTACCGATCAGGCCTTCATGGCTGATGTGATCGAGGCCTCTCGTGAAGTCCCGGTGCTGGTGGATTTCTGGGCACCCTGGTGTGGGCCCTGCAAGACACTGGGCCCGATGATTGAGCGCGCCGTGACCAGCAAGGCTGGCAAGGTCAAATTGGTCAAGATCAACATAGATGAGAATCCGGGCGTTGCTGGCCAGCTTGGTGTGCGCTCCATTCCTGCGGTTTTCGCATTTCAAGGCGGGCAGCCCGTGGACGGCTTCATGGGCGCCTTGCCCGAGGGCCAGATCAATCAGTTCATCGACAAGCTGTTGTCAGGAACAGATGATGGCAAGGCCATTTCGGAGGCCATTGCGCAGGCCGATGCCATGCTGGCGGCTGAAGACATTGGCGGGGCGGGTCAACTCTATGCCGCTGTGATCCAGCATGACCCGGCTCAGGTGGCGGCGATTGCCGGCCTGGCGCGCTGTTATCTCGCTGGTGGCGATGTGGAGCGCGCGCGCGAAGCACTGGCCATGGCACCTGAAGACAAGCGCGATGACCCGGCTATGGCAAGTGTGCTGAAAGCCATTGAAATGATGGCCGATGCCCCGGCGCCAGATGAGTTTGCTGCTGCGATCGAAAGGGTTGAAGCCGCTCCGGAGGATTATGCCGCGCGCTTCGACCTTGCGGAAAAGCTGGTTGCGGCCGGCCGCAACAAGGCGGCGGTGGATCAACTTCTGACCATCCTGTCAGCCGATCTCGGCTGGGAAGATGGCAAGGCGCGGGCGAAACTGCTTGAGGTGTTTGAGGCAGCTGGTCCGAAGGATCCTGTAACGATTGAAGGCCGGCGCCGGCTCTCCTCGCTTCTGTTCGCCTGAACGCAGACATCTGGACGTGAGGTCATTCAAGCCCATCTAGTCAGTATCGGGGGCAAGGAAAGGCCGCGTCCATGAGTGCACAGACCTATCGACAGACAACCGATCTCCCCCGGGAGATTGCCCTGTTTCCGCTTGCTGGCGCAGTCCTTTTTCCGCGCTGGACGCTGCCCCTGAACATTTTTGAGCCGCGCTATTTGAACATGATCGACGATGCCATGTCTGGCACGCGCATGATCGGCATGGTGCAGACCATGGGGGGACCGAAAGCATATCCGGAACTGGCGCAGGTCGGCTGTGCAGGCCGCATCACGTCGTATTCGGAAACCGAGGATGGACGCTATCTCATCGTGCTGACTGGGATCTGCCGGTTCGGGGTGAACGAGATTCCCGATGTTGCGACGCCTTATCGTGTGGCCCGGCCAGACTGGGCGCGTTTCGAGCAGGACCTCGCCGCGCCGTCTCTGGCCGAGTTGCCAAGCCGAGAGGACCTCTCTGTCGCCTTGAAGGCCTATGTGGCGCGCAACGAAATGACTGTGGACTGGGCCGCCATTGACGAGGCACCGCTGGAGACCTTGATCCATGCTCTGAGTGCAAGTTGCCCTTTCGATCCCATGGAAAAACAAGCCCTGTTGGAAACGCCCGACTTGTGCGCGCGGGCCGAAACCCTGATCGCCTTGCTGGAGTTGGACATCCCCGGCAGTGACACCGGGCGGCTGCAATGAGTGAAGATGCACGAGAAAGCAAACTGGCCGATCCCGTGCGCGCGTCGGGTGTGGATCCGCGCCTGCTCGAGCTATTGATCTGCCCGCTCACGCGCCAGCCCCTGGCATATGACAAGGCTCGCGGCGAGCTTGTCTCCAAGAAGGCAGGCCTTGCTTATCCCATCCGTGATGGACTGGTTCTGATGACGGAGGCGGATGCGCGCAAGTTCGATCCGGATGCCCCATGAGTGAAACAGGTTTATCACCATGGCCAACGCGGCTGATCTTCCGCAAGGCAGCATCTTGTCTGCATGTCGTTTTCGAGGATGGCAGCGAGGGGGAGGTCAGCTACCCCCTTCTGCGCGCGCAAAGCCCATCGGCTGAGGTGCGTGGCCATGGCAGTGGACCGCCTCCACCGCAGGCGCCGATCCCGCCAGATATTACTGTGGACAAAGCCGAACCAGTTGGCCGCTACGCTGTGCGTATACATTTCAGCGACGGCCACAATAGCGGCCTTTATACATGGGCGCTGCTGCACAGCCTGGCGGTTCAAGCTGGCTAGGAGCCGGGATCCTGCATCAGGCTGGGCAAGTGATCCTGCGCCGCGCTGGCCTGACGCGCGAGGGCTGAGCGCAAGGGTGTGGCACGGTTGGCCACGGCAAGGGCGAGACCGCGCAGGGGCTTTAGAATGGCATTGTCATTGGAAAAGACCCGGTCGATGAGATCCATGCCGAGCGCTGTGGCAAGACCGTCGGGACGGCGCCAGGACTGGTAGCGCTCCAGCGCAAGGACATCGCCTGGATCAAGGCCGGCCCTTATCTGGTCCGCGCAAACTTCTGCCAAGGCCGCGACATCCTTGAAGCCGAGATTAAGCCCCTGCCCGGCGAGCGGATTGATTCTGCGCGCCGCGTCCCCCACCAGCGCGACACGCTCACTGATCATGCTGGCCGCCACTTGCAGGATGAGCGGATAGGCGCGCACCGGGCCGTCAATCCTCATATCACCGGCAAACGCGGCAAATCGGGCGTTCAACTCGGCGGTGATTTCTTCAACGGGCCTTTCGGCAAGGGCTTCGGCAGCACCTGTCTTCATATACCAGGCGAGATTGGCGCGGTTGCCGGAGAGCGGCAGGGTGGCGAAAGGGCCTTCCGGTGTGAAGAGCTGACGCGCGATACCGTCATGCGGGCGAGAAAGCTGCACATCGGCAGCAAAGACCGATTTTCCATAATTGCGCCCCTCGGTGGGAATGCCCGCTGCCTGGCGTACCGGCGAGTGGAGCCCGTCGCAGCCGACCAGAAGGCGCGTGGGCAGCTCTGTTTCGTCTTCCAAATGAACAATCACGTGTCCGGGAGCGTGCTCATAGCTGTCGAATCGTGCAGGCGCATGGTGTTGGATCTGGTCTGATGCGGCCAGTGCGGCATCAATCGCAGCCTGCAGATGTTCGGCTTCCAGCATGACGCCCAGTGTTGCGTCTTCAGCTGTTTCCGGCAGATCAAATCCTGTAAAGCATGCGCTTGGCGCCCCCAGCCAGTGTCGTGCGCCATCAATTGCTTCCAGTCCATTCAGGGGTTCAGCATGAGGCCGCAAAGCCTCTTCAAGTCCTGAAAAAACAAGGAGATTCCAGCTTCCACGTACGATCGCGAAATTGCGTGTGTCGCGTGGCGGACTGGCTTTCGGGTCGCGCGCATCGACCAGCGCGACGCGCAAACCCAGGCTCGCGCAGGCCAGTGCCAGCGTTCCGCCGGTCGGGCCAGCACCGATGATGACAAGGTCAAACATGAAGGTCTCCAGCGCGTGTCATCCTGATGAACAGGTAAGTATGAGAGGAAACCGGGTCTACCACTGGCGCGTGATTGGGCGAACGTGCCGCACTGTGCACAGGAATTAACCAGTTCGCTCGCTTCTGCTCATTCGTGCAGCGTCCCATCTGCCCGCGCCATGGCCCACCTGCAAGAAAGCGGTGAGGGGTCGCATGCGGAGTGCCTGCGAACTTTGCGCAATGTGATGGGAGAAACGGTTCATGACCCACAGTTTACGTTCACTAGGCCGATGGGCCGGACTGGCCTTGGGGGGACTCGCAACAAGCGGGTTTGCCATGGCTCAGGAGGTCGATCCGGAGCTACTTGCCCGGATTGAGGCTCTGGAAGGTTCTGCCAGTTCCTATGTCGACAGCAGCTATCTGTTCCTGATCGGCGGCCTGATTGTTATGTTCATGGCAGCAGGTTTTCTCTGCCTGGAAGCGGGCCTTGTCCGCTCCAAGAATGCCTCGATGCAGTCGCTGAAAAACGTGGCACTGTTCTCCGTGGCCGGCCTGATGTTCTGGTTCATCGGTTATAATATGGCCTATCCGGCCGCCACGATCGACCCAATGGGCCTGATCGGCGTTCCGGCCTTTGTATGGGTTGGCGAAGAGTCGCTCGACACCGGCTATGCGGCCAGTTCTGACTGGTTCTTCCAGATGGTGTTCGTGGCTACTGCAGCCTCGATCGTCTCCGGTACTGTGGCTGAGCGTGTCAGCCTCTGGGCCTTCCTGATCTTCACCGTGATTCTCACCGCGCTGATCTATCCGATCGTTGTGTCCTGGGAATGGGGTGGCGGTTATCTCGACAGCGCCTGGGCTTTCTCAGACTTTGCCGGCTCCACCCTGGTGCACTCCACCGGTGGCTGGGCAGCGCTTGTCGGTGCCATCATCATCGGGCCGCGTCTCGGAAAATATGTCGACGGTGTAGTGAACCCCATGCCGGGTTCGAACATTCCTCTGGCGGCTCTGGGTACTTTCATCCTCTGGTTTGGCTGGTTCGGCTTCAACGGCGCCTCGCAGCTTGCCGCGGGTACCTTTGATGACATCAATGCTGTCGCCAAGATCTTCGCCAACACCAACATGGCCGCTGTCGGCGGTGTGCTTGCGGCGATGATCCTCACGGCGATCCTCTACAAGGGCAAAGTCGACCCGACCATGGCCTTCAACGGCGCCATCGGTGGTCTTGTCTCAATCACGGCTGAACCGCTGGCGCCCACCATGGGTGGATCGGTCCTGATCGGCGCCATCGGCGGTATCCTCGTGGTGCTGACCGTGCCATTGCTCGACAAGTTCAAGATTGACGACGTTGTCGGCGCCATCCCGGCCCACCTTGTGTGCGGTATCTGGGGCACGATGATTGTGCCGGCGTCCTATACGGCGGCGATCATGCCGAATGAAGCGGGCGACCCGAACTTCGTTGGCCAGCTGGTCGGTGTGATCCTGACCGGTGTGTTCGTCAGCATCTTTGCCGGTGCGATCTGGTTCCTGCTGAAAGTCACCATCGGTGTGCGTGTCAGCGAAGAAGCAGAGCAACTCGGGCTCGACCGTGCCGATACCGGTGTGGAAGCCTACCCGGATTTTGCCAGCTAGACAGCGTTCTGGCGGCGATCCCGAGCCGCCATCCGCAAACAGGCCCCCGGAGGTTCGCCTCCGGGGGTTTCTTATTGAGGCCGTATCGAATTCAATGAAATTTCGCCCATTTGCCGGCTGTTAAGCTCGCCGGGTTAGCTCTGGGTCATGGTGATGGCTTCAGACCACAGAGCGAAAAAATGACTGATATGACTGCGCCCATGGCGCCTGAACGCTCTGCCAGCGATCCTGTCTGGCGGATTCTGACTGGTACGGCCTTGTTCGGCCTTGGCGTTTTCATCTGCGGCAGCGTGGCTTCCTATGCGCCGACCGATCCCAGCTGGAATTCAGCGACAGGAACAGAGCCGGTCAATCTCTTTGGCTCCGGCGGTGCGGTCTTTGCGGATCTTGCACGTCAGTGCCTTGGCTGGTCGAGCTGGATTGCGGGTGTTTCGCTGATGATTGGCGGGGCTATGCGCGCTGTCCTGATCGGCCGGCCCCAGCGCCGGCGCTGGCTGCTCGGTGCAGCTGTCCTGCCCTTGTCGGCGGCGTGTTTCGCGGCCTGGCCGGTGCCGGCCAGTTGGCCGCTTGCATCTGGTCTGGGCGGCCTGGTTGGAGACAGCTTGTTCTCCTTGGCTGTGATGCCGTTCAAGGCCCTGCTCTTGCCTGCGCCGGAGCTGCTCTGTGGCTTGGTTCTTGGTGTTTTGACCTTTCTGTGCGCCGTCCTGGCGCTTGGCTTTGGTCGCCGCGATGCGCGCGCATTGCAACTGGCTGCCAGCATGTCGGGCCGCGGTGCCGCGCGCAAGGCAGGCTTGGCAAGCCGCCGTGCCGCGACGGGCTTTTCCGGCTTGTTGCAGCGTTGGCGTGCGCGCCGGGCTGAGCGCGGCATGACGGATGAAGATTATATGCGTCACCGCGCGCGCGATCATAGTGATCGACTGGTCCTGCCCGAACCGGAGTCAGATGAAGATGATACCGTGCTTGAGGCCGACGGCGAGGAAGAACTGGATGACCTCCCTGCGCTGAAGACCCCGGCTGCCGCAGCGATGCAGCCGCACACGCCGAAAGTGCGCGCGCGCCGCCGGGCTCAGCGCGCCAGCACCAAGCTGCCTCCCATTGACCTGCTCACCGAGCCGCCGGCCGATGGCCGCGATATTGATGAGGAAGCCTTGATCGCGCGCGCCGGCCAGCTCGGTGAGGTGCTGAAGGAGTTTGGCGTACGTGGCCGTATCAAGGAAGTGCGCCCCGGCCCGGTCGTCACCTTGTTCGAGATGGAGCCGGCACCCGGCGTGAAATCCTCGCGCGTCATTTCCCTTGCTGATGATATCGCGCGCTCAATGTCTGCGGCTTCGGCGCGTGTGGCTGTTGTCCCTGGCAAGAATGCGATCGGCATTGAGCTGCCCAATGATGGCCGTGAGACGGTGTATCTTCGTACCCTGCTGGAGAGCCCGGCTTACCAGCAGACCAAGGCGAAGCTGCCCATGGCGCTGGGCGCCGATATTGGCGGGACGCCGACTGTGGTAGAGCTCGCCAAAATGCCCCACTTGCTGATTGCCGGTACGACCGGTTCTGGTAAATCGGTCGGCGTCAACGCGATGATCCTGTCGCTGATGTACAAGCTGACCCCGGCCCAGTGCCGTTTCATCATGATCGATCCGAAAATGCTGGAACTGTCGATCTATGAGGGCATCCCACACCTGCTTTCGCCGGTCGTGACCGATCCGACCAAGGCTGTGAATGCCCTGAAATGGACCGTGCGGGAGATGGAGCAGCGCTATGAGCTGATGTCCAAGGCCGGCGTGCGCAACCTGGCCGGCTTCAACGAAAAGGCCGAGAAGTTCCGCGCCGCCAACAAGCCGATGACGCGCCAGGTCCAGACGGGCTTCGATGAGAACGGCAAGCCGGTTCACGAGACCGAGCACCTGCCGACCGATCACATTCCAAATATCGTGGTGGTGATCGATGAGATGGCTGACTTGATGATGGTTGCCGGCAAGGAGATCGAGGGCTGTGTTCAGCGACTCGCGCAAATGGCCCGCGCCGCCGGTATCCACCTGATCACGGCCACCCAGCGCCCGTCAGTGGATGTCATCACTGGCACGATCAAGGCCAATTTCCCGACACGCATTTCCTATATGGTGACGACGAAAATCGACTCGCGGACCATTCTGGGCGAGCAGGGTGCCGAACAGCTGCTCGGCATGGGCGACCTCCTTTACCAGGCGCCCGGCGGCAAGACCAAGCGTTGCCACGGCCCCTTTGTCAGCGATGAAGAGGTTGAAGCGATCACCGACTGGCTGCGCGAACAGGGCGAGCCGGATTATGTGCCCGAAATCCTGGAAGAACCGGAGGATACCTCCCCGGTCATGGATGCCATGCTCGGCACAGCCGGAGGAGGTGGTGGTGAGGACGATCTTTACGAGCAGGCCAAGGCAGTGGTCATTCGCGACAACCGGGCTTCGACCTCCTATGTCCAGCGCCGCCTGAAGGTGGGCTATAACAAGGCGGCCTCACTGATCGAGCGGCTTGAGGAAGATGGCGTGGTTTCAGCGCCGAACCATGCCAACAAGCGTGAAGTGCTGATGAGAGCCGACGGGGCATCGGCGCACTAATCCGCGCTCTTGCCCTTTGTGAGGCTGGTATCAGGTTCGAAATCTGCGCCGGCAGGGGCCTTGAAGGGCTCCATCTCCGATTGTTCCACGCGGAAGCGGGGCAGGGCGTGGGGATAGGTTTCCTGCAGCCAGCTGACCATTTCCTCGCGAATGAGGCAGCGCAGATCCCAGGCTTCCGGAGAGGTGCGCGCGCTGGCCAGGGCGCGTATCTGGATGGTGCGTTCGGTCGTATCCGATACTTGCAGGTTCACGACATTCCCGTCCCATAGCTGCGTCCCTTCGCAAATTTCCTTCAGTTTCTCGCGTACGGCGCCGACAGGCGTACGGTAATCCAGGTTCCAGAACACGCTGCCTATGATGCTGGCTGACTGGCGCGTCCAGTTCTGGAAGGGTCTTTCGATAAAATAGGACAGGGGCACCACGAGACGGCGCCAGTCCCAGACCTTGATCACGACATAGAAGAGGCCGATTTCCTCGATCCAGCCCCACTCGCCCTCCACGACAACCGCATCATCAATGCGGATCGGCTGGGTGAAGGCGATCTGGATGCCGGCGATGAGATTGCTCAGCACAGGCCGCGCGGCCAGACCAAGTGCCAGGCCGGCAATACCGGCCGATGCAAACAGGCTGATCCCAATCTGGCGCACACCCGGGATCATGGTGAGGGCGGCAGCGATGGTGATCAGTCCCGTCAGCACAATCCAGATACGCCGGGCGACATCCAGGCGCGTGGCCGTCTTGCGCGCGCTCAAATTGTCAAATTGATCAAGCTTCAAGCCCGCAATCTGACGTTTCAGGAAGGCGTCAACAACGGTTCCAATCGCCCAGCCTATGGCGATGACGACGCAGATGCGGCCCAGAATCCCGATGACACCGCGCACCGTCTCGCCAAGATCGAGATAGGGGGTCAAAAAGGGCGTGCCGAAGAGCAAAACCAGACCGACCAGCAGAAACAGGACCGGCGGGCGAAAACGCTTCAGCCAGCGTGTGCGATTGGGGGTTGGCACTCCAGCGATGGCGAACCTCTCATCCAGATTTGAGATTGCAATGATAGGCCACAGCTTGTGAGGGATGCGGGTGTCAGTTCAACCCCCTGCGGGGGACTTCCGCCCGCATTGCCTAAAGATCGATCTGCAACTGGCGTTCAAGCTCGACCGGGCCGGTCATCAGCACATGGTCATCGCTCTCGCGCCACTCGATGGTCAGCGTGCCGCCATCCAGGATGAGATCTGCCTTGCGGGCGGTCTTTTTTGCACGCGCAGCGCAGACCAGAGCGGCGCAGGCGCCCGTACCGCAGGCCTTGGTCAGGCCTGCCCCGCGCTCCCAGACACGCAGTCGGATCGTACCCCGGTCGATCACCTGGGCAAAGCCGACATTGGTCCCTTCGGGAAACAGCGGATGCCATTCCACAAGCGGGCCAAGGGCCGGAATGTCATAAGCCTCGACATCCTCCACAAAGAACACCGCATGGGGATTTCCCATGGAGACCACAGCCGGGCGTGAGAGATAAGGCGCGTCCATCGGGCCGATCTTCACATCCACGCCGCGCACATCCATCTTTTCCGCAAGAGGAATATCTTCCCATCCCATCAGGGGTGAGCCCATATCCACGGTGACCAGGCCACCATCGGCGCGACTCGCGCGCAGCGTATCGGCTTCTGTGCGAATGGTCGCCATTTGCTTGCCAGTCTCGCCAAGAATGAGATGGCCGACACAACGGGTGGCATTGCCGCAAGCAGATACCTCGGTGCCGTCGGCATTCCAGATCCGCATGAAGGCGTCTTTTTCCGCGTCACGCTCGATCGCGATCACCTGATCGGCGTTGAACAGGCGGGCGATCTCGCGGATCTGCTCTGTTCTCGGTCCGAAAGGTGTCGCGCGCGCATCGAAAATGGCGAAAGCATTGCCTGCCCCGTTCATCTTCCAAACGCGCATGGGCTGTGTCTGCGTTACTGCACTCATTTTGGCACCTGCGTGGCAAAAACCCAGCTTGCGACCTGCGCGGCGAAGGCGGCCAGCAGCGCGAGGTTCATGAGCGGATGATTGATGAGAAACGAGGCCACCGCAATGCCCAAGCAGACATAGTCGAAAATTTCATTGCTCATCAGATGGCCAAGGGGGCGACGCGCGGCTTTGACGTCTGCTCTTGTGACCTGGCGCCAGACCCGCCCCATATCCGGCGGGCCAAATGTGTCCTGCAGAATTTCCGGGCTCAGAATGCCGGTCAGCTCACACAGATCCTGCGCCCGGGCCTGGCCCAGGTCGACCGCGCGCCAACGCGCGCCCGCGGCAATCACGGAAATGATCGCTGAGAGGATCACCACCAGTGCCGCGGCCGTGGCGGCCAAGCCATCGAAGGGAGGATATCCACTCATGCCGCCTAGATAGGAGCTCTTGCAAGACGGGAACAGTAGGGCGAACTCAAGCTAGGCTTTAGCGCCGTGGAATAGCGGCCCAATAATCGAAATCGAGCAACACACCGGGCGCGTATTTGCCGTCCTCACCGCGCAGAGGGAAAGTCTCGCAGGACTGGTCCTTCACCGCCACCAGGCGCAGGCGCAGTGCGCCCACACTCTCGGAAAGCAGCTCGGCCTTGTCCAGCACCTCGCTCCATGCATAGATCGTGTCGCCGGCAAATAGCGGGCCGACATGCGTGCCGGCATTGATGGC
The DNA here is from genome assembly GCA_022760335.1 of Hyphomonadaceae bacterium. GTDB lineage: Bacteria > Pseudomonadota > Alphaproteobacteria > Caulobacterales > Hyphomonadaceae > UBA5336. The sequence goes on from JALEGE010000190.1 coordinate 14,127, forward strand.
GATCATTTCCGCCGCATTGGCGAGGCCATTGAAGCTCAGCGCGCGGGCGATGGAGATCACGACCCCGCCATAGATGAGGCGCTTGCCGAAGCGGCTCTCCTTCTGTGCATGGGCGTCGAAATGCACCTTGGCGGTGTTCTGATAAAGCCGCGTGGCGGTCTGATGTTCGGCTTCCTCGACCGTCATGCCGTCGACATGGTCGATCTTCTCGCCCACTTCATAGTCTTCGAAACGGTGCGTGCTGCCGGCGAGAGCGTCGTCCCAGGCCGCATAGGCATGGCGGGCCGGCAGACTGCCTGCGGGGACGGCGTCCAGCAGCTCCGGCACCACGGCCTCGGGGGCCGGTGAGGCGGCATCACGCTTGTGCACCATCACCCAGCGGACATAGCTGATCACAGTCTCGTCGCGTTGGTTCAGCCCGGTGGTGCGCACCCAGACCACACCGGTCTTGCCGTTGGAGTTTTCCTTGCGCCCGATCACTTCGCTCACCGCGCGCAACGTGTCGCCGGGATAGATATCGGCCAGGAACTGGCCTTCAGCATAGCCGAGATTGGCCACGGCATTCAGCGAAATGTCCGGCACGGTCTTGCCGAACACGACATGAAATCCGAGCAGCGGGTCCACCGGCATCGCGGCGTATCCGTTGGCGGTGGCAAACGTCTCGGCGCTATAGAGTGCATGGCGCGAGCCGGTGAGCGCGCGGTAGAGCGATATATCGCCTTCGCTTACCGTCAGTGGTGTCGCGTGCACCAGTTCACGGCCGATATGGAAGTCTTCGAAATAATTGCCGGGATTGGATTTCGCGCTGGCCATGTCTTCCCCTGCCATTGTGGTGTCAGGGCAGGGAGTTACGGCCAGAGGCGCTAGAGGTCAAACGAGATGGCCTGTGCCGTCGCGACAGTCTGCGAGAATGCCGCACCGCCGGATGTGATCGAGACACTCGCCAGAGGTGCGAGAACCGCCATCAGCGCGACAGTTGCGACCGTGCCGCCCAGAAAGCGCATTTCAGGTCCGCCTAGTGCCCGCAACCGGTGACCAGGGCCGGCCCAGACGATCGGCCAGGCAAAGACCAGAAGGCCTGCAAGCACGAGAAGAAGGGTGGCTATGGCATAGGCGATGACCATCGGGCGGTCCTTTTCGTCGTCAACGAAAAAGACATAGACCAGACGTCCTTTCGGCCCGGTTTGGGGAAAGGATGAAATTTGATGCATTGGGGCAGAAACCGCAGTGGAGCTTGCATCCTACTAGGCTAAAGAATCTCCAGCATGCTTTCGATTGGCCGCCCCAATGCAGCCCTGTCGCCCGCGATCAGGATCGGGCGCTGGATCAGGCGCGGCTCGGCGGCCATGGCGGCGAAAACCTCGTCATCTCCGGCCTCAGGCGAGAGCTCGAATTTCACCGCATCCTTCTCGCGCAGGAAACTGCGTGGGCCTGTGCCGAGCTTTTTCGCGATCTCACGCAGTTCGTCTTCACCGAGGCGCTCGGACGCGTTCATATATTTGCGCAGCTCCGGCTCAATGCCCTTTTCCTGCAACAAGGCCAGCCCCTTGCGGGACGTGCCGCAGCCGGTGTGATGAAGAAGGATATCGGTCATGGCGCCCTCCTGGCCGTTCGATCTGGTCTGAGACCAGATCTAGGGCTCGAGGTGCATTTACAAAGCCCTTGGGCCCTGCCGCGCGGCAAATTAGCCTGCATTCGCCGCTGCGCCCTGGCGGGGGCGACGGCGGCGCTTGTGGCGTGGCTTGTCAGAATTCTGGCTATTGCCCGCAGATGCGCCGCCCTCTGTTCTCGGCTTGCGCGGACCGCGATTGCGGCGGCGCGGGCTCTTGCCGGCGGGGCGCTCTGACTTGCCGAGCGGAGCCGTGTCGATCGGCGTTGGAACCTCGAACCCTTCCGGCAGGTCACGTTCCTCGATCTTCATGCGGATCGTCTTTTCGATATCACGCAGGAGAGGACGCTCTTCGGGGGCGACAAAGGCTATGGTTTCGCCGCTGGCACCGGCACGGCCCGTGCGTCCGATGCGGTGGACATATTGCTCCGGCACATTTGGCAGATCGAAATTGATGACATGTGTGAGGCCATCAATATCGAGGCCGCGCGCGGCAATATCTGTTGCCACCAGCACCCAGGCCTTGCCGGATTTGAACGCGTCGAGCGCTTTCAGGCGTTGGTTCTGGGACTTGTTGCCATGAATGGCGACGGCCTCGATGTTTTCCTTTGCCAGATGTTTCACCAGCCGGTCAGCCCCATGCTTGGTGCGCGAGAAGACCAGGACGCGGCGCACCTCGGGTTGTTTCAGCACATGCGCCAGCAGGGCGGGCTTGGCCTTCTGGTGAACATGCATGACGGCTTGGTCGACACGCTCAGCGGTAGAAGAAACCGGCGTGACCGAGACCTTCACCGGATCTGTCAGGAAGGATTGCGACAGGGTGGCGATCGCTTTCGGCATGGTGGCCGAGAAGAACAGGGTCTGGCGCTCGGGCGGGACCATTTTCGCGATCTTGCGCAGGGCATGAATGAAGCCGAGATCCAGCATCTGGTCGGCCTCGTCCAGGATCAAGGTTTCAATCTTCGAGAGATCGACGGCGCTTTGTTCATGCAGGTCGATCAGCCGGCCGGGTGTGGCGACGAGCACATCGCTGCCACGCGAAAGCGCGCGGATCTGGCGCCCGATCTTCACACCGCCAAAGATGCAGTCGATCTTGATGCGCTGGCCGGCACTGTAGGTCTTGAAGCTCTCGGCGATCTGACCGGCAAGTTCGCGGGTCGGGGCGAGCACGAGTACGCGGGGCATGCGCGCGGTCAGCGGTTTGGGCTCGGCGGCCAGGCGCGACAGGGTCGGCGCGGCGAAGGCGAGCGTCTTGCCGGTGCCGGTCTGGGCGATTCCGAGCACGTCGCGGCCTTCCAGCACCGGGCCGATGGCTTGGGTCTGGATCGGGGTCGGCGTTGTATAGCCGGCCTCGGCGATGGCCTCGCGCACAGGCGCAGCGAGGGCAAACTGGTTGAAATCGGTCATGTGTAACTTTCAAAAAAGCGCGCAGCACACATCGGCCACCATGGCCGGGGCGCGCGCGGGAAGCTGTAGCGGCCCCGCGTGAAACAGGGTGCGTAATCTCAAAGGAGAGCCTTAAGGGTCCTGGCGCAGGTTCGGAGTCTGGTTGCTCCGCGCGTGCTTCACGCCGCCAGCCCATATGGACGCGTCACCACGTTCACAGGCTGTGCCGGAGATGCGCTGGAATGTTTTGAAAGTCAAATGCTTTGTGCAACGCAGCACGAGTCCGCGCTGCACAAAGATATGAAAGGTGCGGCTTTAACCCGCGATATATTGTGCGCCATTCACAGTCATGGTCGCACCATTGATGAAGGCGGCTTCCTCGCTGGCGAGATAGGAGACCATGGAGGCGATTTCCTCAGCCTTGCCGAGCCGGCCAACCGGGATCGTGGCGATGATGCCGTCCAGCACTTCCGGTTTCACGGCCTGCAGCATTTCCGTGTCGATATAGCCTGGCGCGACGACATTGGTGGTGATGCCTTTCTTTGCGCCCTCATAGGCCAGCGCCTTGGTGAAGCCGATCAGGCCGGCCTTGGCGGCGGAATAATTGGCCTGGGTGAACTGGCCCTTCTGGCCATTGATCGAAGAGATATTGATCACACGTCCAAAGCCGCGCTCGCGCATGCCGTTCCAGACCTGATGGGTCACGTTGAAGGCGCTGTCGAGATCGACATTGATCACCTCGCTCCACTGATGCTTGCTCATCTTGTGGAAAGGTGCGTCGCGCGTAATGCCGGCATTGTTGACGACCACATCAACCGGGCCAAGCTCGGCTTCGATCTTGGCGATGCCTTCACCGACCGCTTCATAGTCACCGACATTGAACTTGTAGCATGAGATGCCAAGCTCTTCGGCGCATTGTTGGGCGGCAGCATCATTGCCGCCATAATTGGCCGCGACCGTGAAACCATCAGATTTCAGTCGCTCGGAAATGGCACGGCCAATACCCCGCGTTCCACCCGTGACCAGTGCGATTCTCGACATATTGTATCCTCCCGTTGTCGAATTTGCTGCATATGCGAAAGCCGTACTTAATGAGACTTTGCTACCGTAACTATAGAGACGTTGGTCGAAAGGCCCGTTTTGTGCAAGACTTAGGCAAGATAGAAATTTTCCGCACAAACAGCATTCATTGCTGCGCAGCGCAACCTATGAGGAAGCACCATGGCACGTCATAAGGGCGACGGTCCGATCATCATCAAGAAGTATGCAAACCGGCGCCTCTATGACACGTCGACATCGTCTTATGTGACGCTTGATCATCTGTCGGATCTGGTGCGCGCGGGCACGGATTTCGAAGTGCGCGATGCAAAGTCGGGCGAGGATCTTACGCGCTCGGTGCTGACCCAGATCATTTATGAAAACGAAACCAAGGGCGAAGGTGCGCTGCCACTGAACTTCCTGCGTCAGCTGATCGGTTTTTACGGCGGGGGCGCACAGTCCATGCTGCCGGCCTGGCTGGACATGTCGATGAACCAGTTCGCTGAAGCGCAGGAACGCTGGCGCTCGGCCATGGGCGGGGCAACGCCGATGGCGTTGTTCGAAAAACAGGCCAAGCGCAATATGGCCATGTTCGAGAATGCCATGCGGATGTTTAACCCGGCCATGGCGCCCGTCGACACCAAGCTGGATGATGAAGATGAAGATGAGCCTGTGGACACCGCCACGGAAACTCCGGCCGAGCGCACTTTGAAACTCATGCAGGCCCAGATGGTTGAGATGCAGCGCCAACTGGAAGTTCTCTCCGGCAAGGACAGCAAGAGCAAGTAAGCTGGCTTTAGAGTGCCGGGCGAAAAAGTGGACTCCGGTTTTTTCGCAAAACCGGCGCGACCACAAAAAACCTAGAGCATCGAGCGTTTCACATATAACGCCCGATGCTCTAGCCGAATTCTTCCGGTGCCCCGGCTCGGTACCATCCAGTAACTGAAACGCGCGCGCCGCGGGCCTTTTCATTGACCGGGTCTACCCGGTGCGCCGTGGGCACAGCGAAAATTGATAGTGTATTGAAGCTGGGCACGAAGCGCTGTGTCACCTCGCCTGCCTCATCAAGGAAACTGAGTGTGCCCCCCCAGCTGGCTTTCCAAGGGTCAGCGAGACTGAGCGTATAAGCAAACAGCCGATTTTTGCCCGGCACATCGTCGTCATGTTCGTTTAACATGGCGCCAGTTCGAAAACGTGTGATTTGAGCATCGCAAAAGTCAGCGGGCAGGCCAGTAATCCTGTACAGGAGAGAAAGCATTTCCTGACTGTTCAGGGCCTCATAGACGTTGCGAATTTGCCCCGGCAGCGCGTCCGGCCCCCGTCCATGATAGATGTCGTGGACGGGGTAGTTCTCGAAGAAATACTGAAACTGGTGCTGTGCCCGCTCTGCTGCTGCAAGGCGCAATTGGCGATACTGGCGCCCGGTCATGCTGGCGAGTTGGTTGGGCTGAATGTCGAAATGCTTGTCGCCCTCATTTAGGACAAGCCGCCAGTCGAGCGAGTCAACGGCTGCTCTGAGAGACCTAGCCGCCTTGGGATGCAGGATCTGCGTCACTTGAACCCGGCCTTCAGCATGAAACCGGGCATGCAGGGTGTCGAGTGAGTCGAGAATGGCCGAAGCGTTGATCATGCGTATCAGGCCATAGCAGGTGGCCCGTAAACCAGGCCACCCGAAAGCAGGGCTTAGCCAGCGAAACCTTCGCCAACCGCAAAGTCGCGGCGGGCCGAGACGATTGTCACAACCACGCCGGCCAGAACGTCCAGCAGCGTCATGACTGTGAGTACGAAAAAGGTCGAGGTCGCGAAATTCTGCATCAGCAGGAACTGCATCAGGCAGACAATAAACAGGACCATCGAAACGGCGTGATTGATGATTGTCGCCGTCCCGGTGGAGGTGGATTTCAGGATCTCGATGAACAAGAGCGCCAGGGCGATCAGGACAAGCAGGTCACCATTGGTGAGTTGCCACTCCACACCGGATATCATGTTCAGCTTCATGGCACTGGCATTCAACTGGCCAGCGAGAGGAGCGACATTCGCGGTAATGCCATCCACGGCGGCGGGATCTGCACCACCGGCAAAGAAGGCCATGAAATTGTAGATGGCCACAGGGATGACCAAGAGCGGGAAAACCGAATACAGAGCGCGCAAGACACCCCTCCTTTGTTGACCAGAACCGCCTTCTGAGGCCTGGGATCGTTTACGCTGTTCTTCCAGGCGTGCTGCTGCTGCGGCAGAGAAGAAATGCTTGAAAGACACGCGCGATGATCCCCGTCTGATGGTTACCTTATTTGAGTTTCCTCACTAAGCAAAGCGGCGCGAATGCAGGAATCAGGTCATCGAAACCGTAATTTTTTTGTAAGCCGTCTCAATATTCGTCTACGCCGGCTGGATTTCGGCGCCGGCGGATCAGCCAGGTGACACCGCGCAGGTCGGAAAACGCAGCCCACAGGCGTCCGAAATTGGTGTATTTTGACTGTCCTGCGCCGCGTTCTCGGTGGTTCACATCATGAAACTCCACCTTGTAGCCCTCGGCATTCATGATGGCGGGCATATAGCGGTGCATATGGTCGAAATAGGGGAGCGAGAGGAATGCCTCGCGGTCCATCACCTTGATGCCACAGCCACTATCGTCGCAATCATCCTTCAATAGCCGTTTGCGGATGGAGTTGGCAAAGCGCGACCCAAAGCGTTTCCAGGCGGTGTCCTTGCGGCTGGCGCGGCGACCCATCACCATTTTCAACTCAACTGGCGCATCTGCCCGGGTTAGCTGGCGATAAAGATCGGGCAGGTCGGCGGGGTCGTTCTGGCCATCACCGTCCAGAGTGCCGACCACGCGTCCCTTCGCGCCGCGAATGCCCGTGCGTATAGCGCGTGACTGGCCGGCATTGTTGCGGTGGCTGAGCACGCGGAGCATGGGGAATGCCTGCTTCAGGCCAACCAGAACCGCGCGTGTGTCATCGGTGGAGGTGTCATCCACGAAAACCATTTCGAAGGACCGGCCTTCCAGGGCGGTCGCAATCTCGCGGACAAGCTGTTCCACATTCCCTGCCTCATTATGGACGGGCACGACGATTGAGAGTTCTAGCGGGGCAGGCATGGGCAGGCTTTCAGAAATCGACAAGTCAGTTTGTCCGCGCCCTTAACGCACCTCGCGTTTGATGGCGAGGGGGCGCGGCATTGCAACTGCGGTCTGGAGAGTGGCCCTGGTCTGTTCTGGCATGCGTGCAGCCTGGGCCTCAACTTCCACCCGCCAGGCCGATGGCGCGCTTCGAGGGTGGTGACCTTTTATCCCGCCACAAGGCCGGCAATCCCCGCGCTCAGAATGCCCGACCTTGGCCAAGCCCCAGATTTGGCATGGCCGAGGGGGCCCGACTGGTGTCTCCCCACGGAACAAGCCGCAGCAATAAATGCAAAGAAGATTATTTTGGCGGGCGCATTAAGCGGATCAAACGGCGATCAGTTTGCGCAATTCCTTGTCGAGTTGATCATAGTCGACGGGTTTCGACAGTACACGGTAATCTATCATGTCTTCTGGCAGGGCACCGGAATCGTTTCCTGAAAGAAAAAGTGTGGGCACGCCGCGTGTCTGGAGCTCTCGGGCCACGGGAAAGGACTTTTGGTTTCCGAGATTCATATCCAGAACTGCTGCGCTCAAACCTGTTGTTCTGGCCACCTCAAGCGCGGTTTCCAGGTCAGCAGCTGGGCCGATAGGGGCATAGCCACGGTCGAGCAATTCCTGTTCGACATCGAGGGCAATAAGATAATCGTCTTCCACGATCAGTATGCGGGGGCGCTCAAGCGTCATTGTGCGGCGCTTAGGGGAAGCCTGAACCGGGCATCAAGTCCTGATTGAGCGTAGCTGATAGAAGTGGTCCCGCCGAGCCCGTGTGACAAACTTTGCTCTATCAGGAGGCTGCCAAACCCGCGCTTTTTGGGGGGCATGACAGGCGGCCCGCCTGACTCCTTCCAGATGATTTCGATGCACTTGATGCCATCGTCTCCCAAGCTATCGCCCCAGGAGATATGCACCTTGCCCTTTGGTGTTGAGAGAGCGCCATATTTGGCGGCGTTGGTGGCCATTTCATGTAGCACCAGGCCAAAAGCGTGAGCGGCCTCTCCGCCCAGAACCAGCGGCTTGCCGCAGATTTCCAGGCTTGTGCCATCATCGCGCGTCAGCGCCCGGATCTGGGTTTCGATCAGGCTGCGCAGATTGACCTTGGTATGGTTGGTGGCGACCAATAACTCATGGCATCGCGCAATGGCCTGCAAACGCCCCCGATAGGCGGTCTGGAAACTCTCGAAATCTGACGAGGTGCGCATGGTGTGCCCGGCCATGGCCTGGACCGTCGCGAGGGTGTTCTTGACTCGGTGACTGAGCTCCTGGAGCAGCATCTCGCGGTGTTTCTCCGCTCTCTTGCGCTCCGTGATGTCGACGCCGGAAGGGATGAGATCGATGATCTCGCCACTGTCATCATAGTTTGGGGCAAGCTGGAAATCGATATGCATGGGGACATTGTTCGCCACCCGGATTTCAGCGTCGAAGCGAACCGTTTCGCCCTCTGCTGCGCGCCGAACAGCTTCGCGAATGAGGTTTTTGCTCTCCTCGCTATAGTTCCACCAAAAACAGTCCCAGAAAGGTTTGCCGATGACATCCTCTCGGGTCAGGTCCGCCGCTGCCAGCGCAGGTTCATTGGCAACCAACAAAGTGCCGTCCAGGGACAAGACCCCGATGAAAGCGACCACATTGTTGAGCACGCGGCGCAGGCGCTCTTCGCTGTGGCGCAAAGCCGTGATGTCGGCAAAGGAGACCGCGAGTCCGTTGCCCGCGCGGGCGGCTGTCGTATGAAAATGTGCCTTTATGCCATCATGGTCGTATCGAAATTCATTCTGCCAGGTTTGACCGGTTTCAATCACCTGGACATATGCATCGAACAGACCTTCTTCCCGGTTTCCAGGCATTTCCTCCAAAAGGAGCTTGCCGTTCAGGTCGTCTGCGCTTCGCCCGACGATCCGTTCTGCCGCGGCGTTGATATAGGTCCAGCGCAGATCGCAAATCGTGCCAGATTTATCGCGAACAGCTTCGAAGGTCATGAACCCGTCCGGGCTGGTTTCCTGTACGGCGCGAAACCGCGCTTCACTTTCCTCCAGCGCCATGTGCATACGCTTGAATTCGGAGATATCTTCCAAAACAGAAACGAAGTGGACAAATTCCCCGTTATTGGTGCGAACAGCCGCGACTGTAAGATTGGCCCAGACGGTGTGTCCGGCCTTGTGAAAATAGCGCTTTTGCATCTTGTAGCGCTCAAGATCGCCGCTCAGCACCTTCCCGGCGAGATCGACATCGGTGTTCACGTCATCAGGATGGGTAAGATCCTGGAATGTGAACTCCATCAACTCTCTCTCGGTATAGCCGAGCATCTCACAGACATGCGTGTTGACGCGAAGCCAGCGACCATCCGCGCCGACATGAGCAATGCCGATAGGTGCAGCATGGAAGGTCTGCTCCCATGCGCGTAAGCCGCCGGTCATGTCGGTCGGGACAGGCTTGGCCGCTTGAGCGAGATCGGTCATGATTTGAGTCCGCACTGAACAGGTCCCAAGAAGCTGCCCTTCACGCATGAACAATTGGTTTCACATATAGGCCTTTGGGGACGCTTTTTGCAGCACTTACAGTTTTCATATTGGCGCAGAAAGCAAAGCGCCCCCACCCAAATGGATGGGCGCGCTTGATGGTTTGTGCTGTTGTTCAGCAGCATGAGTATTACCAGATGCGGATACGCTCTTCCTGCGGCAAGTAGAGTTCATCTTCTTCTGTTACGTCGAAAGCCTCGTACCATTCATCGAAATTGCGCACGATGCCGTTGACGCGGAACTCGGCCGGTGAGTGCGGGTCGGTCAGCAATTGCTGGCGCTTGGCTTCGTCGCGATATTTCGACCGCCAGACCTGGGCCCAGGCCATGAAGAAGCGCTGATCGCCGGTCAGGCCGTCAATCACCGGGGCCTGTTCGGCTTCACTGACCGTGCCGTCGCCATCATTATCCAGGCTGAGCTGGTAGGCGCGATAAGCCAGCGAGAGTCCACCAAGGTCGCCGATATTCTCGCCCAGGGTAAGGCGGCCATTGACACACGGATCGTCCTCGCCGAGTGGGCAATACTGGTTGTACTGATCGACCAATGCGGTGGTCAGCTCCTCAAACGCGTCGCGATCTTCTTCGGTCCACCAGTTGGCAAGCACGCCATGGCCGTCGAATTTCGAGCCCTGATCATCAAAGCCATGCCCGATTTCGTGGCCGATGACGCCGCCAATGGCGCCATAGTTCACGGCCGGGTCGGCAGAGATGTTGAAGAAAGGCGGCTGCAGGATGGCGGCCGGGAAGACGATCTCGTTATAGCTTGGATTGTAGTAGGCATTGACCGTTTGCGGGGTCATGAACCATTCGTCCCGGTCCGGTTCTTCCTCAAGGCGGGCGATGTTGTCGGCCAGTTCCCAGCGTCCAGCATTCATGGCGTTCTCGAAGGCACTGTCGCCGATTTCGAGCGTGTCATAGCTTTCGAACGCTTCCGGATAGCCGATCTTCGGGTTGAACATGTCCAGCTTTTCGACAGCCTTCAGGCGCGTCTCGGGGCCCATCCATTCCAGATCTTCCAGATTGGCGTGCATGGCGCTGCGCAGATTGGCGACGAGCTGGTCCATCGCCGCCTTGTTCTCCGGCGGGAAGTGACGCTCGACATAGACCGCTGCAACCGCCTCGCCGAGCGTACCCTGAACTGTTGAGACCCCGCGCTTCCAACGTGGGCGCTGTTCCGGCTGGCCACGCAGAACTGTTCCATAAAAGGCGAAATTCGCGGCATCGATCTCAGCTGGCAATACGCTGGCATGGTCTGACAGGAAGTGGGCCGTCATATAGGCTTTCCAGGTGTCGAGATCGGCCGTCTGGGCGATCTCGAACACGGCCGGCATGCCGGGGCCAAGTTTTTCAGCGTCTTCCTCGGACATGCCAACTTCGTCCAGTTCTTCCTGGGTCGGCGGCACTTCGGCCACAAGAAACTCATTCTGTCCGGCAAGACCTATGGTTTCCAAAGCTGTATCGAGCGGGAAGTCGCCAGCAAAGGCGCGCAGCTCGTCGAGGGAGACCTTGTTATAGGTCAGCTCCGGATTGCGGCTGAGGGCGCGATCCCAGTCGGCCTTGGCGATCTCGGTTTCTAGCGCCAGGACATCGCCGGCCTTGGCCTCGGCATCCTCGTAGCCGGCCTGAGTGAGCAGGAAGGTCAAAAGGCCGAGATAATCCTCGCGAATTGAGACCGACTTTTCATCGTCCTTGAAATAGTATTCGCGGTCGGGCAGGCCGAGTCCACCAATGCTCATCTGAGGGATGTAGACATTTGGATCCTTGTCATCGACCCAGACAAAGGCGTTGATCGGCGACGCGAAACCGGATGTTGCAAAAAGAGTTGCGAGGTCTTCGCGCGTCTCCATGGCCGCAATCATCTCAAGATAGGGCTGGGCCGGGGCGAGGCCGGCGGCTTCGATGTTGTCGGTGTCCAGATAGGCCGAATAGAGTGCGGCCACCTTGCCTTCGGGTGTCTCGGTTGCAGGCGAGTCCGCAGCCAGATCTTCAATGATGAACCGGGTCTGCTGCTCGGACTTTTCACGCAAAAGATCAAAGGCACCATAGCGGACCTTGTCGGCTGGAAGCTCGAATGTGTCGAACCAGCCGCCATTCACATGCATGAAGAAATTATCGCCCGCCGTGACATCCTCACTCATCGCGCCGGTATCAATGCCCCAGTCGCCCCAATAATCTGGCGAGGTGGTTTCAACCTCATGGGCGGGGGCCTCAACCATTTCGGTTCGGGTCGGGGCGGTCTCAACCGTCGGCGCTGGTTCTGCAAGGTCCGTGATTTCGGTTTCCGGGACGCTCGTGCATGCCGCGAGCAGGGCGATGCCAGCGGCGCCCATCAAAAGATGTCTCATGTTTGCCTCTCCAGTCTTTTGGTCGATTTTTCGGGCAGGAGACCGGGCGTGCCGGCCCCCTGAGGGAAACGGTCGGTGGCTATTCGGCCGGCTTCAGGTCGCCATGAGCGCTGGTGCCGATCAGCTCTTCCTCGTCGATGGTCGCATGGCCGGAATAGGTTTCCCCGATCTGGCGGAAGGGGCGGCCATTCCAGGACCAGTTGAAGATCCGGCCAACCTCGACACCAATGGCATAAAGTGCCGGCACGAGCAGCAGCGACACGAACAGGGCGAAGGTCACCGCCGATCCAAGCGACACCACCATCGGCTTCAGGAATTGAGCCCCCACCGAGCGCTCAGCGATCAGCGGCAGCACGCCGACAAAAGTGGTCACCGAGGTCAACAGGATCGGGCGGAAGCGTGAGACCCCGCCATCCACCACTGCCTGCAGGGCGCCGACACCTTCATCTCGCCGCCGGTTGATGAAATCCACCAGAACGAGGTTGTCATTGATCACGACGCCCCCAGCGGCCGCGATCCCGAAGAAGGAAAACATGGCGAGGGGCACCCCGGAGATGAGGTGGCCGAACACCGCGCCGGCATAAGCGAAAGGAACAGCCGTCAGCAGAAGGGCCGGCTGGCTATAAGAGCGGAAGGCGATGGCCAGAAGAATATACATCGCCCCAAGAGCAATAAAGAAGAACCTCATAAGCTCGGCAAAGAACTCCTGCTCGGCCTCATATCCACCTGAGCTTTGGCGAGAAACAGTGGGAAAGCGTTCGGCAAAGCCGGGCCAATAATTGGCCTCCATATCAGCGATGATCTGTCCGCGGACATCGTCGGTAAGCTCCGCGCGAACCGTCACCGAGCGTGTCCGGTCGCGCCGGATGATGACATTGATACCGGGCGCGAACTCGAAATCGGCCACCTGGTTGACCGGGATTTGCCGACCATCAGATGTGCGAATGCGCAGATTGCCCAGGGAATCGAGGTTCCGTCGTGTGTCTTCAGGCAAACGAACACGAACTTCCACATCGTCACCCTCACGTGGCAAACGATAGACGAGTTCACCGAAATAAGCCTGGCGGATCTGGCTGGTCACATCCGCAAGGGTCACGCCTAGCGATTCTGCGCCTGGTTTCAGGGTGACGCGAATCTCATCGGCCGCTGACGATAGATTGTCGCCGATATCATAGGTCGTGGAATAGGTCGCCAACTGGCCTTTCACATCTTCGGCCGCAGCGCGCAGGAGATCGAGATCTTCATTGTTCAGGGAGAAGCGAATGCCACTTTCATCCTGGTTGAAGGTCGCGGTTACCTCGATTTCCTCGGCATCCTGAATGGGGCCGACAAGCTCACGGAAGCGGTTGGAGATCTCTGTTGAGGAGAGCGTTTCCGGTCGCACCTCGGGAGGTGTCAGTCCAATCCAGGCCTGCACGCGGCGTCCTGAGGCGACAACTGAGCTGTCGCGAATGAGTCCATTGATCTCAGGATAGGTCTCCCGGCTTTCGACATCCATCAGGTCGATTCCGTTCTGGACCTGTTGTTGAACTTGCTCCGTCCTTGTGAATGGCGTGCCGTCTGGCAGTTCCACACTCACCTGGATCATGTCGGCTTCGATCTTGGGCATGAAGTTGAAGGGGACATAATTGTTCCCGACAAGCTGTGTCGCCCACAAGAACAATACGATGAAGAATGCCATCGTGGCGTACCGGAACTTCACAGCCAGTTCGAGTATTGGGCGATAGATATGATCGGCAAACCAGAGCAGTGAGTCCGCGATAGACCGCTGGACTTTCAGGATCGAGCCGCCAGGGCCGTCAAAGCGCTGGGGCTTCAGGTGAGCCAGGTGTGCTGGAAGGATCAGCATGCTCTCAATCAGGGAGAATGTGAGCGCGGCAACCACCACGAAGGTGATCTGCTCGGTAAAGGAGCGCACCGGGCCAGTCAGGAAGGCCCAGGGCAGGAAGGCGATAATGGTGGTCAAAACGCCGAAGATCACAGGCTTGAGCACCATCTGTGTGCCGATGATCGAAGCATCCAGACCCTGGCGCCGGCCGCTCTCGACTTCCTTGTGAATATTCTCACCGACGATAATGGCATCGTCCACAATCACGCCGATGACCAGCAAGACGGCAAAAAGGGAGAGAATGTTCAGTGAGACGCCGAACAAGGGCAGCAAAAATACGCCCCCCGCAAAAGCGGTGAAAATGCCAATCGTCACCCAAAAGGCCACAATCGGGCGCAGGAAGAGTACGAGAACGATCAGAACCAGCACACCACCCAACAAGGCGGATTGGCCGATTGTTTCCATCCGGGCCTTGAAGGCGTCTGAATTGTCCCAAAGGATATTGATCTTCAAGGCCTCAGGCAGAATGCCGGAGGCGGGATCGTTCGCGCGTTCGATATAGTCCTTGAACCCGTCCGTATAGTCGACAATCTGCATATTGTCCGGCGCCACCACCATGACGAAGGCGGCAGGCTGGCCATTATGTTGGGCGCGCAATTCCTCATCTACAAAGCCATCAACAACATCTGCGATATCGCGGAGCCGAATGACCGCTCCCTCAGGCGTTTGCGTGACGACGATACGCTCAAATTGAGCGGCAGTATCGGCCTGCTCCCGCGCCTGGATGCTGACATTGCCAGTATCTGTACGCACGCGGCCACCAGAGGCATTCAGTGCGGTTTCCCGAATAGCCTGGGCCACTTGTGAGAAGGTAAGATTATACTGGCGCAGGGTCTCTTCCGTCACCTCGATAGAGACCTGCTCGCCAAGCGTGCCGTTCACAATTGCGAGTTGCCCACCGCTCATTTCGGCAATGTCGTCGCGGACTTCATCCGCGATCCGTTTTAGCTCGCGCGGACTGGCCTCACCATAGATAGCCATCCCGAAATACCAGTCACGATCCTCCCACTGGGTGATCTGTGGCCGGAAGGCCGATTGTGGGAAATTGTTGATCTGGTTCACCCGGCGCTCGATGTCCCGGATGAACTTGTCCATGTTGATATCGTCGCGGCCGCGAATATTGACCGTGGCGCCGCCCTCATAGGCGATGGAGGTGATGCGGTCGATCCCATCCAGATCGGCGATCGCCTCTTCAATCCGAACAACCAGTTGTTCCTCGGTTTCTGCCGGCGATGCGCCCGACCAGGCGACGGAGACGCTGGCCCCGGCCACGGGCACCACTGGGAAGATCTCGCGCTCAAGACTGAAATACGCAAAGATGCCGCCAATAAACGCGACGGCCATCAGCAGGTTTGCCGCAATGGCATTGCGGGCAAACCAGGCAACTATCCCATTCATTGCACGGCTCCTTCTGCGTTACTCTCTCCGCTGGCCTCGGCCACGGCTTCACCATCATCGTCAGTTTCAGGCTCGTGGCTGATAATGGATCCATCAGGCTGGCGTTCCAGAACCTTGATGCGCATTCCATCGAAAGCAGCCTGGATCGGTGAAACGACGGCCAGTTCGCCGGCGGCAACACCACGGGTGAGATAGGCACCCTCATCGCTGGAATAGACCACATCCACCTGGCGGATGCTGAGCGTGCCTTCCTTGGGGTTGCCGATATAGATTTCGTTCTCACCGCGCAGGGCTGAGCGAGGGACGATCATGACATTTTCCAGTGTGGCACCCTGAATTGAGGCATTCACAAACAGGCCAGGCGCCATCGGCGCACCATTGTCGGCGCCTTCGCCATACGGATCGATCAGTTCCGCGATGACATCAAGTTGGCGCGAGCGCGGATCAATTGAAGCGGCGGTGCGGGTCACCTGGCCATTCCACTCTCGCATCTGGCCTGCGACACGAGCGGTGAACGTCACCGTCGGGCCAGGGTTTTCCTCGGATGCCGCAAAGGCGAGCGGCAGTCCAATCCGGCCCAGCTCGGCATCAGAAATTGGCAAGCTCACTTCGACAATATCGGTCGAGAAGATGCTTCCAAGAGACTGCCCCGGGCTGGCATATTGGCCGATATCCACATCACGCTCGCGGACGCGGCCGGTGAAGGGGGCGCGCACAGCCGTCCGGCGCAAATTCAGTTCGGCTTCGGCAAGTTGAGCCTTGGCGCTGTCCAGCGCTGCCCGGGCTTGTGCCAGTTGTGGTTCGCGGCGTGCAAGCGGACTTGCGTCGGTAATGCCGAGATCTTCCAGATCCTGAAGTGCAAGCTCAGCTTCGGCCTGCTCGCGCGCCAGCGCTTGCTCGGCGGAAGCCACGCTGGAGCGGGCACGCGTCACGGCAAGTTCGTAATCCTCAGACTCCAGGCGAACGAGCACCTGGCCTTCACGGATAAAACCGCCATCGATGAAGTCCGGCGACAGGGAGGCGACCCGACCACCGATCTGGGGCGACACAATAATCTCGCGTTTTGGCGCCACCTCGCCCTGTGCGTCGACGGTCAGGGTGAACCGGCCTTCTATGATAGGCTCGGCAAAGACTGCCAGGCCCGCCGGAACCTCATCGGTTTCTTCCGGAACGGGTTTGAAGGCTTGCAGAGCCGCAAAACCGCCGCCGCCAAGGAGCAGGAGGATCAGGATGGGCAGGGCAATGGCGAGGATACGACTCATGGGGTGGGGCTCCCGCCGGGGCTGCCGGCATTCGCTGAGGGTTGAGTAAGGCCGGGCCCATCAGGGCCGCCGCCTAAGGCAAGATAGTACTGAACGCGGTTTGTTGCACGGGCTGTTCGTGCGCTGACAAGTGCGGATTCTGCATTTAGCCTGCGCGTTTGGGCGTCAATCAGGTTAAAAATGGTCACTGTGCCGGCCTGATATTGCCGTTCGGCCAGGTCTTCAGCGAAGGCGGCTTCTTGTAGCGCGCGCTTTTGGGCGTTTTCCTGAGTGGCGAGATAGCCGTCTGCGGCGAGGGCATCTTCCACTTCGCGCCAGGCGACCAGCACTGTGGACGCATAGCTGGCAAGAGAGATTTCCACACGCTCCAGAAAGGCTTCGGCGCGTGCCGACAACTGTCCACCCGCATAAAGCGGCTGGGTCAGGTTTGCCAAAGCATTGGCCGCGATAAAGGCCGGGTCGAAAGTTTTCGACAGATCATCGGAACTGGTCGACAGGCTGGCGGTCACATTCAGGCTTGGGAACAATGCAAGACGTGCCTGTTCGGCCCGCAGACCGGCCTGGACCACGCGTGCCTCCGCACTTGCAATGTCCGGCCGGCGCGCGAGCAGGCGCGTGGGGCTGGAGATCGCGCCGATCGGGGTCATTGCGGGCAGATTCGCCGGCGCGGCGATCTCGGCCGCGGGATAGCGACCAAGCAGGACTTCCAGACGCCGTGCAGCTTCGCCGACCGCTTGGCGCCGCGCGGCGATCGAGGCTTCCGCGCCGGCAAGGGCGCTGCGGGCGAGCCGCACATCCAGTGCGGTGGCAAGGCCGCGCGAAAAGCGTCGCTCAGTCAGTTCGGTGGTGCGTGAGCGCGCTTCAAGTGTTGCCTGAGCGACGCTCTCCTGGGCCACTGCGGCGTTTAAATTGATCCAGGCTATTGCGGTCTGACCGGCAATAGAGAGCTGGGCGGCTGCGAGATCGGCTTCGGCAATGGCCTGGTCGGCCTCAACAATGTCGACCCCGGCAGCCAGGCGCCCCCACAAATCGGCTTCCCAGCTGGCGTTCAGGCCGAGACCGTATGTAGCGCTATCATTGGTTACCGCATCGCCATTGGCATCTTCTGCCACAGAGCGCCGGCCGCCTGTGGAGGCCGATCCGGAAATGAAGGGCAGCAGCGAGCCGCGCTGGGCGCGAGCATCGGCCGCCGCGGCGCGCAGCGTAGCGAGCTGCGCAGCCAAGGTGTAATTGTGCTCAAGTGCTTCGCCGACAAGCGATTGCATCACCGGATCGTTGAAGTTGTTGAGCCATGGACCTTCTTCGGCGACACCAACAATACCTGCGGCCGCCCAGACCTGCGGCGCATTGGGCGCAACGGGGACGGCATCAATTTGTCCGGTCTGAAAAGCCTCCCAGGAGGCGCAACCGGTAAGCATGAGTGTGCCAACGAGGGCGGTTTGTCGCTTCATGGTGAGTGATTTCCCAATCTGGTGTGCATGTACGCCTGGACTGATCGACTGTCAATGAACAATTATCGAAAATCAATATGTTTTGTCAGTGAACTCCAGCGGCGATTAGAAAGCGAGCCATAGGGTGCTTTGCGGTCGGTGCGCCAGTGCTGTTCGGGCACACAGTTTGTCTTTGTTCGCTACGCTGGCGGGTGTTATGGGGCGGGTATGTCTAATGTGCCCGAGACGCCTGAAGAGCAGAGCGCGCCGTTGGCGCGTCGGCTGGCGCCGCGCGTGCGCGATCTCTGTGTCATGGCGGCTTTGTGTGTCGGGGTTGTCTTTTTGCTGGCGCTTTCGGGGGCGTTGGGGTGGGTTGAGGCGATTACCGCCTCGATCGTCATGATTGCGGCTGCCATGGCGTATTATGTCGGGTCTTCGGCGCCTGATCCTGTCAAACAGGATCTTGAGCATTCAAGCCAGGCTTTGGTGGTCGATGCGCCAGGGGCTGCATTGCCTGCGCTGCTGGATGCGCTCCCGGTTCCGGCGTTGTTTATTGGTCTGGACCAGCGGATCCACGCGGCGAATTCAGCGGCACGGGGACTCTTTCGGATCCGCGGTGAGCAAAACAGCCTTGCCGCCTCGGTTATCCGCAATCCTGCGCTCCTGTCTGGTCTCGATATAGCGCTTTCGCCCATGGGGGCGGCGTCAAATGTGGAGGTGGTGCTTGGCAGTGCCAGCGACCAACTCTGGCTGGCGCACATTGCGCCTTTCAATGTTGGAGCGGGAGGTGCGCTGATTGTGATGGAAGATCACACAGCCTTGCGTCGTGCGGAGAAGGCGCGCGCAGACTTCCTGGCAAATGCCAGTCATGAACTGCGTACGCCGCTGACCTCGCTTGCCGGCTTTATCGAGACCATGCGTGGCCCCGCGCGAAATGATCCTGAAAGCTGGGGCCGGTTCCTCGACATCATGTTCAATCAGACCGAGCGGATGAAGCGGCTGATTGCGGATCTTTTGTCCTTGTCGCGTATTGAGTTCAGTGAGCACAGGCCACCCCAGACCGTTGAAGACATCCCAGATCTGGTCGGCATGACCGTGGCAGCCTTGCGCCCAGTGGCGTTTGAACGCGAGATCGAACTTGTCAGGACAGGTCCGGAGACTGGTCTGCGCGCGGTGGCTGATGCCGATGAGGTGACGCAGGTGGCGCAGAACCTCGTCGTCAATGCCGTGAAGTATTCTCCGGAACGCTCAAGGGTTGTCATTTCCTGCGGTATTGAGTCGAGCATGGAAGCTGCGGAGGCGAAAGCCGGTCGCCAATGGGGCAATGTGGGGCGCATCACAGTGCTGCAGGCCAGTCAGCGCGGGCCTGTTCCCGGCATCTGGTTGCGCGTGGAGGATGAAGGCCCGGGCATAGATCGCGAGCATCTGCCGCGTCTTGGCCAGCGTTTCTATCGTGTGGATGAAAGCCGGGGTGGCGATGTTGGGGGGACGGGGCTTGGTCTGGCCATCGTCAAGCATATCATGACCCGACACCGTGGTGGCTTCGTGGTGGAAAGCGAGCCAGAGCATGGCTCTGCGTTTGGTGTCTGGTTTCCAGCCCTGGAGTACACCCCACTTGCAACCGAACCGGGCAAGGATGCCGAAGATCCGGGCGAGCCTAGGCAAGTGCCCAGGGATGCGTTAGCAAAAAGCCTCTGATTGGCGAGGACATAGTCTGGCGCCTTCATGTCACAGGGCAGGGCTCCCCATGCGTGCTTTTACCAGCTTTCTGATCGGTCTCGTGTTCGTGGGCCTCGCCATGGCGCAGGAAAAGCCTGATGGTGCGCCTTCCGAGATTCCGGCGCCGTATTCTGTGACACGCGAGATGTCCTTGCGCCTGGATGGGCGGCAGGTGAACTTTATTGCCACGGCGGGTGAGTCCTATCTGCGCAGCGAGAATGGGGCTCCTCGTGCTGCGATCTTCTCCATCGCTTATGTGGAAGATGAGTTGGATGATCCCACTGAGCGGCCGGTGATTTTCGTTTTCAATGGAGGTCCGGGATCGGCCTCGCTTTGGCTGCATATGGGGGCCTGGGGGCCTAAACGCGTAATCACGCCGAGCGATGGGACAGATGTCGGCGCACCGCCTTATCGGGTGGAAGACAATCCGCATTCGCTGCTGGATGTTGCCGATCTGGTGTTCATCGATCCGGTTGGCACAGGCTATTCCCGCGCGCTGGGCAGCACGGATGCGAAAGAGTTTTACGGCGTGAATGAAGACGCCGAGAGCATTGCTGAGTTCATCCGCATCTGGATCACGCGCAATGGTCGCTGGAACAGCCCGAAATATCTTGCCGGTGAGAGTTATGGCGCCACGCGTGCCGCCGCCGTGGCGCAGGAGCTTCAGGGCGGTTGGAACGGCATTGCGCTGAACGGGGTTGTGCTGGTCTCGGCCATTTTGGACTTCCAGACGGCGCGTTTCGCGCCCGGCAATGACACCGCCCATATCGCCTTCTTCCCGACCATGGCGACCACGGCCTGGTATCATGACAAGGTCGACCGCGCGCGCTGGGGCGGTGATCTGGAGGCTTTCGCCGAGGATGCGCGCAGTTTCGCGACGCATATTCTTCCGCCCGCACTGATCCGTGGAGCGACTCTCAGTGAGGCTGAGCGCGGTGACCTTGCCGATCAAATGTCGGACTATCTCGGCGTATCTGCGGATTGGATCCTCGACACCAATCTGAGGGTCGATCCCACACAGTTTCGCAAGGAATTGCTGCGTGACCGTGATCTCACGGTCGGGCGTTTCGACAGTCGCTATACCGGTGTGGATAGTAACAGTGTCGGCGATACACCGGATAATGACCCCTCTGGCTATGGCATGGATGCCGCCTATACGGCGGCTATCAATGACTATCTCACCCGCGAACTGGGCGTGAATTTCCGCGAAGGCGGACGCGCGGAGGGCGAACCGCTCGACCGCCTCTACAAGGTGCTGACGGGCGAGCCGGGCAGCAACTGGAACTGGAGCCAGGATTCTCGTGGCTGGCCGGCCTATGTGAATGTCGCGCCCTGGCTGGGCCAGGCCATGCGCGAGAATGATGAATTCCGCGTGCTGCTGGCTTCGGGCTGGTATGATCTGGCCACGCCATTCTTTGGCGCTGAGATGTCGCTCTACAAGAATCGGGTCGTTCTCGATCGGGTCGACTTCACCTATTACGAAGCCGGCCACATGATGTATCTCGTGGCAGATGAGGCTGAAAATTTGTCACAAGATGTGAGAAATTTCATCCGTGGCGAATAAGCCACGCCCGGCACATTAACCTTTTGAAAACCAATTGAATTCCAAGGTGGACCTCTGGTCTGTGGAATTCTTTGCGCCCTCAGGTTCGCGTATCTTCCGCAAATGTTCGGCATATCTTCACGGCGTGAGGGGCTTGTGGGATTCTTTCATCCCTCATTAGCCCATTGGCGCCCATGCTGACCCATGGTAGCCCATTTCTTAGTAGGGTTTTTCCAAACGGCTGATGGATCGGGACGGAGCATGTTTGTCTCCACCTATGAGGGTGCAATTGACACGAAAGGACGGGTCAGCGTGCCCGCACCCTTCCGTTCGGCCCTTGGTGGCGGCTCCCGGATCTTTCTCTGGCCGGCTCTGGATGGGTCGAAATGTCTGGAAGGTGGCGGTGAGGCGCTGATGCGGGTGTATCACCAGACCATTTCCCGGCTGCCGCTGCTCTCGCGTGAGCGGAAGATCCTGACGACCGCCATTGTCTCGCGCTCGGCTGATCTGAAAATGGATGATCCCGGCCGCATCAAGATTCCCGAAAACATGCTGAAAAGCGTCGGCATCACTGACAAGCTGATCTTTGTTGGCGCACTGGAAAGCTTCCAGATCTGGAGCCCGGAAGCCTATGAAGCACACGAGCTGGAAATGGCCGAAGCCGCGACCGATCCCAATGTCGTCAACGCCATGGCCGGACCATACAATGCTGCCATGGCCGCGGGCGGTGTGCCGGGGCTGACCATTTTCGGGGAGGGCGAGTGACATGGCCCATATCCCGGTTCTCCTGAATGAAGTGGTCAAGGCGCTGGCGCCTGTGGATGGCGAGGTCTATCTCGACGGCACATTTGGCGGCGGTGGCTATGCTCGTGCCATCCTGGCGGCGGCGAAATGCACGCTGTTGGGTGTGGACCGCGATCTTGATGCCATCGTGCGGGCCGAGGCCATGGCCGAGGAGCTGCCCGGCTTGGTGCCACTGCTCGGGCGGTTTGGCGATCTCGATACTCTTGCCTATGAGGCAAGCTACACCGTCTTGAATGGCATTGTTCTGGATCTCGGCGTCTCTTCCTTTCAAATCGACGAGCCCGAGCGCGGCTTTTCCTTCCAGAAGGATGGCCCGCTGGATATGCGCATGGGGCGCAGCGGGCCGAGCGCGGCCGATGTCGTCAATCAGATGGGCGAGAAGGATCTGGCTGCCATTCTCTGGCGCCTGGGCGATGAAAAGGCTTCCCGTCGTATCGCCCGCGCGATTGTTGAGCGGCGCAAGAGCGTATCATTTTCCTCGACGCTGGATCTTGCCGATCTCATTTCCGATGCCGTGGGGGGGCGCAAGGGCGCGCGCACCCATCCGGCCACGCGCAGTTTTCAGGCCATCCGCATCTATGTGAATGACGAGCTGGGCGAATTGGCCCGGGCTTTGACGGCTGCGGAATCCATGCTGGTGCCTGGTGGGCGGCTGGTAATCGTCACCTTCCATTCCCTGGAAGACCGTATGGTGAAACAGTTCTTCCGTGAGCGCGCCGGCCAGCAGGGTGCTGGCTCACGCCATCTTCCGGGCAAGGCCGTCGGGCCTGAGCCAAGCTTTGAATTGATCACGCGAAAAGCTGTCGAGCCAGGCGAAGTGGAACTGAATGCTAACCCCCGTGCGCGATCCTCTCGCCTGCGGGCGGTTCGGCGCACTGAAGCGCCGGCCTGGGATGTGCCGGCGGAAGCCGCGCTCAACCTGCCGCCCCTGGCCAATCTGGAGGTGAGCGGATGAGCAAGAAGGCCTTTCTCTTTGGTCTCGCCGTGATCGCGGTGCTGATCGTCAGCCTTTACCGCGCGAAATATGGCGCTTCGGAAGCGCGCGCGGAAATCGAAGCGGTTGAAACGCAGATTGCTGATGCCGAGCATCGCAAGGCGTTGCTGGAAGCCGAGCTTTCCCACATGATCCGGCGCGAATGGATCGAAGAATATGCCCGCCGCGAGCTGGGCATGGGGCCGCCGAGCGCCCAGCAGTTCATCCGTCCTGAAGATCTGGACGCGCGTGTCGGGCCGGTCCTGGAAGAGGAGGCCGGCCAATGAGCTATGTGCAGAGCCTCTGGGGCAGTGAGCAAAAGGCCGGCGCGCGGGTGCGTATCGTAGCGCTCACCATCGCGCTTCTCTTCATCGCGGTGGCTTGTAAAGGCGCCGTGGTCGCGCTTCAGCCGGTGGCCGAGCGCACCGGTATTGCCGGCGTCTTCAGCGAGGCGCCTGGCCGCGCCGACATCCTGGATCGCAATGGCGAGCTGCTGGCGACCTCGGTCGATGTCTACAGTCTGTTTGCCGATCCACGCGCGATCTGGGATCCGCGCGCGGTGGCCGAAGGGCTGTCCACAGTGTTCGAGGATATGGACGCGGACGAGGTCGAGACTTTGACGGCGCGCTTTTCCAATCGCGAGCGGGCCTTTGTCTGGGTGCGCCGGGGGCTGACGCCCCGCCAGCGCCAAGCGGTGTTCGAGCTTGGCCTGGAAGGACTTGGGTTTCGCAAGGAAAGCCGCCGGGCCTATCCGCGTGGCACGCTGGCCGGCCATGTGCTGGGCTATACCGGGATCGACGGCAATGGGCTTGCCGGTGTCGAATATGCCATGGATGGGCGCCTTTCCAGCTCAGAGGCGCCTTTGCGTTTGACCATCGACTCCGGTCTCCAGTTCGCTCTTGAATCCGAACTCGCGGCGGCGGCCGCCGCCCATGATGTGGACGGCGGTGCGGGTGTGCTGATCGATGCGGCGACCGGCGATGTTCTGGCCATGGCAAGTTGGCCGCCGGTCAACCCAAACCGGGCAGGGCAGTTGCCGGAAGACGAGCCGGCGCGACTCGACCGCGCCGCGCTTGCCGTCTACGAATTGGGCTCGGTCTACAAGCCTTTGACCGTCGCGCTGGCTCTGGATGCTGGCCTTGTGGCGCCGGAAGAGCGTTTTGATGTCAGCGCGCCGCTGGTGATCAATGGCGAGACCATCTCCGACGATCATCCGATCCATGGCCCCGCCTCTGTGACCACGGTGCTGTCGCAAAGCTCCAATATCGGCACGGTGAAAATCTCCATGCGCTCGGGTGCGCGGCGCCAGCAGGCTTTTTATGAAACCCTCGGCCTGTTGGAGCGCGCGCCGGTGGAAGTCTCCGGGAGTGCAGCGCCGATCCTGCCGCGCGACTGGGACGAACTCTCTTCGGCCACGGCCAGCTATGGCCATGGCATCGCGGTTTCGCCACTCGCTTTTGCTTCGGCCTTTTCCAGTCTCGCTAATGGCGGAGAATGGGTCTCGCCGGGCCTCATTTATAATCCGCGCGCACCGCGCGATCGCCGCCGGGTCATGGCCGCGCCCACAGCTGCCATGGTGACCGCCATGATGCGCGTTGCGGTGACCGATGGCACAGGCTCGCACGCCGATGTCGCCGGCTATCGCGTGGCGGGCAAGACCGGCACGGCGGAAAAGCCGATCGCCGGCGGATATTCCGAAACCGAGAATATCTCCAGTTTTGCGGCGATTTTCCCGGCTGAGCGCCCTCAATACGCCCTATTGATCGTTCTCGATACGCCCAAGGTCTCCGACCATAGCGAGACCTACGGAGTGATTGCGGGTACAGCAGCCGCCTGGAACGCCGCGCCAACGGCGGGCCGGGTGATCGAGCGTATAGCGCCGCTTCTGGGAGTCGCGCCCAGATTCGACGCGCCGGCGAGATCTGGCCCCGCGGCCTACTCCGTGTCAGAGACAAGGAGTACGCTGTGAAACTGAAGCAACTCATCGGTGCAGAAGCAGCCGGCGAGAAAGGCGAGCATACGGTGGCGGCACTGACGGCAGACAGCCGGTCCGTGCGGCCGGGAACCGTGTTCGTTGCCCTGAAGGGCGTCGCTGCGGATGGGCATGACTATATTCCGGATGCGTTGGAGAACGGCGCGCTGGCGATTGTCGCTGGCCGGCAGGTGGAAGCGGGCGGTGTGCCGCTGCTGGTCGCGCCGGAAACGCGCGGCTGGCTCGCCGATGCGGCCGCGCGCTTCTACAAGGACCAACCTGGAACGGTGGTCGCCATCACTGGCACGAACGGCAAAAGCTCCAGCGTGGATTTCCTGCGCCAGATCTGGGCTGGCGCGGGCCTGAAAGCCGCCAGCCTCGGCACGCTCGGCGCGATTGGCCCGGCCGGCGTGGTCGATCTGGGCCACACAACGCCCGATCCGGTAGCTGTGCACGAGACCCTCGCCACGCTGGCGCGCCAGGGCGTGTCGCATATGGCCATGGAGGCCTCCTCTCACGGGCTTGAGCAGCGCCGTCTGGATGGCGTGAAGCTGGCCGGTGTGGCTTTCACCAATTTCACCCAGGATCATCTGGATTATCACCCCACAATGGAGGCCTATCTCGCCGCCAAGCTGCGCCTGTTCACGGATCTGGCGCCGGCGGGCGTCCCGGCGGTGGTGAATGCCGACAGCCCGCATTGCGAGGCGTTCGAGCGCGCGGCTGTGGGCGCGGGGCTGGCCGTCTTTTCCGTCGGCTGGCGTGGGCGCGACCTGAAGATCGCCGAACTGATGCCGCGCGCTACCGGCCAGGCGCTGACGCTGAAATGGCAGGGCGCCGAGCATAAACTTGTGTTGCCGCTGATCGGAGAGTTCCAGGCGTTGAACGCGCTGACAGCGGCGGGCCTCGCTTTGTCGCTCGGCATGGACTTCAAGGCGGTTCTGGCGGGCCTCTCGAAACTCCAGCCTGTAAAGGGACGCCTTGAGTTTGTCGGGCAAACCTCTGATGGCGCAGCAGTTTTTGTCGATTATGCCCACACGCCCGATGGCCTGGATGTGTTGCTACGCGCCGCGCGTCCGCACACGGCGGGTCGACTGATCGTCGTGTTCGGCTGTGGTGGGGACCGCGATGCGCTCAAGCGCCCCTTGATGGGTGAGATCGCTGCCAAACAGGCCGATATTGCGATCGTCACAGATGATAATCCCCGCACCGAAGATGCTGCCAGAATCCGCGCTGCTATCCTGAAAGGCGCAGGCGCCGCACAGGAGATCGGCGACCGGGCCGAGGCCATCCGCGCTGGCACCGCCATGCTCAAGGCAGGCGACACGCTGGTGATCGCCGGCAAGGGCCACGAAACCGGGCAGATCATCGGCGACACGGTGATCCCTTTCTCCGATCAGGAAACAGCCCAAGCCGCGCTGAAGGAGGCTGCTAATGTCTGATCCGCTCTGGACCTCTGAAGATATCGAAGCGGCCACGGGCGGGCAGGCGAGTGCACCTTTTGCCGTCTCGGGTCTCTCCATCGACACACGTACGCTGAAACCCGGCGACTTGTTCGTGGCTCTGAAGGATGCCCGCGATGGGCATGACTTCACCACGCGCGCCTTTGAGGCTGGGGCGACCGGCGCATTGGTCAGCCGCGTTGCGGATGGTCGCGGGCCATTCCTGCAGGTCGACGATGTGCTTCCCGCCGTAGAGGCCATGGCCGTGGCGGCGCGAGCTCGCTCCGGCGCCATCCGCACGGCTGTCACCGGTTCTGTCGGCAAGACCAGCGTGAAGGAAATGCTGGCGCGCATCTTCCGCGCCGCCGGCCCGGCCCATTGGCCGGAGAAGAGCTTCAACAATCACTGGGGCGTGCCGCTAACACTGGCGCGCATGCCGGCGGAGACCCAGCGCGCGGTGTTCGAAATCGGCATGTCGACGCCGGGCGAGATTGCGCCACGCTCGAAACTGGTGCGCCCCCACCATGCGCTGATCACCAAGATTGCCCCGGCCCATCTGGAGGGCCTCGGCTCGGTTGAGGGCGTGGCGGAAGAGAAAGCCGGGATCTTTGTCGGCCTTGAGGCTGGCGGCACGGTGATCGTGCCGGAGGACGACCCGTTCCGGGATCTGCTCGCCGAGCGTGGTCGCGCGGCCTGCCCAACCGCGACGGTGGAAAGCTTTGGCGTCGGCGAGGATGCGACGGCCCGGTTAGTCGAGGCTACCAGCGACGGCGTGGCCTCGCGCTTTGTCGTGAATGTCGCTGGCCAGCGCGCCGTGGTCTCGCTGAACGCTGTGGGCGAGCATTGGGGCGTGAATGCCGCTGCGGCTTTGCTTGTGGCGACGCTGACCGGTATTTCGGTGGTTGATGCCGCCGAGGCGCTTTCAGGGTTTGGCCCGCCGCCGGGGCGGGGCACGGCAGAGACCCTGGCCCTGCCAGGCGGCGGCACGTTCACGCTGGTGGACGATGCCTACAATGCCAATCCGGAAAGCATGCGTGCGGCGCTTTCCGCGCTCGCTGTGCGCCCGGCTGGCCGACGCCTGGTCGCGCTTGGCGAAATGCTGGAAATCGGCGGCGGCAGCGCGGCGGCGCATGCCGGTCTGGCAGAGCCGATTCTCGCTTCTGAGGCGAAAATCGCTTTTCTTTCAGGGGCTGGAATGGCGCCCTTGAACGAGGCCCTCAACGGGCGAATCGAAACCCGATTCGAGGCAGGTGCGGACGGGCTGTTTGAAATGGTGAAAAAAGTACTAACCAACGGCGACATCCTCTTGATCAAAGGCTCGAATGCCTCCGGGATGGGGAAGCTGGCAGACGCGTTGCGGGAGTGGGCCGCTGTAGAGTCTGTGATGGAAACGGGTGCCCAGACAGAACGTGATGGGCGGGGTTAAGAATGCTGTATGAATTTCTCGCCTCCGACCGAGGCCTGTTCAACCTCTTGAATTACATAACGTTTCGCACGGGCGGAGCGATTGTGACCGCATTCCTGATCGCCGCGCTGTTCGGTGGGCCGATCATCAATGGTCTGCGCCGTCGCCAGGGCCAGGGCCAACCCATCCGTGATCTGAGCTTTGAAGACCAGATGGCCAAGCGTGGCACACCGACCATGGGCGGGTTCATCATCTGGCTGGGCCTGTTCGTGGCCGCGCTGATCTGGTCGAACCTGTCCAATCCCTACACCTGGGTCATCCTGTTCGTGACCGCCTCCTTCGCGTTCATCGGCTATCTCGACGATGCGGCGAAAGTCGCCAAGCAGACCGATGCTGGCGTTTCTGCCGGTGTGCGTCTCATGGCAGAGTTTCTGGTGGCCGGTGTGGCGTGCGCCTTCATCATGGGATTGCACGGCGCACACACACCGCTCGGCCATGCCGATTGGGGCGTGCTGACCGGGCTGGCTGAACAGATCGCCGCGCTGGCGCCGCCGACCACGATTGAGCCGAACGATCCCGGCTTCTCCGGCGGTATCGCAGTGCCTTTCGTCAATGACTATTTCCTGCCCCTGGGCGGATTGTTCATCCTTTTCGGCATGCTTGTGGTGGTCGGTTCGGCGAACGCGGTGAACTTCACTGATGGTCTCGACGGGCTGGCGATCGTGCCGATGATCTTCGCCTGCGGTTCCTATGCAACGATTGCGTATCTGACAGGCAACTTCATCTTCGCGGATTATCTCGGCATCCAGTTCGCGCCGGGCGCGGGCGAGATCGCCGTGATCCTCGGCTCGATGATGGGCGCGGGGATGGGCTTTTTATGGTTCAACGCCTATCCGGCGCAGGTCTTCATGGGCGATACCGGCTCGCTCGGTCTCGGCGCGCTGCTTGGCGTTGTCGCGGTTGCGGTCAAGCATGAGTTTGCGCTCGTCGTGATTGGCGGCCTCTTCGTGCTGGAGGCCCTGTCGGTGATCCTCCAGGTCGGCTGGTTCAAGATCACGCGCAAGCTGACGGGCACGGGCCGGCGCATCTTCGCCATGGCGCCGCTGCATCACCATTTCCAGAAGAAGAACTGGCCGGAAACCCGTGTTGTTGTGCGCTTCTGGATCCTGTCGGTCCTCTTTTCCCTGGTGGGTCTTGCGACCCTGAAGCTGAGGTGACGCGCGCGAGATGATCCCTGTCACCGAATATTCCGGGCGCGATGTCGCCGTTTTCGGACTGGGCCGCACGGGTCTCAGTGCCGCCAAGGCCCTCGCGGCTGGCGGTGCGCGCGTGCACGCCTGGGACGATGACGCAGCGACGCGGGAGCGCGCGGCGGCGGAAGGGGTCGCTCTCAGCGATATCAACAAGCGCGACTGGCAGACCTTTGCCGCCCTCGTGCTCTCGCCCGGCGTGCCCTACCGCTATCCCCAGCCGCACCGTGTGGTGCGCATGGCCGAGGCTGTCGGTGTGCCGGTGGTGGGCGACATGGAGCTGTTCGCCCGCGCGGTGCAGGCCTTGCCAGAGCGCGGCCGGCCCAAGGTGATCGGCATCACGGGCACCAATGGCAAATCCACCACCACGGCCCTGATCGGGCACATTCTGCGCCATGCCGGCATTGATGCGCGGGTCGGTGGCAATATCGGCAAGGGCGTGCTCGACATGGCGCCGCTGCACGCCAATGCGGTCTATGTGCTGGAGTTGTCGTCTTATCAGCTCGATCTCGCCAAATCCCTGCACTGCAATGTGGCGGTGTTTTTGAATCTCTCGCCGGACCATCTCGACCGGCATGGCGGCATGACCGGCTATCTCGACGCCAAGAAGCGTATCTTCAACAGCCAGGAAGCCGGCGACACCGCGATTGTCGGGGTTGATGATGTCTATGGCCAGTCCATGGCCATTGGCCTGAAGCGCAAGCCGGCGCGGGTCTGGCAGGTCTCGTCTGATTTCGCGCTCGGCAAAGGCGTTTCCGTGGTCGACAGCCATCTGTTTGACAGCCTGACGGGCAAGGCTGTGCCCGTGGGCGATCTGCGCGAGGCCAAGGCTTTGCCGGGCACACACAACCATCAGAATGCCGCGGCGGCCTACGCTGCATGCCGCGCATTGGGCGTAGCGCCGGAGACGATCTTGAAAGGTCTGGAAACCTTTCCCGGCTTGCCGCACCGATTGGAAATCGTCGGTCAGCAGGGTGGGGTGACCTTTATCAATGATTCCAAGGCGACCAATGCCCAGGCCGCCGAGCAGGCCCTAAAGGCGCTGGGGCGCGTCTACTGGATTGCCGGCGGGCAGGCCAAGGCCGAAGGCATCGCGCCGCTCGAGCCTTATTTCCCGAAAGTCGCGCGCGCCTATCTGATCGGCGAGGCCGAAGAGGCGTTCGCCCGCACCCTGAAAGGCAAGGCGCCGACCCGGCGCTGCAGTACATTGGATCAAGCCGTTCAGCAGGCGTTTGAGGATGCTCGCTCAAGCGGCGAGAAAGACCCGGTCGTCCTTCTCTCGCCTGCTTGTGCGAGTTTTGACCAGTTTACCAGTTTTGAAGCTCGCGGAGACAGGTTCCGGGATATTGTGAAGGGATTGGGGGCCGCCTCGCCCCTTGGCGCCATGGAGAGTGCATGACCTATCTGGCGGCGCCGGAACTGTCACGGGCGGATACGTCCTGGATGACAGAGTGGCGCCGTACGGTTGACTGGCCCATCCTGCTGGCCGCCCTGATGTTGTTGGGTTTTGGCTTGCTTCTATCCTTGGCGGCTGGACCACCTGCTGCAGAGCGGATGCACTATTCCGATCCGTATTTCTTTGTCGTCCGCCAGGCCGTTTTTGCCTGTGGTGCCGGGGTGCTGTTGCTGGCCGGTTCGATAATGGATCGCCAACTGACGCGCCGGCTGGCCGCGCTCGTATTTATTCTCGCTTTCCTGCTGATGGCGATCATTCTGCTGGCTGGGCATGAGGCCAAAGGAGCGCAGCGCTGGATTCGCCTTTTCGGCTTTTCGCTCCAACCCTCGGAAATGGTCAAACCGGCATTGATTGTCTTGATCGGTTGGCTGTTGGCCCAGCGCCAGCTGTTTCCCAACGGGCCATGGGCGGTTCTCGCCTTCAGCCTTTATGCCGTGACGCTGGGCCTGCTGCTGTTGCAGCCCGATGTTGGGCAGTCCGTATTGCTCACCGGAGCCTTTGTGCTGACTTTCTTTATATCCGGCTTGCCGCTGCGCTGGGCGGCGGGGTTTGCCGGGGGAGGCCTCCTGATTTCCAGCAGCCTCTATGCGCTGCTTCCCCATGTGCGCCAGCGCATCAACAGCTTCCTCAATCCCAGCGCGTATGACACCTATCAGATCGACAAGGCCGCCGAGGCCATCTCGCGCGGCGGCGTTTTCGGCGCCGGGCCGGGGGAGGGCACGGTAAAGTCCAGCCTCCCGGACGCGCATACCGATTTTGTCTATGCCGTTTTGGGCGAGGAATATGGCTTGATCGCCACGCTGGTCGTGATCGGCATATATGCCTTCATCACGCTTCGCGGTTTGATGCTGACGGCAAAGATTGAAGACCCCTATGCGCGCGCGGCCGCGACCGGGCTTTTCTCACTTTTTGGCCTGCAAACCGTCATCAATGTCGGGGTAAATGTTGCCCTGTTCCCGCCCAAGGGGATGACGCTGCCCTTTATCTCCTATGGTGGCTCCTCACTGGTGGGAACGGCCCTGACCCTCGGCTTTGCGCTCGCCCTTGTGCGCCGGTCGACCCATTGGCGGAGACGGATATGAGCCAGCCCCTCTTGATCATCGGCGCCGGCGGCACCGGTGGGCATATGTTCCCTGCCGCCGCCTTTGCCGAGGAAATGCGGGCACGGGGCTGGCAGGTCGGCCTGGTCAGCGATGATCGCGGCCTGCGGTATGGCGCGAATTTTCCCGCCGACTGGAAAGCTGAAGTAGAAGCCGCCAGCCCGAACACGCGCAAGCCCTGGACCATTCCCGGCACGCTGATGAAGCTGAACAAGGGCGTCGGTGCGGCGCGCAAGATGATGCGCGAGCGCCGGCCCGACCTGATCGCCGGCTTTGGCGGCTACCCCGCCTTTCCGGCGCTGGCGGCCGGGCGGCGCGAGGGCATTCCGCTGATCATTCATGAGCAGAACTCGGTTCTGGGCCGTGTGAACCGGCGGTTTGCCAGTCATGCGGCTGTGGTGGCGAGCGGCTTTCCGCGCCTGGATCGCCTGCCAGCGGGCGTGAAACATGTCCCGCTCGGCAATCCCGTGCGCGCGCCCATCGCGGCGCTGCGCGATCTGCCCTATCCGGACCCAACCGGGCCGCTGAACATTCTGATCACAGGTGGCAGTCAGGGCTCGCGCATTCTCGGCGAGGCCCTGCCGCTCGCCATCGCCAATCATCTGCCCGATGAGATCAAGTCCCGTGTGCGCGTGGTTCAGCAGGTGCGCGAGGAACAGGTCGAGGCGGTCGAGCAGATTTACCGTCATGCCGGCATCGCGGCGGAGATCTCGACTTTCTTCTCCGACATGGCCGACCGGCTGGCCGCGGCGCATTTCATCATCGCGCGCTCGGGCGCCGGCACGGTCAGCGAGATCGCCGCCGTGGGCCGGCCCTCCATCCTGATCCCGCTGAAAATCGCCATGGACGATCACCAGACCGCCAATGCCGCCGCCCTGACGGATGTCGGCGCGGCCGATCTGGTGGTGGAGGACAATCTCTATCCCAATCTGGTCGGCGAGCTGCTCGCTGTGCGCTTGGGCGACGCCGAAGACCTCCGCACCCGCGCCGCCGCCGCGTATGGGGCAGGAAGTGTCACTGCGGCGAAGGATTTGGCCGATCTGGCGGGGCAGGTGACCCGGACCTGACCGGCCTCGTGCGCGATGCCTATTTGACGAGATCGGCCAGCCGAAGCGAGATTTCGGGAAAGGCAAGCGCCGTGATAGCGTCTTCGAAGCCAAGACTGCGCTGCTCGCGATAGATTGCCTGTTCCGTGTCCGGCGTGCGCAGTACATGCACGCGTTTTTCATCCAGATCGATCAGCCAAAGCTCCGGCACGCCGGCCCTGGCATAGATCGGGCGTTTCAGCTCCATATCGCGGTGCTGGCTGGTCTTCATGATCTCGGCGACCAGGAAAATGTCATCCCCAGACATCTCATTGCTGGTGATATCGGCGCGATAGATGATCAGGTCCGGGCGCAGTTCGGTGTCATGGGAGAAGAAGATACTGCCTTCCGATCCCACCCGGTACGAGCTGGGAAAGCCCAATGCCGCGCTGAAAAAATGCACCAGCGCCGTACGCGCATCCATATGTTCAAAGCCCTCGCTGCCCATTTCGAACCAGGCCCCCCGGATCAATTCCCAACGGTCTTCGGGGTCAATCAAACCTTGCTCGACCATGCGGGCCATGTCCGCATTGGTGAAATAGCGCTGGCCGTTGGGCCGCGTATGATAGGAGATGAAGCCGTCTTCCATGGCTTGATTTAACCGCATTTGCGCTGTGAATGCCAGATTTCGTGTTCTTCGCCTTGGTCTATAAGAGTGTTTCATGCGTAATCCCTCCCCCTTCGATCTCGGCCCGGCGCATCTTGTCGGCATTGGCGGTATTGGCATGTCTGGCATTGCCGAGATTATGCTGACCTTGGGCTATGAGGTGCAGGGCTCGGATATTCGCGAGAGCGATATTGTGGCGCGGCTGCGTGAGAAGGGCGCCCATATCCATATCGGGCATGCGCCGGAGAATGTGCATGGCGCTGGGGCGGTGATCGTGTCGACAGCGATCAAGCCCGGCAATCCCGAAGTGGTGGCCGCCCGCGCGCTCGGCATTCCGGTGGTGCGCCGGGCAAACATGCTGGCCGAGATTGTGCGCCTGAAATGGACGGTCTGTGTGGCCGGCACCCATGGCAAGACCACCACGACGAGCATGGTGGCGGCTGTCCTGGATGGCTGCGGCATTGACCCGACCGTGATCAATGGCGGCATCGTGAATGCCTATGGCTCCAATGCGAAAGCCGGGGCCGGGGAGTGGATGGTTGTCGAGGCCGATGAGAGCGACGGTACCTTTACAAAGCTCTCGCCCACGGCTGCCATCGTCACCAATATCGACCCGGAACATATGGACCATTACGGCTCGATGGAGGCCCTGCGCGCGGCCTTCGACACTTTCGTCGAGAACATCCCCTTCTATGGTTTCGCTGTCCTGTGCACCGATCATCCCGAAGTGCAGGCCCTGGCGGCGAGGGTCACCGACCGGCGGCGGATCACCTATGGCTTCAACCGCCAGGCCGATGTGCGCGCGGTGAACCTCACCACTGATCTCAACGGCTCGCATTTCGATGTCGCCCTGCGCCGGCCCGGCTCGGCCCAGCCTTTGCTCATTGAGGGACTGACCCTGCCCATGGCGGGTGAGCATAATGTTCAGAATGCGCTGGCTGCGATCACCGTGGCGCTGGAACTTGGCGCGACCGATGTGCAGTTACGCGATGCGCTTGCCGGGTTTGGCGGGGTGAAACGGCGTTTCAGCCCGGCGGGCGAGTGGAGCCCGGTTGCGGGTCAGCCGCCCGTGCGCATCATTGATGATTATGGCCACCACCCGGTAGAGATTACCGCCGTGCTGAAGGCTGCGCGCGCCATGGTGGGCCAGGGCCAGCTGATCGCGGTGCACCAGCCCCACCGTTACACACGTCTTGAGGCTCTGTTCGAAGAGTTTTCCACCTGCTTCGACGCGGCCGATGATGTGCTGATCTCACCGGTCTATCCGGCTGGCGAGGATCCGATTGACGGGATCGACCATGAGACCCTTGTGGCGTCCATGCGCCGGCATGGGCATCGCAATGCCGGCGTGCTGGAGGATCTGGACGCCTTGCCGGAGGTCATTCGCGGCCTGGCCCGTCCTGGCGCATTGGTTGTCTGTCTCGGCGCGGGCAGCATTACCGCGCATTCCAACGCGTTGGCGGCAAAGCTGCAGCAGGCGCCTAGCGCGCTTTAAGTTTCAGTCGAATCGCATTTTCTCCGCAGACACCTGCGAAAGCAGGTGTCCATGGACCATTGCATCAACCGGGAGCGCTTGGCAGCTTCTTTCGTCCATGGATCCCTGCTTTCGCAGGGATTCGCGGAGACGAGTGATTCCACTGAAACTTTAGATGCACTAGACTCGGTTGCACTTAGCTTGAGCCACACTCAGCCCCATGGTTCGACTTCGCTCACCATGAGGCTGAGAGCGGCTTAAGTTGCAGACTACCAGCTCAGAAAGCACCCATCGCCAGGCCGGCGCCGAGCGCGGCGCCAAGCTCGCGGCATTTTTCCAGATCTGGCTGGGAGATGGTCTTGGGTGCGAGGATCTCTTCCGGGCTCTGTGCATGGGTGCAGATGATCAGTGGTGGCTGGACCTCTTTCAGCCGCCAACCCGTGGCGATGCGCGCGGTCTGGCGCGCGGCGTTTTCGCCGTCCGAACCGGCGCAGATCATCTGCGCGTAAGGCCGGCCCTCAAGTTCTCCCAGCACCGGATAATAACACCGGTCGAAGAATTCCTTCATCTCACCGGTTAGAGCGGCAAGGTTTTCCGGCGCAGCAAAAAGATAGCCGGCGGCTGAGAGCAAATCTTCTGGCCCGGTATCGCAGGCGTGCTTGATATGCGTTTCCGCTTCGCCTTGTGCGCTGGAGAGAGCAGCGCGGGCCATTTGCTCTGTTCCGCCCGTGCGGGAATGGTAGACGATCAGAAGATGCGTGCCGGGCATTGGCATGGGAAAGATCAGTCCTCGAAGAGGATTTCGGGCACCGGCTTGCTCAACAGCGCGTCAATAGCGAGTGCTGTCGTGCGTCCCAGTTCAGCAAACAGCGATGCGGCAGGTCCATCGCCCAGCGCGGCCGGAGCCCCCCTGTCGCCGCCCTCGCGAATTTCTTGCACCATCGGGATCTGTGCGAGTAGCGGCAGGCCCAGGGCCTCGGCCATGCGCGCGCCGCCACCTTCGCCCATAAGATGGTGGCGCCCCCCCGTCGGATCCTCAAACCAGCTCATGGTCTCGACAATGCCCAGCACCGGCACATGGGTCTTGGCGAACATGGCTGCGCCGCGCCGAACATCGGCCAGTGCCACTTCCTGCGGCGTGGTGACGATGATGGCAGCGGTAACCGGCACGCGCTGGGCAATGGCGAGCTGTGCATCGCCAGTGCCGGGCGGGGTGTCGATGATCAGGATGTCGAGCGGATCATCTGCAGGTGCCCAGTCGGCATCATTCAGCATCTGGCTGATGGCCGACATAACGATGGGACCGCGCCAGATCATCGGGGAATCGGGATCTGAGAGATAGCCGATAGAGAGCGATTTCAGGCCATGAGCTTCTACGGGCTTGAGTTTCTTGTCAGCGGTCGTGACCGGTTCGGCGTCAACCGTGCCAAGCATTGTGGGGATTGAAGGGCCATAAATGTCTGCGTCTAGCAGGCCGACTTTCATGCCCACGCGCGCCAGTGCCGCGGCGAGATTGACAGACACGGTGGACTTTCCAACGCCGCCCTTGGCGCTGGCCACCACGAGAATGCGCGAAATGCCGGGGATCTTGTGTGCCTCCGGTCCGCTTGGCGCGCTGACATTTCCTTGTTTGTGCGCCTCGTCAGAAAGTCGCGCGCCCTTGCGCACGCGGCGCTGCTCTGCGGCGGGGCTGGGCGTCAGTTTGACCGGGCCGGAGGGGGCGGGCGCCGCGCCTTGGGCGCGCTCGCTTGTCAGCACAGAATCCACCTCGCGCACGCCTTTCACGCCGCGCGCGGTGCTTTCGGCTTCGAGCCGCAGGGCCTCGAAACGTGGCAGGTCTTCCGGGTTGGCGGAGATCACCAGGACGGCTCGGCCATCATCACGAACTGTGACGGCTTGCAGCCAGTCGGGTGCCCCCAATGCATTGCGGATCGCGCGCTCAAGCTCCTGCGACGATTTCGGTTTTGCTCGGAACATGCGACAGCGCCTTCTTGATAGACGATAAGTGATGGGCCACATATCGGGCCTGATGGCAATTATTCAAAGACTGAACGACGAGGAGCGCTAGGACATGCCCTGGAAGGATGAAAGTGGCGGGGGGGATGAACCTCACGCCGCAGGAGGCCCCTGGGGGTCTGGCTCAGGCGGAAACAAGAATGGTGGCTCGCCCTGGAATCGCCCTGGCGGCGGTGGAGGAAGTGGCGGCCAAGGTGGCGGCAGTGGCGGTGGCGGATCTGACATTGAAGATCAGATGCGCCGCATGCAAGAGCGGTTTCGGCGCGGCGTCGGTGGACGTGGTGGCGGCAACGGTGGTTCTGGCCGCAGTTTCAATTTCGGGCCGTTTGGTTTTCTCATTGTCGCCCTGGTCGGCCTGTTTGCCTGGCTGGCGACAGGCGTTGTGGTCGTTGATGCCGGTTCGCAAGCGTCTGTTTTCCGTTTCGGCAAATGGCAGACCAATCTTGGCCCGGGCTTTCATGTTCACCTGCCCACGCCGATCGAGACCCATGTGCCTGTGAACACCGAATCCCAGAACCAGATCCTGATCGGCGACAATCGCGATGAAAGCCTGATGCTGACCCAGGACGAAAACATCGTCGATATTCAGTTCTCCGTGTTCTGGAAGATCAAGACCGATGTGCCCCAGGACTATATCCTGAATGTGAAGGAGCCGCGCGCGGCTGTCGCAATGGTGGCCGAATCGGTGATGCGCGAAGTGGTTGGCAAGTCGACCCGCCAGGAAGTTATCACTACGGGCCGTGACCGGGTGCAACAGGAAGTGCGTGACCAGATCCAGGGTCTTTTGGATGAGTACAATGCTGGTATCGACATTATCGATGTGCAGCTGGCCAAGTCTGACGTGCCCCAGCCCGTGATCGCGGCCTTCAACGATGTGAACGTGGCCGAGCAAGATGCCGAACGGAACATCAACGAGGCCACGCGTGATGCCAATCAGGTTGTCCCGCGCGCCCGTGGTGAGGCTCAGCAGATCCTGCAGCAGGCCGAAGCCTATCGTGAGCAGGTGATCGCCGATGCGTCCGGTGAGGCCGCGCGTTTCCTCTCAATCTATGAGGAATACCGTCAGGCCCCGCAGGTAACCCGTGAACGCATGTATCTTGAGACGATGGAAAAGGTGCTGGGCAGCGCCGACAAGACCATCCTCGATTCCCAGTCCGGCGCGGTGCCTTATCTGCCGCTCGAACGGACTGGTACCCAGCGCTAGGAGGCCAAGACATGAGAACCTTTACCCTGATCCTTGGTGTTTTGATCGTCCTGTCCGCCATTATCGCGGTCAATGCCTTCTATACCGTCCGCCAGGACCAGCAGGCGATTGTCTTGCAGTTCGGCAACCCCGTGGCCGTGCGCAATGCGCCAGGCACCGATGAAGCGGGCCTCTATTTCAAGATTCCGGTGATGCAGCAGGTCACCCTGCTGGACCGGAAAAATCTGGGGCTCGATATATCCGATATCGATGTACTGGCCTCTGATCAGCGTCGTCTGACCGTGGACGCCTTTGTGCGCTGGCGGATCAAGGAACCGCTGCTTTTCTATCAGCGTCTACGCGATGAACGCGCGGCTGAGGCGCAGCTTGACCGGTTTACGGAATCTGCGATCCGGGAAGCCTTGGGCGATGTTCCCGTGCCGGAAATCGTTTCCGGTCAGCGGACCGCTCTGATGAACCGCATCCGGGACAATGTGAACCAGAACCTCCTGGCCACCGGCATCGACATCATTGATGTGCGTATTCGCCAGGCCGACCTGCCGACTGATATTGCCGAAGGTGTTTATAACCGTATGCGGACAGACCGCTTGCAGGAAGCCGAGCGCATCCGCGCCGAGGGTGAAGAGCGTGCACGTCTGATCCGCGCCACCGGCCAGCGTGAGGCGACAGTCTTGCTCGCCCAGGCGCGCGAACAGTCCGAGCGTATCCGTGGTGAAGGTGATGCCCGCCGGAACGAGATCTATGCCAGCGCGTACAATGTTGATCCGGATTTCTTCCGATTCTACCGCTCATTGATCGCCTGCGAGCGTTCGATCCAGCAGGGCACAAAGCTGATCATTGACCCGAGCAATCTCGGTGTGTGCGATATCTTCTCCGAAGAAGCCGAACGCACTGGACGCTGACACGCCTTGTTTCTGCGCCGCATGCTTAGAGCATGCGGCGCAGTCTTCCTTGTGTGCAGCCGGGGATGTCGCTGACAGTTTGAATGTGTCCGAATGCGTATGTTTTCTCAGATCTCTCCGCTCGCCCTGTTCCTGGCCGCCTTGGGGCTTTGGTTCCTGATGGAGGGGCTCGCCTATGCTGTCGCGCCTGATGCGATGAAACGCTTCCTGGATTGGGCGGCACGTCTGGGTGTGCCGGAGATCCGGTCAGCGGGGCTGTGGACTGCTGCGATGGGCGCGATCTTCCTTTATGTCGCCCTTCGGCTGATCTGAAAGATTGCCGATTGACCAAGAACCGCCATAGTTTTCCTTAGCTTGTCGGTGAAGACATCTGAAATTCTGGAGCCTGACCCTCAATGTTGCGTATTGCCCGCCCCCTTTGCCTGGCCGCTCTTCTTGCCCTTGTGCCCTTTGGGGCGGGGGCCCAGTCGCTGAGCGATCATGCCGAAGCGGTGGATATGAGCGATGCGCCGGAGAGCTTTTCCGAGCTGGCAAAGCGCCTGATGCCCGCGGTGGTGAACATCACCACGCGCCAGACTGTGGCGCCGCGTGGCCTGCCGGAATTTCCCGAGGGCTCGCCGCTGGAGCGGTTCAATCCCTTTTTCGGGCGCGATGAGGAAGGTTATCGCCAGGAAGGCTCGCTGGGCTCGGGCTTCGTGATTTCAGCTGATGGCTTGGTCATCACCAACAATCACGTCATCGAGAATGCCGATGAAATTACAGCGGTGTTTTCCGATGGCACGGAATTGCAGGCCGAACTGATCGGCACCGATCCGGAAACCGATGTTGCGGTTTTGCGTCTGATCAGCTCCGACCCATTGCCTTATGTGGAATTTGCGGACAGCGAGAGTACCGAAGTCGGCGATTGGGTGATGGCCATCGGCAATCCGTTCGGCTTCGGTGGCTCTGTTTCCGCAGGTATCATCTCTGCGCGCAACCGGAACACCGGCGGTCGTTATGATGATTTCCTGCAGACCGATGCCGCGATCAACCGGGGCAATTCCGGTGGTCCGCTGTTTAATCTGGCAGGCGAAGTTGTCGGTGTGAACACGGCGATCATCTCGCCTACGGGCGGTTCTGTGGGCATCGGCTTTGCCATTCCGTCCAATATGGTTCGCCGGGTGGCAGACCAGCTTGTTGAGTTTGGCGAGTTGCGGCGCGGCTGGCTCGGCGTTTCTGTGCAGGGCATTGATGCCGATATCGCTCGCGCCTATGGCGTCGACAGTGCTTCAGGCGTCATCATCACGCGCGTGGAAGAAGACGGCCCGGCCGCTGAGGCAGGCCTGGAAGTCGGCGATCTCATCCGCACCTTCAATGGCGAGGACGTCAGTGATACGCGCGCGCTGACCCGAATTGTTGCTGATGCTGGGGTGGATGTTGCCGTGGATGTGGAACTAGTGCGTGACCGCCGTACGCGTATGCTGGAAGTCACCCTTGGCGAATTGGATACTGGGCGGGACGAGCCGGAAATCGAGGAAATCCCTGAGCTTTCGATCACCGACAATGCACTGGGTGTGGAGTTTGTCACCCTGGATGAAACCACGCGCCGGCGCTATGGCATTCCCAGCGACATTCTCGGCGTGGTCGTCAATTCCGTCAGCCCGCGCGGGCCGAGCTTCGGCAAGCTGGAAAAGGGTGATGTGATCCTTGAGATGGGGTTTGATCCGGTTTCTTCCGTCGCCGATGCGGTAGAGGAAATGGAAGAGGCCAACACGCGGCCTGAAACGCCGCTCCTGATTCAGGTCTGGCGTGGCGGGCGTGGTGGCTACAAGGTCTTCTTCTCGATCCAGCTGGATGCGACGAGCTAGAGCGCCGGGCGAAAAAGTGGACTCCGGTTTTTCGCATGAGCCGGCGCGACCACAAAAAAACCTAGAGCATCGAGCGTTTCACATATAACGCC
>JALEGE010000191.1 GCA_022760335.1 Hyphomonadaceae bacterium
AGCTCATCTTCCTGCCATGGGGACAAAGTGAGATCGGTGAGATTGAGCGCGAGCCCCTCCGGCCGTTGGCTCAACTCGTTGAGATCGGCCACAAGGTGGGGCGCGCCACCGCCTTCGATCGAGAGCGCGCCGCGTACGGTCAGCGCGCCATCCTGCCAAATGAGGCCGGCGGTTTCTCCAAAGGGCAACAGCCCGGCGCGCAGCCCTGATGTCGCCGTCAAGCGCAGCGGCCCGCGTGCCCGGATCTGGATCCGGCCGTCGCGGGATCGGCGGGCAGAGAAGGTCAGCCCGGTATCGAAACGCGCAAGGCCACGCTCAATGGCCGTTTCCAATACCGCGCCATGGGCGGGAAAGACGTTGCGCGGGGAGACCGTTGCCGCAAGCGACCCACGTCGTTGTGGCGCCAGAGCGATGGCGCGGGCCGTGGCGCGTCCGTCAAGGTTCAGTTCGCCGGTGGTGGTCTGCCGCGCCGTACCCGTCAGGACCCAGTCCGAAGCGCTGCCGTGGCCTTCAAGGTCAACCTGGTCAGCGGTCAGCCCGACCGGGCCTTCAATGCCGCCAGCCGTGTTGCGGGCAAGATCGATCTCCAGGTTGACCCTCTCTGCCACCGCCCCCGGAGCTGTCAGCGCGTCAGCCTCAAAACTGCCGATCAGGCCGGAGATCAGGGGCAGCGGCGCACCGCTCTCTGCACCCTCAGGCAGCGCCAGCAGGATATCGCCGCTGGAAGTTGCCGCTTGCACGCCATAGCCGTTCAGCGCCAGCTCACGCGCGGCCAGGCGATAGCGCAGCGTGTCCTCGCCTTCGCGTGTTCCGGGGACTAACTCTGCACGCAGAAGGGCGCTGTCAGCAGAAAAAGCGCCGAACCGGCCCGTGGTGATCTCCAGATCAGCCACGCCGCCGGGCGTACCGTTTTGGATGGTCAGGTCGACAATGCCGCTGGCCAGGACAAGCCGTCCGGTCTCGGTTTCCAGATCCGCTGGCGCGAGTGTGAGCTGGGCCGTCGCGTCCTCGCGGCTGATCAGTGCGAGATTGAAATTGCCGGAGACATGACCGGCAGGGGTCTCAATTTCCAGCTGGCCCTCTGCAGCGTCCACACGCGGCCAGGGCGTGGCGTCGCCATTGCCGCGCGGCAGTGCTTCCTCCAGGCCATACAGGCTGACATTCTGGCCATCAAAGGCGGCGCGAATACGCGGGGCGCTGGCGCTGAGTGCGGTAAGGCGAGGCGAAATCGGGCTGTCCCAGACCAGGTCGAGCGAGAGCCTTTCTGCCGCCAGCGGTGTTTCACCGTTCCGGGCTGAAACAGAAACGCCATCCGCCGTGATCCGATCCAGTGAGACCTGCTTCAGTTCGAAACGGCAAATCAGGCCATGTTGGGCGCAGCTTGTCTCTGCAGCCCAGCTGACCAGCGGTTTGCGCCAGATCCAGGCGGCCGCGATGCCCAGTGCAAGCACGAGCAAGAGCGCGCAAAATGCCCATGCCCAGAGCCGGCGGGCCGAACCTGTCTTAGCCTGCGTCACGCGCGGTCCACTTCTTGCCTGCTCAGCCAAAGGGCCCTGCAGTCTTTGAAACTTGAAAATCGCGTCCTTTTCAGGAAGTTTAAAGGCCCGGGGGTGAATATAGCGGAACTGATGTTTCCATGCGTCAGTGGCCGCTGGTAGAGTTTAGAGGATCCGTCATGTCGGCTAAGCCATCCAGCAAGGTGTCCCCAATTCAGATCGGCGTGATCTCGCTGACCTGCGTGGCCGGTATCGGCCTGATTGGGGCCATGGTCACCCAGAGGCTCGGCATTGGCGAGGCCGAAGCCACCGGCCAGGCCGAACGCCCAAGCGGACTGGCCGCCTTTGGTGATCTTGCTCAACTGGCCACAGCCGATTTCGCTGTCGAGCCGCGCAGCCTGACCCAGGTGTCGCGCAGGCTGGGCCGTGGCGAGACCCTGTCGGATCTCTTGATCGATCTTGGCGCCAGCCCGGCCGAAGCCCACCGCGCGCTGCAGCCGATTTTTGAGGCAGACTATATCGATCCGCGCCGCGTGCGCCCCGGCCTCAGCGCCACGCTGACCTTGGAAGCCGGTGGCGAAGAGGATGCGCCGGCACGCCTGGTCGCTGTCAATCTGCGCTCTGAGGCGGAAACCTCCCTGATCAGCACCGCGCGCGAAGACGGGCGTTTTGATGCCACCCGGTTGCAGGCGCGCCTCACCGCTGCGCCGCTGCGTGTCGCCGGCGAGGTCACCACCAGTCTCTATGAAGCGGCCCTGCAGCAGGGCGCTGGCGACCAGCAGGTTGTCGATTTTGCCAAGATCTTCGCCTATGACGTGGACTTCCAACGTGAGATCCATCCCGGCGACAAGTTTGAGATCGTCTATGAAAGCATGGTGGATGAGCGTGGCCGGCCCGTGCGGCTTGGCAATGTGATTTTCGCCTCGTTGGACGGCAAGGCACTGGCTCGCGACTTCTATTATCATGTGCCCAGCGATGATGAAGTGTCGGACTATTTCGACGCCAATGGCGATTCGGCGACCAAGTTCCTGATGAAAACCCCGATCAATGGGGCGCGGCTTTCCTCGCGCTTCGGCAATCGCCGCCATCCGATCAGTGGCTATACGCGCCTGCACAAAGGCACTGATTTCGCGGCGCCGACCGGTACGCCGATCTATGCTGCAGGACATGGCACCGTGGAGCGCGCCTCGCGCTATGGCGGGTATGGCAATTATGTGCGCATCCGCCACGCCAACGGTTATCAGACCGCTTATGCCCACATGTCGCGTTATGGTCCTGGTATCCGCTCCGGACGCA
Organism: Hyphomonadaceae bacterium; assembly: GCA_022760335.1. Classification (GTDB taxonomy): domain Bacteria; phylum Pseudomonadota; class Alphaproteobacteria; order Caulobacterales; family Hyphomonadaceae; genus UBA5336. Next base: position 2,793 of record JALEGE010000191.1, read on the forward strand.
GCGTGCGTCAGGGGGATATTGTCGGATATGTCGGCTCCACTGGCGCGTCCACCGGTCCGCATCTGCATTATGAAGTGTTGGTCAATGGCCGGCATGTGGATGCCATGCGCCTGAATTTCCCTACTGGGCGGAAACTCTCCGAAACTCCCGAGATGATGGAGGAATTCCTCGCCCGCAAGGCCGATGTGGATGACATGCGCGCAGATCTCGGGGCGAGCCTGGTCCTCACTTCAGGTGAGGCAGACACGCCTGTCGGCGGCTGAACAAAAAACCGCCCACCAGGAGGTATTCCTGGCGGGCGGTCATTTGATGCACCTTCAAGGGCGCAGATCAGGTTTAGGAGGCGCTTTCTACAGCTTCCAGGGCGGCATAGGTTTCCGCCAGATTTTCGTGGCCAATCTCGGAGACAGCATTTTCCACCAGGCTTTTGGCGCAGGTTTCATCATAGCTGAAGCCGGCCGAAACCAGGCTGATCGAACGGCAAGCGCGACGCGCCTGACGGTTCAGTGAAGCGAGTGTTTCAGTTGCACCGTCGAAAGTTGCGAGCTTGGCGGGCTCGTAGGTCAGCTTGGCTGTCACCGTGGTTGGCTCATCAGCGTGGGCAAGACCGCAAATCGTGGCGGCGGCGGCGAGTGTGAGTGTGGTGCGGAACATGATGCCCCTTTCCATGTTGCGCCACGAACCCAGGGTGGGAGGAACCCTTTGAGCGTTCGCGACTGCAGCGATATTTCGCAATTGCAGCACGAGAGCTACCCATTCAGATGCAATCCTGCCATGCATAAAAGACGAAAGTTTGTTGCGCTGCAATATTTTTCAAGGAAATTCAATCGTTAAGCGGATAGAGTTCTTGCATTTCTGGAAGGTGACGTGGGAGTCATTTTTTGAAAAAATTCGCGAATTGCGCGATTTTCCTGTCTCTAAAGAGTGCTTATTGGAGAGTTGCGCGTCTGTGCCAGCAGCCCTGTGTCACCTCATCAGATCTATAAAGAGCCGGCACATGGCCGGCTCTTCTCGGGTTTTCACAGCCTAGTTCAGCGCCGCGGCGCCCTTGGCGATGATATTGGGCACGCCATTGATGGTGAGCGTATCGGCCTCGACATCCACCTGGATCGTCTCGCCATCCTTGATCCGGCCTTCCAGGATGAGCCGCGCCAGCGGGTCCTGGAGTTCCTTCTGGATCACGCGTTTCAGGGGCCGGGCGCCATAGACCGGGTCATAGCCGCGATTTGCCAGCCATGTCCGCGCGCCTTCGGTGAGGTCCACGGTCAGCTTTCGGTCAGCCAGCAACTGGTCGAGCCTTGCCATCTGGATGTCGACAATATGGTCGATCTCATCGCGGCCGAGCCGTTTGAAGAAGACGATCTCATCGATCCGGTTGATGAATTCCGGCCGGAAATGAGCCCGGATCGCCATCATCACCTGCTCGCGCACGCCCTCGCTGATCTCTCCGCTCTCGCCGGATGCCAGAGCATCAGAGCCGAGATTGGAGGTCATGATGATTAGCGTGTTCTTGAAGTCCACGGTGCGGCCCTGACCATCGGTCAGGCGGCCATCATCGAGCACCTGCAAGAGCGTGTTGAAGAGGTCCGGATGGGCCTTCTCCACCTCGTCGAACAGGACAACCTGATAGGGCCGGCGCCGCACCGCTTCGGTCAGCACGCCGCCCTCGTCATAGCCGACATAGCCCGGAGGCGCGCCGATCAGGCGGGCAACCGAATGCTTCTCCTGGAACTCCGACATGTCCAGCCGCAGGACGGCGGTCTCATCATCGAACAGGAAGCCGGCAAGCGCCTTGGTCAGCTCGGTCTTGCCGACGCCGGTCGGGCCGACGAAGAGGAAAGAGCCGATCGGGCGGTTGGGGTCCTGCAGGCCGGCGCGGGCGCGGCGCACCGCGTTCGACACCGCAGCAAGCGCCTCTTCCTGGCCGACCACGCGTTTCCTGAGCGCCTCTTCCATGCGCAGGAGTTTTTCCCGCTCGCCTTCCATCATCTTGTCGACCGGGATGCCGGTCCATTTGGAGACAACAGCCGCGACGTGCTCAGGTCGCACGACCTCGGAGACAAGCCCGCCATCAGCGCCATCCTCTGCGCCCTCGGCCGAAACGATCTGCTTTTCCAGCGCCGGGATGGTGGCGTATTTCAGCTCCGAGGCGCGGGCGAGGTCACCGGTGCGCTGGGCTTCGGCGAGATCGGATTCAGCCTTGGCCAGCTGGTCTTTCGCCGACGCCGCGCCTTTCAGCTTTTCCTTCTCCGCCGCCCAGGCCGTGGTGAGATCGTCAGATTCGGCCTGCAATTCGGCAATCTCGCCTTCCAGCGTGGAGAGGCGCTCCTTGGACGCGGAGTCTTTCTCCTTCTTGAGCGCCTCAGCCTCGATTTTCAGCTGCAAGAGGCGCCGGTCGATCTCGTCGAGTTCTTCCGGCTTGGAATCCACCTGCATGCGCAGGCGAGAGGCGGCCTCGTCCATCAGGTCGATGGCCTTGTCGGGCAGGAAACGGTCTGTGATGTAGCGGTTCGACAGGGTCGCGGCTGAGACGATGGCCGCATCGGAAACGCGCACGCCATGATGGCTCTCATACCGGCTCTTCAGGCCGCGCAGGATGGAGATCGTGTCCTCCACACTCGGTTCATCCACGAACACCGCCATGAAACGCCGTGCCAGCGCCGGGTCACCCTCGACATATTTGCGGTACTCATCCAGCGTGGTCGCGCCGACACAATGCAGCTCGCCGCGCGCAAGAGCGGGTTTCAACAAGTTGGACGCGTCCATCGCGCCATCACTTTTCCCAGCGCCGACCAGCGTGTGCATCTCATCGATAAAGAGAATGATGCCGCCCTCGGCCTGCTGCACTTCGTTCAGGACAGCTTTCAGCCGCTCCTCGAACTCGCCGCGGAATTTCGCCCCGGCGATCAGCGCGCCCATATCGAGCGCCATCAGTTTCTTGTCCTTCAGGCTCTCGGGCACATCGCCATCGACAATGCGCAGGGCGAGGCCCTCGACGATGGCGGTCTTGCCGACGCCCGGTTCCCCGATCAGGACCGGATTGTTCTTGGTCCGGCGCGAGAGCACCTGGACAGTACGCCGGATTTCCTCGTCGCGGCCAATCACCGGGTCGAGCTTGCCGTCGCGCGCATCCTGGGTCAGGTCGCGGGCATATTTCTTCAGCGCCTCATAGCCTTCTTCGGCGGTTGCGCTGTCAGCCGTGCGGCCCTGGCGCAGCTGGGCCACGGCGCCTTCCAGCGCCTTCACGGTGACACCAGCCTCCTTCAGCGCGGTGGTGGATGGCGTGCCGGGAAGAGCCGCAAGCGCCAGCAACAGGCGCTCCACGGTGACATAACTATCGCCCGCCTGTTTCGCGCCGCTCTCGGCGGTCGCAAAAAGTTGCGCGCCCTTCTGGTCGAGCCGCAACTGGCCGTCGCCGCCGGTCACGCGCGGGAGTTTGCCGAGCGCGGTATCGACGCCCTGAACCACAAGCTCAGGCCGCCCGCCAGCGGCGCGAATGAGATTGGTTGTCAGCTGGTCGCGATCCTCCAGCATGGCGTTCAGCACATGCTCAGGGCTCAGCGTCTGGTGACCGGCCGCAAGGGCCGCGGTCTGCGCGCTTTGCAGGATGGCGCGCGCACGTTCGGTATACTGGTCTAGATTCATCTTGAATCCCCTTCCAAAGGCAGATTTGACGGTCCGCACCCCGGAGGGTCGAACCTGATTTGAACTCTGGCGCCCCGCTCAGCAGCAGCACCTTCTTATCGGATGTGGGGAAGCAATAGGGCTCGCGCAAGACACGCAGCTGGCCTAGGCTTGCGACAAATCAGGAGGCGAGAATGCGGCAGGTTTGGAAGCAAGCAGCGGGACTATTGGCAGGGTTGGCGCTTGTCGCTTGTGCGCACACTCCGGTGGATGACATCCAGGCCGACCCCGCCGAAATCGGCGCGCGTGCAGCGGCTGAATACATCTCACGTGAAGAGATCATGATGTACGAAGTCGATGAGGTTATCGCGCCTCATTATGCCGATGCGGCGACGGCCTATGGCGCGGCGAAACTGGGCGGACTTACCGGAGATGAGGCCCTGGTCGCCGCCATCGCCGCGCGCCACCAGCGTATCCTCGACGAGGCTATCCCGAATTCCCGCAATCATGTCGATGCCAATGTCTATGGTGTCTGGCCGCTCGAGATCTATCTCCAGACCGGCGACAAGGCGGCGCTGGATTATGGCTGGGACCTTGCCGAGGAGCAGTGGAGCGAAACCCGCGAGGATGGCCTTACATACCAGACTCGGTTCTGGATCGACGATGTCTGGATGATCGGCGCGCTGCAGGCTCAGGCGTATCGCGCGACGGGCGACAATATTTATGCCGACCGCGCTGCCGCCATGGCCGTGGCCTATATCGACCGCCTGCAGCAGCCGAACGGTCTCTTTCATCACGGGCCGGACGCGCCTTTTTACTGGGCGCGCGGCAATGGCTGGGTCGCCGCTGGCTTTGCCGAAGTCATTTCCATCCTTCCGGAAGAGCACCCCAACCGGGCCGACGTGCTGGCGGGCTATTTGAAAATGATGGATGCCCTTGTCGCGTATCAGGCGCCCAGCGGAATGTGGCGTCAGTTGATCGACTATCCCGAGGCCTGGGAGGAAAGCTCCGGCACGGCCATGTTCGGCTTTGCCCTGCGGGTCGGCGTGCGCGAGGGCATCCTCACCGATCCGAAATACCGCGCCGCCTATGAGCGTGCCTGGGCGGCGCTCGCAGCACGGGTCGGCGAGGATGGCCGCCTGCCGGATGTCTGCGTCGGCACCGGCCAGTCCCGCGATGCGCAATACTATCTCGACCGGCCAAGCGTGACCGGCGATCTGCATGGCCAGGCGCCACTGATCTGGTTTGCCACCGCTCTGGTAGAGCCCTGATAATACTGATTTTAACCCTTCGTTTACCAAAAAATTCTTGCGAGAGAACAAAAAAGGAATATAACCGCGAAACAAGAACGGAGACAGAACATGCAACGGCCAGTAAGCTTTCGCGGACAATCGGGACGCACCCATGTTTTCACCCTGGTCGATGCGGGCGGCGACTGGCCGACGCGCCAGGGCGTGGTGCTGTTTGCCGTGCCGGAGCACTATGGCTGGCGCGTCATCCGCATGTGCGCCCTGCGTGGGCGCGCCCATGATGTCCAGCCGCTCTGGGCCCAGGCCGACGCAGCCCGCTATGGCGGGGATGCCGTGCTCTTGCTGGAGACGGGATGCGCGGCGCGGCGCAGATTGATTCTTGAGGATCTCGAAGCGGGGCTCAATCCGCTTTGGCCGACCAGGCAAGATATGCTGGAGGTCGAGCCGGAGATTGCCGTGGCGGCCTGAGAAGGCTTTCAGCCTGGCGTTTTCGCGCAGATCTGTCCGGGTCGGGCCTGCGGTTCATGAATTGTTTTAGGTTTGCCGGTCCTGATGTGCTCACCCAGGCGCATCAGAGGCTTTCCATGACCCATCGTGTCCTTGTGATCGATGACGATCCGCTTTTCCTCGCCATGGCCGAGGATCTGCTGATCTCGCGTGGCGTGCGGCACGTCACCGGCCTTGCCACCGGGGCGGATGGGCTTGCCAAAATAAAGAACGCGCCGGATCTTTTTGATCTGATCCTTCTGGATCTGAACATGCCGGGCCTGGACGGGGTGAATGTCCTGCGCGCGCTGGCTGATCTGCACTATTCCGGCGCAGTCGCGATTGTCAGTTCCGAGGCCGGTGAGGTCATTTCCTCAGTCCGCATGGTGGGCGAGATGATCGGCATCCGGATTGCTGGAGCCCTGTCGAAACCCCTGCGCGCCGCCGAATTGGACGCACTGATCAGGGCGGTGCCAGAGACACGGCGCGCGCAAGCCCTGCGAGCGGTTTCGCGTGCGGATCTGATCGCGATCCTGGACACTGATCGCCTTGTGCCGGTTTACCAGCCCCAGATCAGCCTGAAGGATATGCGGGTCAGCGGTGCGGAAGCGCTGTTACGTTTGCGCGCGCCGGATAGCAGCCTGGTGTCTGGCGCCGGCTATCTGCTTGCGGCGGAAACTCATGGGCTGATCACGCCTCTGACGATCCGGATCTTTGAGGCGGTGCTTGATGATCTTCTGGCCTGGCGCCGCGCCGGCGTCCCGACCGGGGCTTCGGTGAATATAAGCCCAGCCTCGCTGGAAGAGCGTGACCTTCCCGACGCGCTGAGCTCGCGGGTGCGGGCTGCTGGGCTGAAAGCGTCTGATATCACGCTGGAGGTGACCGAGAACCGCCTCCTGGATTTCGGGGCCGATACGCTGGAAGTGCTCTCGCGTCTGCGCATTGCCGGGTTCCGCCTGAGTGTGGATGATTTCGGCACTGGCGCGACGAGCATAGACCAGCTGCGCCGGTTTCCCTTCACCGAGCTGAAAGTCGACAAGGCCTTTGTGCAGGGGGCGGAAAATGATGCCTTTGCGCACGAAACGCTGACGGCTTGTGTGCGTCTTGCCAGCTTGCAGGGCTTGCGCACTGTGGCGGAGGGGATTGAGACGCCTGCGGATCTGAAGCGCGTGCAGACATTCGGTCTGGATGTCGCGCAGGGTTATCTGATCTCACGTCCGCTCAGCTGTGATGATTTCCTGGCCTGGATGGGTCGCCAGCCAAGCGAGAGCTTGCGCGCCCGAGTCGCCTGAAGATCGTGCTTTAGCGTCCGGTTGAGCCGAAGCCGCCAGCGCCGCGCGCGGTTTCTGGCAGGGTGTCCACTTCTGCCCATTCCAGACGCGTGACAGGCGCGAGCACCATTTGGCCGATGCGCTCGCCGCGGGCGATGGTGAAGGGTTCGGCCCCATGATTGATCAGGATCACTTTCAGTTCGCCGCGATAATCGCTGTCGATTGTGCCGGGCGTGTTCAGGCAGGTGATGCCGTGCTTTGCCGCCAGGCCAGAGCGCGGGCGCATCTGGATTTCATAGCCTTCCGGGATGGCGACGCTGAGGCCAGTTTCGACCATGGCCCGCTGGCCCGGCTCCAGCACCAGCGGGGTGTCTTCCGGCACGGCGGCGCGGACATCCAGGCCGGCCGAACCCGCGGTTTCATAAGCGGGTAGCGCAAGTCCTTCAAAATGCGGCAGAGGGCGAACGGAAACGGTGACAGGTGTGCTCATGGGCTCTCGCATGGCGGCGCGCGGAGATTCGGTCAAGCCTTCATCCGGCCGGCATTTGCGCCTATGGCAGAAGTGATGAGCCCGCCACCTTTTCAGACAGCTGCGATCTTGCAGGGGCAACCTGGCCTCGCCCATGGGTTTTTTGGGCGCGCGGGCGGGGTGTCCACCGGTATATATGCCAGTCTGAATGTCGGCATTGGTTCGGGCGATGATGCGGGCCTGGTCGAGGAAAATCGGGGTCGCGTGCGCGGCGCGCTCGGGCTTGCCTCCATGGTGTCGTGCTATCAGGTACATCGCCGGGATGTGGTGGAGGTCACCGCACCCTGGGCAAAGCGCCCAGAGGCCGATGCCATGGTGACGTGTGCGCCGGGCATCGGCCTGTGCATTCTGACTGCCGATTGCGTACCGGTGCTGTTTGCCGACATAGAGGCCGGTGTGATCGGCGCGGCCCATGCGGGATGGAAAGGCGCGCTGGCGGGTGTGTGCGCGTCGACCGTATCGGCGATGGAAGATCTCGGCGCACGGGCAGATCGGATCAAAGCTGCCATTGGTCCTGCAATCCAGCAGACGAGCTATGAAGTCGGCCCAGAGTTCCGCGCCCGTTTTCTGGCTGAAAATCCAGGCAATTCGGCCTGGTTTGTGCCCGGCACAGGCGACCGCTGGCAGTTCGATCTGACAGGCTATGTGCGCGCGCAGCTTGTGGATTTGGGGTTGGCCCAGGTCGCTTGCCTGCCTCACGATACCTGCGCCGATCCAGCCTGGTTTTCCAATCGCCGGCGCACCCATGCCGGCGAACCGGACTATGGCCGGAATGCCTCAGTCATCGGGCTTTTGCCACGCTGAGGCAAAAAACACCCTTTCCAACATTGCGCGCGCTCCATGTTTGCGACAGAGACGTGACAGTCTCGCCGCCTGCCCAGTTCACGCCCTTCGCCGGAGCCCGCGTCCCGTGATGAAATTGCTTTCCTGTACCGCCAATACGCCCCTTGCCGAGGCGATTGCCGATTATCTCGACATGCCGCTCACCGAGCGCCGGATCGAACGCTTCTCAGACAATGAGGTCTTTATCCGGATCAACGAGAATGTCCGCGGCGAGGATGTGTACGTCATCCAGTCCACCAGCTATCCGGCGAACGATACGCTGATGGAACTGCTGATCTGCCTGGACGCGCTCAAGCGCGCCTCGGCCCAGCGCATCACCGCCGTGATCCCCTATTACGGCTATGCCCGCCAGGACCGGAAAACCGATGGCCGCACGCCGATTTCGGCCAAGCTGGTGGCCAATCTGATTGTTGCGGCCGGGGCTGACCGCGTGCTGACCATGGATCTGCATGCGGGTCAGATCCAGGGCTTCTTCGATGTGCCGACGGATAATCTCATCGCCGCCCCGGTGATCGAGGAGGATATCCGCCGGCGCTACAAGCTGCGCCAGCTGATGATTGTCTCGCCTGATGTCGGCGGCGTGGTGCGCGCCCGCGCCCTGGCCAACCGGTTGGGCGTGGATCTCGCCATTGTCGACAAGCGCCGGCCCAAGGCGGGCGTTTCCGAGGTGATGAACATTATCGGCGATGTGGAAGGGCGCAATTGCATCCTTGTCGACGATATCTGCGATTCCGGCGGCACCCTGCGCAATGCGGCCGCCGCGCTGAAAAAGGAGGGCGCGACGGGGGTGGCGGCCTATGTGACCCATGGTGTGTTTTCCAAACAGGCCGTGCAGAATTTCGAAGAGTCCGCGCTTGATGAAATCGTTGCCTGCGACACGATCAAGCCGCGCGAGGAAGACCTGGAGTCCAAGAAACTCCGCATCCTCACCGTCGCGCCGCTGCTTGGCGAAGCGATCCGCCGCATCGCCAACAAGGAAAGCGTGTCAAAGCTTTTCGATTAGCACTTTCCACATATGCTTTGGGGCGCTTTCTGGTGTGCCCGGTTTGACCTGAGTGCGCGATAATTCTCCCTTTCGTCTTGTGATCACGCTTGACTTGTTCACGCCGGCTTGGCTCCGTCTTGCAGCAGGCTTTATGGGGACAGAGCGATGTTTGGTTTGGGCAAGTCGGCGAGCGAATATCTGCGTGACGCCGAAGCCGCGTTGGCGCGAAAACGCTATACAGAGGCCAATGCTGCCGCGGACAAGGTGCTGGAAAAAGCCAGTGGGCGCGAGCCCGGTGATGCCCGACTGCGAAAACATGCCTTTCGGATTTGTGGGCGCTGTGCGACGCAATCCGGGCATAAGGAAAGCGCGGCATCATATTATCTTTCGGCCAGTGAGTCTGATGACCGCGAAGGTCTTTTGGCGGTGGCAGAAGGTCTTCGTGTCAATGCGCCTCATCTGAATGGTGCTATCGATTATTGCCTGGATGGGTTGGCTGTGCTTGCACCGGGCGCGCCCGAGCTGATCCTGGAAGTTTCGGGTGTCTTGCAGACTCGGCTGAAGCCGAAAACCTCCTTGCCGGCGAAGTTTTCTGAGTGGCGCAAATGGAATGAGCGCCTGGCAGCCATTGTGGGCGCACCACCATGGGCACGGTTTCACCTGGCCATGATGGATGCGTGCGAGGGCAGGTATGCAAACGCGGCGAAAGAGCTTGAAAGCCTGCCGGGCTCTCATGAGGGGAGTGTCGAGCTGAACCGGCTGCGCGCCCTGGTATATGCGCATCTGGACCGGCCTGATGATGCTATCGCTGCGCTTTCGCTGGTCCCGGACGCGGAGCGTAGATCGGGTGACAGGCTGCTTGAGGCGCATGTCGATTTTCAGCTCGGCCAGTATAGGCAAACGCGGTCAATATACGCGCACCTATCCGATAGCGGCTTGGAGCTGCCGCATGCGTCAAAGCTTGATTGGGCGGAAGCCTGTTTGCATCTTGGCGATGCCCTGACAGCCCGTGGTCTTTTGGCCGATCTGGTCGTTTCGGAGTCTGATGACCGCAGAGTGTGGTTGGAGGCGCGCGCTGATGCAGCCCTTGGCGACATCGAAGCGGCGATTGAGCGCTATCGGAATTTGTTGGAAACGCCCTACGCCGATGTGGCGGCTGAAGCGGTCATCATGCTCGGCCTGCAATATGCCGATCGCGACGGCATCGATCTGGCTTTGTCTGACGTGCCTGAAGCGCGGCGGGATGCACGCTGGCATATTGCCTCCAGCCTTGCCGCCGCGAGCCGGGGTCTCGTGAACCAGGCTCTGGGACAGTCGCTCACCGGTGAGGATGCAGAGCGGATCAAGGCCGACATTTCTGCGCGCGATCGCTTCAACAAGCTCGTGCAATTGGCCGATAATGACGAAACCGGCAGTGCCCTGCTCGGTTTAGCCGGGCTTCCAGTCGAGTGTTTGCCGGCCGCGGCGGTGACGCAGCTGGCAGAGGCGCTTGGCGCGCAACTGCTTGTCCAGGTGGCAGGAGATTCGGCGCAAGACGGTTTGGCCGAGCTTGGCCTGTCTGCGCTTAAGACAGTTCGCAAGCGTCATCCCAGTCTGAACCCTGACCAGACCCGACAGCTTGATCGGATGATTGCGACGATAGCTTACATCGCTGGCAAGTATGTCGTGGCCAGCAATGTCAGCAGCGCGGCTGGTGTCTCTCCACGGACAGGCCTGCTCGCTGCGGTCAAATTGGGAAATCCTGCACTGGTCTCCAGTTTTGCCGCTCAGGCGGGCCTCTCTTCCCTGGAGCGCGATGAAGCGGTTGCAGCGGCTCAGGCGGTGCAGGGCGACTTGGTAGAGGCCGCGGCGAAGGCGCCAGAGGGCAGTGAGCTCCACGCATTGATTACATATGTCCAGACGGGCGCGACACCGCCCCTGTCAGAAGGCGGCATGGGATACCCCAGTGTGATGTGCGCAATGGCCGCCGCGCATATGAGTGATCCCGCTGCGGCCAGGGCTGCATTGAAACGCGTGCCTGAGACGCACCCAGCCGCCAGCCGGGCCGAGGAAATTGCGCTCGTGCTCGACTATCTCGAAGGTGATTACACGGCCGTAGCGGCCCGCGCCGCGACAAGCCGTGTCGACGCAGCGGTGCTTTTTACAGGCTTGCCAATGGCCGCGGAGGCGCTGGGCAACCTGGCTGGTCTTGCCGCCAGCCTCGGCCATGCACCTCTTCTGGAAGAGGCGCTTTCGTCCGATATGGTGTACGATGCCCGGCAGTCCCACGCCTTGGCCGTTTTCCATCTCGTGCGCGGAGCGAATGCAGCCCGGGCCTATAAACTGGATGCGGCCCGCGAGCACTGGACGCAGGCCGTAGGATTTTTTGCTGTGGCCTGCAGCGATACGGCCTATCTGGTCGATTGGCTCGCCGTGCGGCCTTATGATGATCTCGATCCAGAAGGCCTGATCGAAGGGCTTGAGCGTCATATGAAGTCCTTGATGGCGCCTTGGACTTCGGTCGCGGCTTCTGCGGGGGGCACGGAGACGAGCGAGGCCTTGGGGCGCTTGCCGGTCCTGTTCCAGGCCGAGTTGGAGGCTGCGCGATTGGTCGCCCAATATGGCGGCCTTGGCGGGGGGGATGATGCCACCGCCTCTGTCTGTGCGGGCCCTCGGGCTGTTCGGACACTTGGCCTTCTCCCTGCCTTTCGCGCGCTCCATCAGCGCATTGAGCAAAACTATGGGGATGCGCGGCTGGAGACTTTGGAGATCCTGTTTTCAAGCCTGGGCGTGCCGAAGGCGCTCCTGGAAACAGGTCAGACGGATGCGGCATTGTCGCTTCTGCGTGCGGGGGTTGCCGATGTGGAGAGCGGCAAGGCCTATGAGCAGGACTGGAAAGTGGAAAATCCGGCCTTCTATGCGCCAGGTTCGGAAGCTCGTTTTGTAGAGCGCGCCAAGAAGCTGATGCTGGATACGCTGGTTTCGCTGTCGGAAACCGCGCTGTCGCATAGCCAGCCAAGCGCTGACCGTATTCGCCAGCACATAGAATCTGCCATCGAGCTTGCCGAAGCGCTGGGGCAGGGCGAGCTGGTCGCCGAGCGGTTGGGCGACAAGGCCATGCGTCGGGCTGTCGATCTGCAGCGTGCCAGCAAGTTTGAGGCCGCGCTCAATATTCTCGATGCAGTCAGCAGTGTGATCAAGGATGAGGAGCTGCTTGAGAACCTGGCGAATGCCATCGCCCAGGATGGCGTGCGGATTGCCAATGATTCCCAGGATTATGAGGGCTCTGTCCGGCTCTTGCGAAAGGCCAAGTCAATCTATCCGCATTCTTTGTATGTGCGCCAAAATCTGATTTTTGCCTTGCATGCCTGCACCCAGTCACTTGCTTCCAAGCGGCCCGCTGAAGCACTGGAAATGATGGAAGAGGGCGTGCGGCTGGGACGCGAGTGGCTGGTCCAGGATCCCTATAATGACGAGATCCGCGATATTGTCGGGCGTCTGAACAATCAGTCCTCGCTATTGAGGTCGATGGTCCCGGGCACGCCTTCCCCGGCACAGCCGGCCCCGGCGCCAGAGCCCCGTCCGGCACCGAAAGCCGAACCGGGCGGCAAGGATGCCAGCAAATCTTCGCTTGATGATCTGCTGAAATCGGTTCGCTCCAGGCCGTCACAGCCCGGTGAAGACGGCTAATTTGGTGGCAAGATGGCAAAAGAGTTAACGCAGTCACCAATTCTTGGTTGAATGTTTCTCTCTGGTCGGTAACCTTCCTGCCATGGGGATAGGTTGGGACGCAAATGATCACCTGTTTTATCTCTTACAGGCGTGTGGATGGCTTTAATGCCGTGCCAATTCGCGATGCGCTCCGCGATCGCGGGTTTGAGGTGTTCTTTGATCTGCAGAGCATTGATGGCGGTGAGCAGTTCGAGACCGTCGTATCGCACGCCATTCGGAAATCCGATCTTCTGATCGCCGTGATCAGCAAGCATTGGCTTATCGATGAGCACGGATACAGGCGCCTGAACAATGAGGATGATTTCGTGCGCCAGGAAATCGAGATGGCCCTGGCGCACAAATTGCCAATCGTTCCGATCCTGGTGAATGGCATTCCGATTCCCAACGCCCATGATCTGCCCGAAACAATGCGGCCGATCCGCGGCTTCAATGCCCGCAAGCTGCGGCTTGAGGATCTCGACAATGACATCAAGGCGATTGTCACATCGGTGGATCGCTGGGCCGAGATGTTCGCGCGCGCTGAAGAGGAGCTGAAGGTCATCCGGTTCGAGTGGCAGCGCGGTGATTGGGTAAAGGCGCACAATTCCGTGTCGGATCTTTGCGACAAATATGTCCAGGAAGGCGCGGAGGAAGATGGAACGCTCCGCTCGATCCCCCGGCCGATCAAGCAGTTCCGGGAAAAGTCGGAAAAACTGCACAGCGTTAGCCAGTGTTTCAGCCGCCATGAATTCTCCGAGGCTGTGGGCTTGATGTGTCAGTTGGAGCCGGCCGATTACCCGGCCAATCTGACCCTGGCGCTGAAAGTGGCGGAGCTGGGCGCGAAGGCCACCAAGGCGATCGAGACAGGTCAATATGGCCAGTTGAAGCCGGTTCAGTCAGAGTTCCGGAAGATTCGCGAAGAGATGGCCGACAGGGGCTTTGAGTTTGTGCCCGGCTGCAACGAGCTTGAGGGTCTGCTGTCGACAACTCACGCTCACGCCGTTCACACTCGCATCCAGGACTGCATCCTGGCTGGCGACTATGCGACAGCGCAGACCTTGCTTGGCGAGCATCCCGACAATGAGCGCGCGCGCAAGTTCGCCGATGTGGCATCAGGATGGATCACTTTTTTCAGCGCGGTCTCGAAAAGCGATTGGGGCGCGGCGCAATCTGCCCTCAGCGGGTTGCTTGAGGATGATGATGGCGATCAGGTGCGCGCCTGGCGCAGATTTTTGAACCTTCTCAAGCGTTGTGTAGGGGCGCTGGAGAGCATGGCGCAGGGCGATTTCGTGATCGATCCCGCCGTGCGCTGGGAGGGTGGCGCCTCGCCCTATGCAACACTGGGGTTTGATGCTTCGGCAACCCTGGTTGAGATCAATGACAAGTCCTTCGATATTCAGTCAAATGATGCCGGCCTGAGCCGGACAGAGCGGGATGCCTGGGATGCTCTGCGCTTGCCGGAAAAGCGCCTCTTGGCTGATTTCAGTGGATATCGGATCGCCTCAACCGATCGGGCCAGGGCGCTGATCCGCAAGTTGCTTGATGTCAAAATGTGCCGCGATCCGGATGATGTGATCACCGCCTGGCTCGGGCACCCTCTGGATGGCAGCGCGCAGGCGGCCATGGTGCATTGGATCGCCGATCAACTTGCAGAGGATGGCGCGGTTTTTCTGGCGCTCATTCGCAACTACAAGTTGGCGAGCGAGAAGTTTGCCGAGGCCTTCAAGGCCGCGCCGCACGATTACCGGCTGTTGCATCATCTCGGCCTGTGTGCGGCCAGCTGCATTTCAACCGAGGCAGATGCCGGTAGTTTGCAGGATGACAATTGGCATCTTCTGATCCTGGCATGGGGGTCAGTTTTTGCAGATGATCGATTCTGGCATAATTGGTGGATTGATCGCCGCAAGGTCTACGATATCTCGAAAAGCCAGTTGGAAGCCGCGCGTCAGCGTATACGGCGTTTCTGGTTTGATGAGCTGATTTCGGCGCAATTCGAGACGAACGAATTCGAGATCGGCTTTGCGATTGAGAATACAGCGGCGGCCGCGGTCATGGAAGCGGGCGGGTTTCCGTATGGTGGGCCGGAGAAGGCCGTTTTGGGGCCCAGGGCCAGCGCGTTGGCTGGCGTGATGCCGGCGGCTTTGAGCTGGATGAAGGATTTTGCGCAAGCCGAGATGCCAACATCAGATTGGCGTTGGCAGGCGCTTGTCGGCTTTTCTGATCTTGCGCCGATCTGGGGTTTGCTCCTGGCCAAACGTCCTGGCGAGATGCGCGATGCTCTCAAGGCGCAGGCTGCGTCCACGGTCTCGGCCAAGGATCGGCGCCTGCTGGGGGATCTGACCGTGCTCTCACATGGCGCCACCGTTGAAGCGGAACTGGCATCAGAGACAGGCTCAATCTCGGAGGTGCGAAATCTTTGGGACCAGTCCATGCAGGCCTTGTCCTCTCGCGGGCATCGCGCGCAATTGGCGGAGGTGTTCCGAAAGCAGGCCATGGACAAGGCCATCAGTCTGGGCATGGCCGCAAAGCAGGCTGATGTTGAAGAGCGCGTACGCCTGACATCCCTGAACAAGGCCATCCTCTTGTTGGATGGTCTGCGAAGCAAGGGCTGGGATACCGAGGACACCAATGAAGCGCTCGCTGTGGCCTTGACGGACCGGGCCGTGCACATGGCCAATGAGCGATATGAGTACAAGGTGTCTTATGAGGACACCAAAAAGGCGCGTGCGCTTTCGCCAAACAATTCACGGGTGCTGATCAATCTGTTTGCCGCGATGGTGCAGCTGGCCCGTTCTTGTTTCCTGGATGATGAAATCGCCAGTGCCGAAACGTTGCTGCAAGAGGCCAAGGCCTTCAAGGAAGAAGTCGCCAGCGTCTTTCCGGGGCATCCTGAATTTCAGGGCTGGTGCGATACACTGGCCGAAGTGGACACCATGATCCACTCTGACGGGGATCTGCCGGCTGGTAGTGGCGGTGAGGTGACGCTGGATCCAGTGACACAAGGCATGCTGGAAGAAGGCAAGGGCAATCTGGAAAAGGCGCTTGAGATTTACCGCAAGGCCGCCATCGGGCCGCCACCGGATGACCAGGCGCGGGCGCGCATTGCCATGTGCTATCACAGTTGGATCTGGTCATTGATCCACGCCAACAAGCCGGTCGCGGAAGTTCAAAGTCTGGTCCAGCGTGCTTTCCGGGAATGTCCTGACTCCGATATCCTCAAGGAATTCAAGGATTACAAATTATGACAGTCGATCGTCCTCTTGATGTGCAGACCGGTGGGGCGACGTTGGTGGCCGACCGAGATTTTCCATGGTCCGGCGGCAACCCCTATATGCAGTTGTCATTGGCGCTGGGCCAGAAGGGGCTGGCTGGCCTCTCGCCGGAATCGGGCAAGACCGAGATCAATGACTGCATGTTTGACCTCATGCCCGGTGCCGGCCCGTCTGAGCGCGCGGCCTGGGATGCCTTGCGCCTGACGGTTCAGCGCTCGGTAGTGGATTTCCTCCACTACCCACTCCAGGCGCACCAGACAGAGTGGCCGTCGCTGCGCCTGGAAAATATTTCCTGGCCGCCCGATGTGATGTCGGCGATCACAACTGGGCCGGAGGAATGGGACGGCGAAGTTAAAATGCCTGCGGCCTTGCCCCTGGTCGACCCCGACGCGGCGATAGCCGGTGTGGGGCAAGTCGCTGCTGAAACGGCTGTGCCGCCGCCCGTAGAGGCGCCAAGTTTTCGGGATGTTTTTGGAGACAGCCATGACTGATGCCAGCGATTTCTTCAGCAACATGCTGGGCGGGATGGATGCTGCAGAGCGTGCGAACACCCAACAGCAGGCGCATGAAAAAGAGATGACTGGTCTGATTGGGGATGTTCTCCTCGTTCTTGACGAGATCGACGCCCTGAAGGTGCATTCTCAAAAGCTTGTGGACAACGGACATGAAATCGTCCCGGCCCGGTCGGTGGCCACATTGCAGAAGAAGCTGTTGCTCATTTTGAAAGAGCGCGGGGTGGAGCCAATTCCGGCATTAGGCGAGATGTTGGATCTGGATCTTCACTATGTTGTCGAGGCTCGCGAAGCCGCCGCGCCACCAGAGCAGATTCTTGTTGAGAGCCGGCGTGGCTATACCCGGAACGGACGCGTATTTCGCAAGGCAGAAGTGGTCGTTGCCAAGGAGGCAGGCGGCGCGAGTGACGCCGATGCGACAGGGGAGAGTGGAGAATGAAAGCGATCGGCATTGATCTTGGGACGACCAATAGCGTCGTCGCTGTTATGGATGATGTGCGCGGCATGCCGAGTGTGTTGAGCAATCGCGGCGGCGCGGCGCTGACCCCGTCCGTGGTGTCATATCGCAAGCGGCGCAGCAGCGCGGAGGGTGAGGTGATTGTTGGCGACCAGGCTGTCGGCAATGCTCAGAACGCGCCACAAAATACCATTTTCTCCATCAAGCGCCTGATGGGACGCGAATATGGCGAGCCGCGGATTGACGAAGTGATCGACCGGTTTGGGTTCCGACTGGCGCCCGACCCCAATGATGTGGAGGCCGATGCGCGGGTGAAGGTGCTGCTGAATGAGGAGGCCTACACCCCCGCGGAAGTTTCAGCGATGATCCTGCGTCAGTTGAAAGCTGATGCGGAACTGGCGCTTGGAGAAACAGTGACCCATGCGGTGATCACGGTTCCCGCCTATTTCGAGGAGCGCCAGCGCGAGGCGACCCGTGAGGCGGGCCAGTTGGCAGGCCTGGAAGTGCTCGAAGTGCTGGATGAGCCAACCGCTGCCGCGCTAGCCTTCGGGATCGGGCGGGAAACCGAGCGTAATCGTGTTCTGGTCTATGATCTCGGCGGCGGCACATTTGACATCTCCCTGATCCAGATGACCCAGAACAACAGTTCGGTCATGGAGGTGCAGGGCAATAACTGGCTCGGCGGCGATGATTTCGACAATATCATCATCGGCTGGATCGCCGATTGGGTGAAGTCGGAGTACGGCTTCGATGCGGCTGAGAGCCAGCCCTTTATCGGCAAGGTGCGCCCATTGGCGCAGCAGGCCAAGATTGGCCTCAGCACCCAGTCCGAAGTGGAAGTTGTGAGTTCCATTTTCGGGGTCTGGGAGGGCGGGCCGCTGGATATCGACCTGGCCATCAAGCGTGAGGATTTCGAGGCTGCGATCCGTCCGCTGATCGAGGAAACACACCAACTGGTCCACAAGGTTCTCGACAATCAGTCGCTCTCTCCGGAGGATGTCACAGCCGTTTTGCTGGTTGGTGGATCGACGGCGGTGCCCATGGTCCATGAGGTGTTGTCGGAAACGTTTAACCCGTCGGCGATCAAGCGCGATGTCAATCCCATGGAGTGTGTGGCCCTTGGCGCGGCAGTGCAGGCCTCGCGCTACACCCTGAAGGAAAGCGCCACCCAGTCTGAGCTCGACACAAGTCGCGGCTCGACCCAGCATGTGACGGCGATGAATCTCGGAATCGCGGCCGTGGAGAACAATGATCCGGATACATTCGTTCCGATCATTGAAAAGGGTACACCCTATCCGCTGAGCGAGCCGAAATCGCGCAAGTTCTATGCTTCAAAGCAGAACATGAACATCATTCGCATCCCTGTTTATGAGGGCGTTGAATCCAAGGCGAGTTTGAATGAACAACAGGGCGTGATCGAGATTCCGCTGCGCGAGGGGCTGGATACCTCGACGCCGATCGAAGTTTCCTTCAACTATGACAAGAACCGCGTGCTGACCGTGGAAGTGAAGGTGCTCGGAACCGGCATTTCCGAAACCCGGTCGCTGACCCGCGGCCAACGGCGTACCTCCTCCAGTCTGATCGACGACTGGCGCGAGAAACTAAGCCCGACAATGAAAGCCGCGAAAGTTTTCAATGAAGGCTATGGCGTCCATCTCACCGATCTGGAGCGTGCCGATTTGACCGATGCGATCGCCGTGGCTGAAAAGGCGTTGGCCGATGGCGACAAGAAAGCCGGCATGCGGGTTCGCTTGAACCTGGAGAACAAGATTATGGGCTCGGGGGTCGCCAGCCTCCTGTTCATGGCAGATAATGTGGGCCAGTCTCTGCCTGGTAGATTTTCGACGACTGTCCTGCAAAGCGCCGGTGCGGTTCGTCAGGCCCTGAAAGTGGGAGACGCTGTGGCTGTCGACCGAACAACCAATGAGCTCAAGGTAATTCTTGCCCAAGCTATGCAGCACAGCCCCAAGGGTGGTGGCGGGCCGGAGATTGCTGATGGAATGTTAAGCGTCGAATAGGATGTGGGAGGGCACAGCGTGTCCCAGAAATTGCTCGGACTAGGCTTGGATACGTCGCGCCCGTCATGGGGGGCGGCCAAGTTTGATCATGCTGATGGCGGACCCGCTCCAATCCATCTGGTTTCGTCAAAACAAGATGTCATGGCTCATGCCTTCAACCCGCATGGCAATATGGCATCTCTCGGGGTGTCTTTTCCCAGCGTGCTTTCGGCGGTGGGCTCTGGCCTGCCGACACGTGGTTCAAGGACTCTGGAGGATGTGCTGCATATGCAGGTCAGCCTCTATATCCAGGTGTTTGAATCGATTGGAGCCAGGCCGGACGTGCCGCTTGGCATCGCCGTGTCCACAGGAATCAACACGCTGAAGCGGGATTTGCTGAGCCAGGCTGCGCGTCAATGTGGCCTCGCGGAAGTGAAACTGTTCGATATCGCGCCGCTCGCCATGCGCACGCTCGGGGCGGGGGAGGATCAGGCGATGACCTGTCTTTCGGTTCATATCGGTTACGACCATGCCGAAGCGGCTCTCGTTCGAACAGCGCGCGGGCGCACGCGAATTGTCGACACCAAGCTGTTGCCCACGATTACCGATGAGTATCTCGATGCAAAGCTGATGGAGCAGCTGATCATCGGCTTGCGCGACCATGGTGTGGTTCTGGGTCTGACTTCTTTCAAGCCGCATCATTGGCGCTCACTCAATGAAATGGCGCGCCGGACGCGGAGTAATCTGGGGCGTCATCCTGAAGTTGAGGCGGCGATTCCAGAGGATGTCACCGATGGAGAGGATATTCGTATGACCCTCTCCTCAGCAGCATTCGCAAATGCCCTCTGGCCCGATGCCTCCGCGGCTCTCGATGTTCTGGACACGATGCTGGAAGAAAATGAGCTTTCGTCAGGCGATTTGGATGCGGTGATCGCTTCAGGCGATTCTATGGGGGCTTTCCCGTTTTCGCATTGGCTGGATGAGCGCTTCCCCGGACTGGTTCATCTGGCTGATAATGAGGCAGTGGCCATGGCTGCTGCGGTTGAAGCGGCCAATGTCACCGAAGACGTCAATATGACGTTCTTTGAAACTCCGTTTGAGGAATCCGACCGGTTCCGTCAGGATGCAAATGGTGGGGCTCCACCGCGATTGATACTGGATCTGAAGACTGTTCGGCCCACAGCGCCCGTGCCAGTTGAGGAACCTGCCGCGCCGGCCAAGCCCACCACTCCGAGCAGCGGCCCGGAGGAGCATGCCGCAACCGTTGCAGAGATCAAGGCGCGGTTAGATGCCAATGATCTGGATGGGGCCGAGCAACTCATGTCGGCGCTGCGGGCACAGCAAGCCCCTGCGGAGGATGTGGCTTCCGCCACGCCGGAGAGCAGCGGTCTTCCGGTCTCCGTTATTGATCTTTTCGAGGCTGCCGACCGGTTGCTGGAAGATGGCCAGATCAATGCCGCGGTTCAGAAATCCCACCAGGCTTATGCAACTGAGCCAGCCGACCCCGCAGTTCTCTCCCGGATGATCGAGGTTCACTGCAAGGCGGCAGAACAACTGTCGAAGCCGTCGGAGTACGCGGCGGCGATACAGCTTTTATCCTGTGCCCTGCAGCATGATCACACCGATACACGGGTTCAGCATGCCATCGCCGAGCGGCATTTTGCCCATGCCAAGGAGCTGTGCCGTTTGAACAATGCGTCGCAAGCCATTCCAGTCTTGGAGTCGGCACTGCGGTTCAATCCAAGTCTGCAGGGTGCAGGCGACCTTTATGCGGAATTGATCGAACAGGAAACTGAGGACTGACCGTTTCGGGGGATACCCTATAATGGCCAATGCACTGGAAGGCGGAGTACTATGAAAGAACGATTCACAAGCGAACAGTGGGAGCTCCTGAAGTATCTCCCATTTCAGGTCTTCACGGCCGTGGCGGGCGCAGATGGCAACATCGACCGCAAGGAAATCGCGACATTCTTCGACGAAATTCAAAAGGCGGCGCTGTTGAAGAACGAGCTTCACCGAGAGGTGATGATCGAGCTGGCTCAGGTCAATCCAGAAAAATACATCCGTGAATCGATGGATTTCCAGAAGACGATTGACTCCGCTGAACTGATCAAGGTCTTCCTGAAGGAAACCCTGACAGAGAGTGAGTTTCAGGATTTCGTGGCCAGTGTGTTCATCACAGGCATCAAAGTGGCCAATGCTTCGGGCGGCGGCTGGTTTGGTGGCAGCAAGATCAGCAAGGAAGAGCGCCAGGCGCTTGCCGTGATCGCTGCGGTGTTTGAGCTCGATCTCAAGCGGCTGAAGAGCTAGGCCCGCCTCAGACTCCCGATATCCCCGCCTTGGCGTGGCCGCCGGACGTGGCAGCTTGCTTGGCTTGCCATGCCCGGACGGCTGCGTGAGCGCGCTTTCGCAGAGATGCGGAGCAAAAGAGAGAGATGGCGCACCTCGAAGATGAAACTTCGAACCGCCTTTTTGAAATCCTAGCAGACTGGTCCGAGTATCTCGAGAAAAATACGAGCGTTTTCAGCGGGCCGAAATCATGATCCAGGCCCATTCGAGTGCACGGGCGGACGCCGTGAAGGCGTTTGCGCCCCAGAAGACCACTTCACGGGCTGCTCCGTTCTCTTTGCGTCTGAGCGCGGAAGAACGCCGCCGGCTTGAAGCGCGGGCGGATGGCCTGCCGCTTGGGGCCTTTATCAAGGGTCGTCTCTTCGATGAGAAAGCGCGTGGCGCGGCCCGCAAGCCGACTAAGGCGATCAAAAACCCTGAAGCTCTTGCGAGGGCGCTTTCGCTGCTCGGCCAGTCGCGGATCGCCAGCAATCTGAACCAGCTCGCCAAGGCGGCCAACTTGGGCACGCTCCCGCTCACGCCGGATGTGATCGACGATGTTGAAGAAGCCTGCCGCATGGTGGCTGAGATTCGTCGGTTGCTGATTGAAGCGCTCGGCCTGAAAGCCGGAGGGCGCTCATGATCCTCAAAGCCTCCCAGCGCAGCGGCGGTCAGGGCCTCGCGGCTCATCTGATGCGCATCGATGAAAACGAGCATGTCGAAATCCATGATGTGCGCGGCTTCGCCTCCGACGATCTGAAAGAGGCCTTCAAAGAGGCCGAAGCGGTCAGCCGGGCGACCAAGTGCAAGCAATATCTGTTTTCGCTCAGCCTCAATCCGCCAGAAGATGCCGATGTCCCTGTCAGCGACTTTGAGGACGCTATTGATCGTATCGAAGACAGGCTGGGCCTCGCCGGTCAGCCCCGCGTCATCGTCTTTCACGAAAAGGAAGGCCGCAGGCACGCGCATTGCGTGTGGTCGCGAATTGATGGCGAGACCCTCACGGCAAAGCAGATGTCATTCTATAAGACAAAACTCCAGTCGATTTCGAGGGAGCTTTACCTCGATCATGGTTGGGACATGCCACGCGGCTTCCTGGACAATGCCCTGAAAGACCCGCACAATTTCACGCTGGCGGAATGGCAGCAATCCAAACGATCCGGTGTCGATCCGCGCCTCTTCAAGGCAGCCGTCCAGGATTGCTGGCATCGCTCCGATAGCCCGCAGGCTTTCAAGGCCGCGCTTTTAGACCGGGGGCTCTGGCTCGCCAAGGGGGACCTCCGGGGGCATGTCCTCATCGATACCCAAGGCGAAGTCTTTAGCCTTGCGCGAACGCTGAACCTGAAAACGAAAGAGGTCCGTCAGCGCCTGGGCCGCGAGGATGATCTGCCCAGCGTCACTGAAACACTGAGCGAGATTGCAAGCGCGATGAAGCCGGTGATCGCAGGCCATATCCAGCAAGTGCGCGCCGGATTTCAAAGCCGGTCGGCAACGCTCTCTCACAAGGCTGCATTGATGCGCGACCGTCATCGGATGGCGCGCACTGAATTGAACACCAATCAGAAAGCCCGTCACATCGAAGAGACAAAAGAGAGGGCATCCAGACTGCCGCGCGGCCTCTCCGGGCTGTGGTCGCGTATGACGGGTAAGTTCCAGGCGATCCGGCGTGAGAATGAAGCTGAAGCAAGCCGGTCGAAGGCGCGCGATCAGAAAGAGCGCGAGGATCTTGTGTTCGGCCAACTCAAAGAGCGCCGAACGTTGCAGCGCGCTATCCGAAATGAACGCTCAAGCCATGCGAAGCAGCTCTTGGACTTGCGCAGCGATCAAAAGCACTTCGACCAACTGCCGGGGCGCGAGCGCCAAGCGGGCAGACGGAGAGAGCGATGAGCGGCGAGAGTTCAGCCGACTACGTGGCCTACACGCCGGAGCCGGCCCCGCCATCTCCGAATCCTGACTATCTGCCTGCTCCAGGCGAAGCGCGGGATCGGGTCTTCTCAAGTCATTCCGCACGCATAGCGGAGTGGTCCGGCTATCTCGAAAACTACAATCGAAGCTTTGAGGCGCGCCGCGCTCAAACAAGCAAGCTGGTTGCTGCCAAGCGGGCCAATAGAACTCGTTAAAACCACATGCTGACCGGCATCCAGATGCCCATAGCAATCATCATCAGGTTTTCCGTGAGCGAGATGAACCCCAGAGGAACATTAGAGTCACCGCCCACGCAGGCGCATCGCAATTCGCGCTTGTCGATATAAACGGCCTTGTAGACAGAGATCGCCCCGACCGTCCCGATGAACAGGGCTATCGGCGCGCTAAGCCATGTCAGCGCTCCGGCGACCATGAGGACACCGGCCACCGCCTCTCCGAACGGATAGAGCTTGGCATAGCGAACATATTTCTGAGCAAGGAGATCGTAGCCCAGAAACTGTGTTGCAAAGCCCTCGAGATCCCGCAGTTTTTGAATGGCGAGAGCGCACATCGAAAGCGCGATAAACATCTCAAAGGTGCGGATCGATAGCACCTCGCCGCGTCCCCACCACATCACCGCCAAAGCCATCGCTGCCGTCATCGAGAAGATGGCGATGATCGGCGCATAAGACGTTTCGTTCTCGTCTTTGACCTCCTTGCTGAAGAATTTCATCAGGTCGTCGTGACCGCCGATCCGCTTGCCATCGATGAATGTCTGGGGCGTTGTCTTTACGCCGTGTTTTTCCCGGAAGGCGTCGGTTTCTTCGCGCGTGGTCAGATGGTGGTCTTCGACCGTGTAGCCCTCCCGCTCCAGAAGGGCTTTGGATTTAAGGCCATAAGGGCAAATGTGATCGTCCATCACCATCCGATAGAGCACGGCTGATTTTTGCTGACTCATCGCTCACCTCCTTCGCCATTCAGGCTGACTTCGAAGTCCGGCACCGGGCGCCGCGCGGCTACATCTTCACTCGTGGCAGCGCCGTTTTCTTTGATGTCTTCGATGAGCCATTCCATTTCGAGAATCTCGCTGCGCTGAGCGAGGATGATGTCATCGGCAAGCGCCCGAACGCGCACATCTTCAATCCCGGCCCGCTCGCTGGTGAGGATCGCGATGGAGTGGTGCGGGATCATCGCACTCATGTAGGAGCGGTCGTCGATTGTTAACTGAGAGCGCACGAGCCAGAGCGCCAAGAAAAAGACCAGAAGGCTTCCCGCATAGATCCCAAAATTGATGCGCCGGTCTTTGTACATACCGAGCATGAAGCTGAGCATGATTACGGCCATCGCCGCGCCCATGATGAGTGTCATGAAGAAGCGCGTTTCGCTCCAGCGCACATGAGAAAACTCATAGGTGTGCAGATACATCAGGCCGAACATAACGGCCATTGAGGTCGCGATCATGGCTGCGAAGCGCCAATAGGACTGTTTTGTCATCGTATGTCTTCTTTCTCCCGGCGGTCGTTTTTCGATACCCAGCCGGGGTATTTCTCAATGAACCAACGCTGCCGTGGGAGCGTCGGTTACGATTTTATGTATGCGCGCCCGAAGC
>JALEGE010000192.1 GCA_022760335.1 Hyphomonadaceae bacterium
GGCATGGCTGGATAGGTTCGCGTGTCAGGCGATATATCTTTGCTATTCGACGTGTCCAAATTTCGGCTGACGCATATACAGAATGCCGTGAATGCCTGCGCAGGCAGGCATCCATGGACGAAAGAAGTAGCCAGGCGCTCCCTGTTGACGGAATGGTCCATGGACACCTGCTTTCGCAGGTGTCTGCGGAGAGAGTTAGATTCAGCAAGTAGGGTGCATGGAGCGCAAGCGATATGCACCAAGGCGGGGTAAGTAGGGTGATACCGGCCCTTGGCCTCCATGCACCCTACTTGCTACGTGCTGTTTTAAACTGGCCGGCGCGAGCTGACGCGGCGCACCATGCCGTCAGCGGAAGTCATGACCAGGGTTTCTGTAGTGATGAACCCACCTGCCTGGCGCACGCCGCCCAGAAGGTCACCATCGGTTACGCCCGTGGCGCAGAACACGGTCTCGCTGGAGGCCAGCTCGTGCAGGGTGTAAGTCTTGTCGAAATCCTTGATACCGGTACGGGTGGCGCGGGCGCGCTCTTCTTCATTGCGGAAAACCAGCTGGCCCTGCATCTGGCCGCCAACGCATTTCAGCGCAGCTGCGGCGAGCACGCCCTCAGGCGCCCCGCCCTGCCCGATATAAATATCGACACCGGTCGACGGATCGGTGGTCGCGATCACGCCAGCGACATCGCCATCGGTGATCAACTTGATGCGCGCACCCACCGAGCGTAGGCTTTCAATGATGTCGGCATGGCGCGTGCGGTCCAACACGCAAGCGGTAATCTGCGTGGCGTCTACACCTTTGACCTTGGCGAGCGCTTTCACATTGTCGGCCGGGCTTTCATGCAGGTCGACCACGCCTTCTGGCAGGCCGGGCCCGATGGCCAGCTTGTCCATGTAGGTGTCAGGGGCATAGAGCAGCCCACCGCGCGGCGCGATGGCCAGAACGGCCAGCGCATTGGCCATGGCCTTGGCGGTCAGGGTCGTGCCTTCCAGGGGGTCCAGCGCGATGTCGATCTCTGGCCCTTGCCCGGTGCCGACTTCCTCGCCGATATACAGCATGGGTGCTTCGTCTCGCTCCCCCTCGCCGATCACGACGCGGCCTTTGAAGTCGATGGCGTTAAAGGCCGTGCGCATGGCGTCCACGGCGGCCTGGTCAGCCTTTTTCTCGTCCCCACGCCCGACTTCTTCAGCCGAGGCAATCGCCGTCAGTTCGGTCACGCGGACCATTGCATCGGCCAGGCTGCCAGCGAGTATGCTATCCATGGAGTTGTATCCTTCTTGTCAGGCCGCAGAGTGCGCCCACCCATATTATCCCGCTTCGATACGGATCAAACGGGCCTCGTCAACCAGCACGTCGAGCTGCGAAAGCTGTGCCATCGCCGCATCGACCTGTTTGCGTGCGCTAACATGAGTGACGATGGCAATAGGGCTGGCCTGGTCCGCGCCGGCGCTTTCCTGCAGCAATTGGTCGACTGAAACGCCATGTGCAGCCAGTGCCTCAGACAGCCGCGCCAGGGCGCCGGACCGGTCTGACAGGCGCGCGCGGATAAAGTAGGCCGACTGTTCTTCCTCGGAGGCAGAAATGAATTTTCGCGTCACATGATGAGCGGCGCGTCCAAAGGCCGAGCGCACACCCGGATTGAAGAGCTTGGCGATGTCGCCCATCACCGCACTGGCCGTTGGGCCGGGCCCGGCGCCTGGCCCGGTCAGCGTGACCGCACCAAGCGGCGCGCCTTCGATGCGCACAGTGTTCAGCGAGCCATTCACCTGGGCCAGCGGATGGCTCACCGGCAGGGCCATTGGTGCAACGCGGCAGATGACGCCATCTTCTGTGAGCACACCCTCCGCGATCAGTTTGATGCGATAGCCCAGGCGGTCAGCCAGTTTCAGATCGAACAGGCCAACCCCATCCACGCCATGGATTGCAACCTTTGAGAAGTCGAGGCTGGCGGAAAAAGCCATGGCAGAAAGAATGGCGATCTTGTAGGCGGCATCCATGCCTGAGACATCCAGGGTTGGGTCAGCCTCGGCAAAGCCCAGCCGCTGTGCCTCTTCCAGCACTTCAGCATAAGGCCGTCCGGTTTCCAGCATGGTTGTCGTCAGGAAATTGCAGGTGCCATTCAGGATGCCGGCCACACGTTCGATCTCAACGCCTGAAAGCGAGTCACGCAGCACGCGCACCACGGGCACGCCACCGGCCACCGCTGCCTCGAACAACAGGTCGATTCCTTGCCCTTCGGCGATATCGGCCAGTGCCTGACCATGCTCGGCGATCAGGGCCTTGTTTGCGGTGACGACCGGCTTGCCGGCCTTTAGCGCGGCTTCGACGGCGACCTTGGCTGGGCCATCAGAGCCCCCCATGAGTTCGACAAAAATGTCGATGTCGTCACTGACAGCGAGCTGGGCAGCATCGTCGAACCATTTATAGGGTTCTATGGACACAGGCCGCTTGCGCGAGCGCGAGCGCGCGGACACGCCCGTGATCTGCACCTCGCCTGGCAGGCGCAGGCCCGCCTGGCGTTCCACGAGTTCAATCAGGCCACAGCCAACATGGCCCAGGCCGGCGATGCCGAGTTTCAGAGTTTTCATGCTGCTCCGTTAGCCCCTAATTGGCAGCTTGTCGCGTGTCCTGGCTGTCGCGGCTCAGGCTGCGGCGTCCCGATCAGCTCCATTGGACTTGGCCGCGAGAAATTTCTTGATATTACGCGCGGCCTGCCGGATGCGCTGCTCATTTTCGACCAGGGCAATACGAACATAGCCTTCGCCATATTCTCCAAATCCAGTCCCTGGCGAAACCGCGACATGGGCGCCATTGATCAGTTCCAGGCTGAATTCCAGGCTCGACATGGCGTTGCAGGCCTCGGGTATCTTCGCCCAGGCGAACATGGAGGCAGCTGGCGGCGGGATATCCCAGCCAGCTCTGCCGAAGCTTTCCACCAGGGCATCCCGGCGACTGCGATAAATGGCGCGGGCTTCGTCGACGCAGTCCTGCGGACCATCCAGCGCGGCGCAGGCGGCCACCTGAATCGGCGTATAGGCGCCATAGTCGAGATAGGATTTCACGCGTGCCAGCGCGGCGATGAGACGCTCATTGCCGGCCACGAAGCCGATGCGCCAACCGGCCATGGAATAGGTTTTCGACATGGAGGTGGTTTCCACCGCGACATCCTTGGCGCCGTCAACCTGCAGGATCGAGGGCGGCGGATCGTCGAAATAAATCTCGTTATAGGCCAGGTCTGACAGGATCCAGAGCTCGTGCTTCTTCGCGAAGGCGACGGCCTCCTTGTAGAAATCCAGGCTCACCACTTCGGCTGTCGGGTTGGACGGATAGCACAGCACCATCGCCGTAGGACGCGGATTTTGCTGGTATTTCATCGCATGGCTGAGGCCGCGCAGATACTGTTCGGCGGTCAGCGCCGGGACAGTTCGGATCGACGCGCCGGCCATGAGAAAACCGAAACTGTGGATCGGATAGGACGGATCGGGTGAAAGAATTACATCGCCCGGTGCGGCCATGGCCTGAGCGAGATTGGCAAAGCCTTCTTTCGAGCCGAGCGTGGCGACAACTTCCCGGTCCTTGTCCAGGGTGACGCCGAACCGGCGTTGGTAATAATTCGCCAGCGAGCGCCTGAGGCCAGGAATACCGCGCGAGGCGCTATAACGGTTCGTGCCCGGCTTGTTGGCCGTTTCCACCAGCTTGTCGATGATGTGCTGGGGCGTCGGCAGATCGGGATTGCCCATGCCGAGATTGATGATGTCGGCCCCTTCTGCGCGCAACTCTGCTGCGCGGCGGTTGACCTGTTCAAAAACATAAGGCGGCAAACGCCGGATCTTGTGGAACTCATGGGGCATGGGAAAACTCCGAAAAAGCCCTTTATTATATGGGGTTAGCTCTTGGCGCGGGAACGCTCGAAAAGGGCGCGCAGGGCGGCAACATCTTCCGCGGTGAGATGGCCGCCCGGCTCGCTTGCGACGATATCTGCCTCGCTGCGTGCGGCTTCGGCCCAGGCCATCATCTCGGCCAGTTCCAGGCCCGGCGGGACCGCGCGCGGATCCATGCGGAACAAGGCCTCGGCAGCAGCCACGGCCTGTTGGCCCTCTTCCAGCTCGTCCGTGCTGCGCTCGCCGGCATCCAGCGCCGGAATCCGGGAAATGCGCGGATAGCCTTCACCGCGCACTTCGGCTGCGCGGTCATCATACCAATCGGGGGCTGCAGCCACGGTTTCACGCACCTTGCCGAAGGAGCTGGCGCATCCGGTGAGTCCCGTTGCCAGGGCGAGTATTACCCAGGCCTTACTAATTGGCATCGTATTTTTATCCATGAGACTCACATGATTGAATTCTTTTGTTACCATACTCCTTAGTGCGTAGAAGGGCGAGACTAAGGCAGGTGAAGTGATGGCAATGGATAAAGACGGAAATCAACCCTCTCTCACCGATCTCATGCAAATCCAGGATCCGCTGCAACTGCGGGAGCTGAGCTCCAACATGTCCAAGGCCCTGGTGGAAAGTCAGAAACTCATGGCCGATGTCCTCGGGCATCCACCAGAAGAGCTCGCCAATCCCAAGGATCATCCTTTGCTGATCGGGTCGGGCAATTCCATGGTGCGGTTGGGCGAGTCCCTGGCCCACCACCCCGACCGTCTGGTCAATGCAAACCTCGAGCTTGTCCAAGGCTATATGACATTGTGGCATGACATGCTGACCGGGCAGAAAAAGGAAGCGGGACGCGATCGCCGTTTCTCAGACCCGGAATGGTCGGCAAATCCCATGTTCGATTTCATGCGTCAGGCCTATGATCTGAACACGAAGTGGCTGATGAGCCTCGTCGACCAGGCCGATGATCTTGGCGAGCATGACAAGCGCAAGGCGAAGTTTCTGACGCGCCAGACCGTGGATGCCTTCGCGCCGACCAATTTCTTCGCCACCAATCCCATGGCCCTGCGCAAGATGCTGGAAACCGGCGGCGCCAGTGTTCTGGAAGGCCTGCGCCAGGCGCGTGAGGATTTCGCCCGCGGTCAAGGCAAGCTTGCGATCAGCCAGACCGATGAGAGCCCGTTCGAGATCGGCCGCAACGTTGCCACCGCGCCAGGTCAGGTGGTGTTCCGCAACGACCTGATTGAGCTGATCCAATACAGCCCGACCACGGAAAAGGTGCATGAGATCCCGCTGTTGATCTTCCCGCCCTGGATCAACAAGTTCTACATTCTCGACCTGCGCGAAGAGAACTCGATGATCCGTTGGCTGGTCGACAAGGGCCTGACCGTGTTCGTCGTTTCCTGGCGCTCTGCCGATGAGGTGACCAAGGATTTCACCTGGCAGGATTATTCCGAGAAGGGTATTTTTGCGGCGGTTGAGGAAGTGCTCGAGATCACCGGCGCGCCGCAGACCAACACGGTCGGCTACTGCATCGGCGGCACGCTGCTCACCTCCACCCTCGCCTATATGTCCAAGAAAGGGGATGACCGTATCCGTTCGGCCACCTTCTTTGCCAGCCAATCCGATTTCGAGATTGCCGGCGATCTCATGGTGTTCACCGATGCCGCCGCGGTGGCTGAAATCGAGCGGATCATCGAGGACAATGACGGCATCATGCCCGGTGAGATCATGGGCGAGACCTTCAACTGGATGCGTCCGGTGGATCTCGTCTGGCGCTATGTCGTCGACAATTACATGATGGGCAACAAGCCCAAGCCCTTCGATCTGCTCTACTGGAATGCCGACCAGACCAATATTCCAGGCAACACCCATCTGACTTATCTGAGGGATCTTTACGGCCACAATGCGCTGTCGCGTGGCACGTTCGAGCTCTTTGGTGAGAAGGTCGGCGTTTCCGATGTCACCATACCTGTCAGCGTCCAGGCCGGGCGCGATGATCATATTTGCCCGTTCGACAGCGTTTATCGCACCGCACAGCGCTTTGGCGGGCCTGTGCGTTTCATGTTGGCTGGTTCGGGCCACATCGCCGGCGTGGTGAACCATCCCGATTCTGGCAAGTATCAGCACTGGTTGAACGACGGCGTCGAGTTGCCTGAAAGTATCGATGACTGGCTGGAAGGCACGACCGAGCTGCCCGGTTCCTGGTGGCCGAGTTGGTGGTCCTGGCTACAGCCGCTTTCCGGCAAGCAGGTCGCAGCGCGTGAAGCAGAAGATGTCGGTTTGGGCGCAGCCCCTGGCGCTTATGTGAAGGCACGGCTCGGCGATATGGCAGAGGCGCGCGCGCATGGCCGTACCGTCGTTCCAGGCGCGCCGGCGGCCAAGCCAAAGCGCAAGACTAAGCCGAAGGTTGCAGCGGAGGCGGCCCCGGCCAAAACTGCAACGAGCGATGCGCCGTCAAATGGGGCAGCGGCGAAAACGGCCAAAAAGCCCGCCGCAAAAAAGCCGGCAGCGAAATCCGCAGCGAGCAAGAAGACAGGCAAGAAGCCTGCGGTGAACACGTCTGCGACCTCAGCCCGCAAACCGACGACGAAATCGTCGAAGAAACCTGCTGCCGACAAGGCCAAGACAAGCGTGGACAGCGCTGCATCCAAGACCGCCACGCCACGCAAAAAGGCGCCTGCGGCAAAGGCAAAGACCAGCAAGGCAAAGACTTAGGTTCTTATGTCGGCTGATGGTGAGGTCTGTTCCTGAAGGAAATTGTCATGGGTCGGCAGCGTGTCATGGCGTCATTGCCCTGGATATTTGCGACTCTGCTGTTTTTCGCTGGAGGGATGTTCATCGTTCTGTGAATCTATGTCTAGAGCGCAGATCAGGAGAGTAGCAGCCTCCCCTGGCACCCGCAGACACCTGCGAAGGCAGGTGTCCATGGATCAATCTTTCAGCCGGGAGCGCTTGGCGGTTTCTTTCGTCCATGGATGCCTGCCTGCGCAGGCATTCGCGGACATTTGAGATTGTGCGGACCTAGCTAGGCCGACAGCCCCTCCCTCTCATCCTTGCCCAGCACCAGGTTGAGATTCTGCACAGCCGCGCCGGACGCGCCTTTGCCGAGATTGTCGAGCCGGGCGATCAGACGGGCTTGTTCGTCGGTGCCGAAGACATAGAGCTCCAACCGGTTGGTGCCATTGCAGGATTCAGGTTCGAGCCCGGAGATGGGGTCGAGTTCGGCCAGCGGCGGCACATCCATGAAGGGCTCATCCTCATAGGCATCTTGCAGGGCCGCGTGAATCTGGCGCCGTGTGGGCCGGCCCGGTAGGGACCAGAGCGCAAGAGGTACCTCGACCAGCATGCCTTGCGCATACTTGCCAACGGCTGGCGTGAAGACGGGCAGATATTCCAGCCCGCTATGATGCTTCATTTCTGGCGGATGTTTGTGCGTCTGGCCAAGAGCATAGGCACGATAAGGCGGACCGTCGGCTTCGAACTCCTCGATCATTTTCCGTCCACCGCCGGAATAGCCCGAGACGGCATTTACCGTGACGGGATAGTCCGCCGGGATCAGTCCGGCCTCGACCAGCGGGCGCACCAGCGCGATGAAGCCGGTGGGATAGCAGCCAGGATTGGAAATGCGCTTCGACGAGCGAATCGCCGAACGTTGGCCCGGCGCCAGTTCCGGGAAGCCATAGGTCCAGCCCTCAGCGGTGCGGTGCGCGCTGGAGGCGTCGATGATCACTGTCTCGGGATCGGTGACGAGTAAGACGGCCTCGCGCGCGGCTTCATCGGGCAAGCAGAGGATAGCGACATCGGCCTCGTTCAACAGCTCGGCGCGCGCGTGCTCATCCTTGCGACGCTCCGGGGCAATGCTCAGCAATTCGATATCGCTGCGCGCGTCCAACCGCTCGCGAATCTGCAGGCCGGTGGTGCCGGCCTCGCCATCGATGAAGACTGTGGGCTTTGCCATGTCTGTATCCCTGAATACAAAACGGGCGCCTCGTCTCCGAAGCGCCCGCGTGAAATCCAAATAGACTGCTCGCCTAGCGCTTGGAGAACTGGAAGCTGCGGCGGGCTTTCGCGCGGCCAAACTTCTTGCGTTCCACGGTACGCGGGTCGCGGGTCATGAAGCCGTGCGGCTTGAGCACTTTGCGCAGGCCAGGCTCATAGGCCACCAGCGCGCGGGCAATGCCGTGACGGATCGCGCCGGCCTGACCGGAAAGGCCTGAGCCTTTCACGGTGCAGATCACATCGAACTCATCGCGGCGACCGGCTTCTACCAGCGGCTGCTCGATCACCATGCGCAGCACGGGACGGGCGAAGTAAACTTCCTGGTCGCGGCCATTGATAGTGATCTTGCCCGAACCGGGCTTCACCCAGACGCGGGCAGTGGCGGACTTGCGCCGGCCAGTGCCATAGGCGCGGCCATGCTCGTCAATCTTCGGCTCTACCGTGATCTCTTCCTCGACAAGAGCGGTTTCGCCCTCACCCAGGGTTTTGAGGTCTTCAAGCGTATTGGCGGTGTCAGACATATGATCAGACCAGTTTCGTGTTCTTGGAGTTCATGGCCGCGAAATCGACCGCTTCAGGCTCTTGCGCCGTGTGAGGATGCTCGGCGCCGGCATAGACGCGCAGCTTGGAGAGCTGTTTGCGGGCCAGCGAGCTTTCGCGCGGCATCATGCGCTTCACAGCCAGTTCCAGGGCGCGCTCGGGGAAACGGCCATTCAGGATTTTCTCAGGCGTGGTCGACTTGATACCGCCGGGATGACCCGTGTGACGGTAATAGACCTTGTCGCGGAGCTTGTTGCCGGTGAAGACAACCTTGTCGGCATTGATCACAACAACATGATCGCCTGTGTCGATATGCGGCGTGAAGTCAGCGCGATGCTTGCCGCGAAGGCGTTTGGCGATGTAGGAGGCCAGGCGACCAACCACCGCACCTTCGGCGTCGATCACGACCCACTTGTTCTCCACGTCGGCAGGTGCGTTATAGGTTTTCATTGCCCTTTTACGAGCCTCTTAATTCGGAGTTTGCGGAATGCAGTTCAAGCGGTGGCGGATAGTGCCTGGAGGATGGCTTGTCAACGCAGGGCTGGCCTCTTGTCTGTATTTCTTGTCGGCCTGTGGATCAGAACCGGCAGAGACAGGCACTGCGCCGAGCATGCCTGTGGTGGAAACTCCAAGCCAAGTGGGCCTGGAACTTCCTGCCGTCTGGAACACATCAGATCTGCAAGGGACGGTCTCACAACTGGCTCTGGCGGGTGGCGCGGCGTCTGTCTTGGCCGTTGTCTATGAGGATGGCGCGCTTGAGCTCTTTGACCTGGAGGCTGACCGTATAAGTGCGGTGGCCGACATGGATGTGGCCATGATCTCGAATGGCGCCTATGCCGATTTTGGCGATGTGGCGCTGGCGGTGTTTCCAGGGGTCGGCGAGGATGGCGCGCTGGCGGCCTATGTTTTCGGCGCCGGGCTGGATGCGCCGCAGAAGATTGACCTTGGAATCAAAACGGGTGGCCGCGTGGCCGGCCTCTGCAGTCGCGGGCGCACTTATCAGGAAGGCGGCCTTCTGGATCTCACCTATTGGACCGTCCGCGCACCAGAGACCGCGATTGTTGGCCAGCTGGAGTCCAATGCGGGTGATTTCACATTCGACGGGGAAGCGATGGACAAACCGGCCGCTGCCACAGCGTGCGCCTTCCAGGCCGAGGGGCCGGTTTTTCTCGGCGATGACGTCAACGATCTTGCCGTGCTCGATCGGCCGGGCAGCACTAATTATGTCGGGCTGAAATCGAATGGCTCACTGATCTATCGGCGCGGGGCGGGCGCGTTCGATAGTCTTGGCCTGCGCGATGGAATTTCCGTGCGTGTGCCGGACCCAATCGCGGATATTGCTGCGCTGGGCATGGCTTTTGGCGGAGGATATCCTGAAGGTCTGATTGTCGTGGCCGGACCTGTCGATGGGCGCGATCAGGTGGTGTTCGTGGATGCCGGCGCACTGACCCGCGCTCCGGAGGTGATCATGCCGGCAGAGGATGCGCTGGACTGAGCGCTGCTACGCCAGGCCAGGCGGACACCTGCCAGCAAGACGAGTACACCGAGCCCTTGATGAACCAGGGCAAGCCCCAGCGGCGCGACATTGATCAATGTCAGGATGCCCCACAGCGCCTGGGCGGTGACCAGGGCAGCCAGCAGCCAGGCGGGGCCGGCCAGCGCCCTGCCCCGAACCCTCCAGGCAAAAACAAGCGATCCGACCCAGATGAGATACGCGCCGATGCGGTGGTTGAACTGGGTCGCCGGCCGGCCTTCAAACAGGCTGCGCCAGCCAAGGCCGGCTTCCAGATAATGCTGTGGGACCCACTCGCCACCCATTTTCGGCCAGTCAACATAGCTGCGCCCGGCATCCAGACCGGCCACCAGTGCACCGCTGGCCATTTGCAGGCTGATACCGGTGAGCAGCGCCAGCGCGGCCCAGCGCTGCCAGCCTGGAACGGCCTGGCGTGCGCGCCTTCCCAGATCCATCCAGAACCAGGCGATCACACCGATGATCAGCAAGGCAAGCGTGAAATGCGTCGCAAGCCTGTAGGGCGCGACATCGATGCGCGTCGTCTCACCGATCCCGCTGGAGACCATCCACCAACCAATCGCGCCTTGTAGCCCGCCAAGAGCAATGAGAGCGACAAATCGCAGGGTCCAGCGCCGGTCGAGCCATCTGCGCGAGGCGAAGATGGCCAGACCTGTCACAGAGACCAGGCCGATCAGCCGACCGAGTTGGCGATGGCCCCACTCCCACCAGAAAATATACTGGAACTCGGAAAGGCTCATGCCCCGGTTCTGCAACTGGTACTCTGCCGTTTGCTGGTATTTCGCAAACTCAGCTTGCCAGGCGAGCTCGCTCAGTGGCGGCAGCGCGCCACTGATGGGTGCCCATTCTGTGATCGACAGCCCGGAATCCGTCAGCCGGGTCGCGCCCCCAACCAGAACCATGGCGTAGACCATGATCCCGAGCAGAGCGAGCCAGATGCGTATCCAGGATGCAGAGGTCGAAGGGGTTGCAGCTTTGAACATGGGCCTTAATTGACCCGGTATTGCGCGTCGGCAAGTGTCGAGGTGGTCGCAACTGTGCAAAGCCGAACAGGATGGGAGCGATGAATCTCAAATTATTATTCCCGCGAGCGTTTCTTCTCCTTGAGATAGGGGGATGCCACAGTGGCGGGTGAAGATACGGTCACTGTGCCCGGTCCAAATGGTGGCGAGGCCGTCTATGTTGATCAGGCGCAAAAGGCTGCACATGACAGATGGGGCTTTGCCGGTGCGTATCGCGCAGGAGACTATGTGTATCTGTCCGGCGTTGTCGCGGGCGCGTCACCTGAAGCTACACTTGATGAAGCCCAATTTCGTTCTGTTCTGGAGCAGACATTCCAGCGGGCTGACCAAACGCTGCACGCGGCCGGTTCCGGCCTGCATGAAGTGGTCGAAATCACATCTTATCATGTTTGGGACAGTCCCGCCTTCGCTGGTGGCAAGATGGCGCATATGGAAATCGTGGCGGCGGTGAAGGCGGAATATTTGCAGGGGCCCGACCCGGCCTGGACGGGCATTGGCGTTTCTGACCTCTTGCCGCCGAACGGCCTTGTCGAGATCCGCATGATTGCCTACTCGCCGAAATGAGCGCCTCGTCACGGAAACTTGTCGCGGTTGCGGTTCTCTTCGCGATACTCATTGCGTGGATCCTTGGCGCCGCGACCATCGGGTCTCACATCACAGGCGCGCCACGCTGGGCACAACTTGTATTCTACATCTTCGCGGGCGTGGCCTGGGTATTGCCGATGCGACCTGTGTTCAGATGGATGAACTCCGCCTCGGACTAAATCTCGTCGGTCTCATCAGCCTCGGAGGCTTTCGTCTCGCGCACGCGCTTGCGCAGACGTTCGAACTGTTTCGAGGCATCCTCAGCCTCGCGGGGAACGGCCTCAAGATCGGAGACTTCGTCCTCCAGCTCAGGCATTTCGAAGGGCTCGGTTTCCTCTGCACTCTCATCGCGCATGGCACGCCCGGTGACTGGCGGTGTCGTGCTCCCGGTCCAGATCAGTCGTGTCTCAGCGGCTTTCAGGCTCATGCCCGGCCAGACGGCCAGTTTTTCGCCTGCATCCAGCCAGACATCGCACCATCCGCCGAGCCGGCGGATGCCGATCACCCGACCAATGCGCACCGGATCGCCCGGCTCGCGCTGCATCTCCAGGCGGGGGCCCAGTCCCCCAGTCGAGACTTTCAGTCCGATCTGGCTGTCACCGGCTGCAATGGTAACATAAGCCGCAGCCAGTCCGGCGGCGTCCGGATCGCTTGCCGTACGCACGGCGTTGTCGCCGGCTTCCTCTATCAAAGAGACGATCTCGCCTGCTATCGGCGCGTGCACTGTATTGGTGCTGGCGGGAGAGGACGCGATCCGCAAGCAGACCAGTTCGCGCGCATCCATGCGCAATTCAGCCGGCGCCACTGCATCGCTGATCGAGACAAGTACACCATCCACCGGTGAGACGACCGCTATGGCTTCTGGGGGTGGGGTGCGCTCGGCATGGCGCGAGGCGAGCAGAATGATCGCCGCACCGGCAAGTCCTATTAGGAAAAGCGGTCCCCAGAACAGGCCGAGCAGCGCCCCGATAATGAAGGCCGCGATCGCGCCGACCAGGCCGGCAATGTCAAACCGGGCAAGCGCCCAGGGATAGCGCTTGCGGTCGATTTCGTCGGGAAAATCTGTCATCTTGTCAGCCCTTATTCTGCCGCCTCGATCAGGCGGTCGCGGGTGGCCTGGCGCGCCCACATTTCAGCATATGCCCCATTGCGGGCAATGAGGTCGCCATGGCTGCCCCGCTCGATAATCTGCCCTGATTCCAGGACAATGATCTCATCAGCATGCTGCACCGTCGACAGGCGGTGTGCAACGATCAGGCTTGTGCGCCCGCGCGCGGCAGCCTCCAGGGCGGCCTGCACAGCCGCTTCTGTGCCACTGTCGAGTGCGGAGGTCGCCTCGTCGAGGACGAGGATAGCCGGATCGGCCAGGATGACGCGGGCGATGCCGACGCGCTGTTTCTCGCCACCGGAAAGCTTCAGCCCGCGCTCGCCGACTCGCGTTTCCAGGCCATCTGGAAGCGCCTTCACGAAATCGAGCAACTGGGCCTGGCGCATGGCCGCCTCGATCTCTGCCTCGCTGGCCTCGGGCCGGGCATAGGCGACATTGGCGCGGATCGTGTCGTTGAACAGCACCACATCCTGCGGCACCAGGCCGAGATTACGCCGGAGTGAGGCCTGGCTGATATTGCGCACATCCTGGCCATCCACCAGCACCCTGCCCTCCTCAACGTCGTAGAAGCGGAAGAGCAGTTTCAACAGCGTGGACTTGCCCGCCCCGGAGGTGCCGACAAACGCGACCGAGCGGCCTGCGGGCACATCGATATCGATACCCTGCACGCCGACCGCACGGCCTTCATGAGAAAATCCTACATTTTCGAACCGGACATGGCCTTCCGCCTGTCCCAGATCCAACGCATCGGGCCGGTCGGCCACTTCAGGCGCCATCTCCATAAGGCCATATAGCTTTTCCAGGTCCACCGCGCCCTGTTTGATCTCCCGCCAGGCCCAGCCGAGAATGTTCAGCGGGCGATAGAGATTGAACAGGAGCAGCATGGCGGCGGTGATATCACCGACCCGCAGCGGTCCATCGGCCACCTGCCAGGCCGCCACGGCAAGGATCCCCAGCAGGCCGAGATTCATGATGAACTCCTGCCCGGCATTGAGCAGGTTCATGCTGCGTGTGACGGTGACATAGCGCTTGTTGTAACGCTTCAGCGCCGCGTCATAGCGAAATGTTTCGCGCTCTTCTGCGGCGAAGGCCTTCACCGTCTCGAAATTTGTCAGCGTGTCGATGGAAATGGCACGTAGGCTGGTGTCAGCCTTGTTCATTTCCCGCCGCTGCTTCACGCGCCATTCGGTGACAATCACCGTGAACACGACATAGACTGCCACCGTGGCAACTGCGACCAATGCAAGGCGCCAGTCATAAGTGATCGCCAGAACCGTCGCAGCCAGGATAAGGCCGATAAAGGTCGGCCCGATATTGAAGGCGAGGAAGCGGATCAGATAATCGATTGCCCCTGCCCCGCGCTCGATCACCCGGTTCAGTGCGCCGGTGCGCCGCGTCTGATGGAAGTTCAGCGACAGATGCTGGGCATGGCGGAAGGCATCGACACTGGCCAGCCTCTGTGCATCCTGGCTAACCGGCGAGAAAAACGCATCACGCAGTTGTGGCAGGCCACCGGAGGCAAAGCGTGCCGCCGCAAACAGGGTCAGGCCACCAAGTGCCAGCGGCAGTGCGGCCATAAGGTCACCCTCCCCGCTGAGCAGGTTGATCGCATTTCCAAGCAGAACCGGCGCGATCACTTCAAACAGCTTTGCGCCTGCAGTAAGGAAAACGGCCAGGCCCATGCGAAAGCGCCAATGGGCAAGTTCAGGGCGCGCAAGAAGCTTCAGGATGCGAAGAATCGATGCCCAGAGCCCGCCATCGGCGCTTTCGATCCGATCCGGATCTGGGGTTGCTGCAGAATGAGGAGACGCCATGATCCGGCATATGGGGCATTTCGGCAGGTCTTGCCACTCTTGCTACGGTACAAGCCGCTGGAACCTGCCGCCAATTTGCGGCAGACCCGATATCTGAATGTGATCTGAAAGGAGCCGATAAGCGATGGCGCGTATCAAATCTGTCTGCGTGTATTGTGGCTCGTCGAATGAGGTGAGCGCTGGATATTTGCGTCTGGCGACCGAACTGGGCCGTACGCTCGCGCAAAAGGGATTGCGCCTGGTCTATGGCGGTGGCGGGGTCGGCCTGATGGGCGCGTGTGCGCGCGCGGCCCATGGGGATGGCGGCGAAGTGCTGGGCATCATGCCGAAATTCCTGCTGCACAAGGAGCGCGTTTTCGAAGAAGTTGAACATCGCATCGTCGATGACATGCACACCCGCAAGCAGATGATGTTTGACGAAAGTGATGCCTTCATCACCCTGCCTGGCGGTATCGGCACGCTAGAAGAAGCCGTGGAAATGCTCTCCTGGGCGCGGCTCGGCCTGCATGCCAAGCCGATGGCGTTTCTTGACGAAGACGGCTTCTGGGACCCCTTCTTCGAACTGATGGACCATATCATTGAGGGCAAATTCACGCCTGAGGAGTTTCGCGCCAGCCTGGTGCAGGCAGATACTCCGGAAATGGCCATCGCCGCACTGGAAGACCGTATCGTGGTGCTGGATCAGGACTAGGCCTGTATCAGGGAACGCCGGGTAGGTCCGAACCCCTGCGCCAGATCCGGCACATCGCCGCCGAGAATCTCCTGCGCGGCCCACGCCGCCAGCAGGGGCGACAGCAGCACGCCGTCGCGATAAAGCCCGCCAAGCACATACTGCCCCGGCTTGCGCCAGCCCAGAACGGGTGCTCCATCCGGTAGGCGTGCACGCACGCCCGACCAGGTTTCCAGCACTTGCGCTTTCGCCACCGCCGGAAACATCTCCGAGGCTTCCGCCAGCAATTCCGCAACAATGCCTGGATCGACACTTGTATCGCTGAGCCCTGGCATGGCGTGCGCGCCCAGCACGATCCTGCCGGCCTTGGGCACCAGATAATTGCGCCCCCAGCGCACCAGCCTCTGCGGCAGGCCGGGATCTGGCGCCAACGCAATGGCTGTCCCCTTCACCGGGGTCATCCCTGGCATGGCCCAGCCGCGTGTATCGACGACGATATCTACGCTTAGCGTCTCGGGTATCAACTCATCATCGCGTACAGACTGCCGCTTCGGCTCAATGCTCCGCGCTGAAAGGTCCTCAATCAGCCAGCTGACCAGTGCGCGATTGTCGACCTGACCGTCACGCGGCATGGCCACTGCCGCGTTTATCGGCCTAGCGCATATCGGTTCCAGCGCGGCGGTCTCCGTATCATTTAACGCCCGCGCGCGGCCAAATTTGATTTGCCGCGCAAAGGCCGCAGCCTCGCCAGATGTTGTCGCCAGCGCGATCAACGGCTCCGTTTGCAGTCCGATCTTCACTGCATCCGGCCCGGCTTTGTTGCCACACACCCAGTCCTGCCAATAGTCTCGCGCGGCAAAGAGCAGATTGAACATACCGGGGTGGGCCGGTCCCTCTGTTGAGGTCTCATATGTGGGGGCCAGCATGCCCGCAGCTGCCCAACTCGCCCCCCGGCCGGCTGCGCTCTGGTCGATCAGCCGCACAGACGCGCCCCGCTGGCTGAACTCGCGCGCCAGACACAGTCCGGCCAGTCCGGCCCCGACAATGGCAATTACAGGTGCGGACATGATCTCTTGCGTTCAGGGCTGCTTTGGTGGTGACGCCTCATCTGGCGAATCACCTGGTTGCTCAGCTGGTTTCCGGGCAGCCTGTTTGCGCCGACGCAGATTGTCGCGCAAGGCCTTTGCGAGACGTGCCTCGCGCTCTGTCGGCTGCTTTTTCTCGGGCATTGGTGCGCTAAGGTCCTGACAATGGTCTTTTCATCTTTCCCAGCATAGGCTATGCGCGCCACTTCCGAACTGCAAATGCCGCGGTAGCTCAGTGGTAGAGCGCACCCTTGGTAAGGGTGAGGTCGGGAGTTCAATTCTCCCTCGCGGCACCAGCATCCCCCTGCAATTTCAAGATCAAAGACCTGACTACCTGTCAGAGCTAGCGACGCGACCTTGCAAGTTCTTGCAGAGCGTGACCGGAACGCACCGAAAAAGTTGGGCAATCGGCGGGCAATCTGTTCCATATGCTGTCAGGCATCAAAATCGGAAATTTTTGTGCGTTGGTAACCCCCCTATTTTCACGGGGGTCATAACTGGACTTCATGTGAGTGTTTGAACGGCAATACGTTCTGACGGCTCTGGATGGGGTCAATGCCCTGGAAGAGCCAGGGCGCGGGGGATGCAACGTGAGCGTGCAGCAGGCTCTCTTGCCCATGTCTCAGGTCCATATCTGAAACCGGAACGGGCTAAACAGTGAACCATGTTCCGCGAGGCGGACAACAGCTCAAGCATATGACTCGCAGTCAAGGTCAAAATTCGTCCTAGACGGGAATTTGCTCGAGAACAGGTATTGATCTGTGGGGGTTCATAAGATGTCACTATCACAGGCGGGATCCGTCGGGTGGCGTACGGAACGATTGGAAATCTAGCAAGTCAGGATAAAATTATGAAAGAACTTTTGCTGCCAGAAATTGAAATAGTGTCGGGTGGGACGCGCTTAGAGACTGTAGTTGTAACTGGAACACGCCCAAGAACCGATTCCTGGGAAATACGAATGCAAATGGAGGCATTGTCTCCTCCAGATCTTTATGTGCCAGCGCAACTAGGTAGCGGAGGCGGGGGCGTTACCTCTCCAAGTGCTACTGCAACAGCTCAACAAGCAATTATCGACGATTTAGAAGAAAACTATGGTGAATACTTAGATTTCTCATTTGACGAGAGCGGAAATCTTATAATCACAGCAGACCACAGTGGGTGGGTTGATCTGACAGTCAATGGGGTTCGGGATGGCGTGTTCGACCCCAGCATCGAAACGGCCTATTTTTCGGGTGACATCGTAAACGTTTTCACTAATCCGCAAGGTGACGCTATAAGCGATCAAATAAATGCGGCTTTCGCTGCGAGTGTTGCTGAAATCTACATTCCTTTCAATGATAGTTACGTTTAGTGACACGCGTTGGCCAGCATCTCGCTCCATGAGGTGCTGGCTGGCGATCTGCACAACAGCATTTGTGGTGACTTGCCTGAGCGTACTCGCGAAGCCAAAGCTCGCAGCAGCGGATGCAGCTCTAATGCCCTGCGGAAGTTCGACTTATTTATTTTCGAACAACGACTCTATTTATGAACTGATAGTCGCGGATTCTGAACTTTTAATACGATATATTGATGGAGATGGGCCTGAATTCAAAGTGCCACTGCAGACGGATCTTAGGTCGGAGTTGCTGCTGTCAGGCGATCGATGGAGGGATCACTATATTACAAGACACAAAGACTACCTTTTCATCGACGATAGTCTGCCCAACCTAGGCCAGTATGCTTTCCTGCGAGTTGATCTAAATAGCGGATCGCATACACGACATGTTATCCCAACCAGCGGAAAAACCCGTCGCAGTCGACTTCCCACGGCACTCGCTGCTTCAAGAATTGGCTCAAAATGGATATTTCCAATATCACTTTTTGAAACCGCTATTGTTGACCTTAGCTCAACATCCACTGAATTAGAGTATGAAATACTGCCATTTAGGACCCGAGGCCTTTGGATAGGCGATGAGGCAAGCGGCTCTTCGGACAGGCTGCTTTTATATGCTGATGATCCTTCAGTCGGCTTTCGCTATATGTTTAACGAGCAACCACTAAATATAGATGTACCTAGTGTTTCTGCTGTATTTCCGGTAAAAGATAATTCCTTCTCGGAAAAAGCTCAAGCTATCGAAGTTGCCGAATTGGGTGACAAGCAAGTCGGCCGATCGAGCGGATATTACTTTGGGCGTCAATTCTTTATTGGTGACGATAACTTAGAAATTGGCTATAGCGTTGATGTAAACTTTTCAAGTTTTGAGTATGACGGCGTCAAGAGCCGATTTCTATGGCTGCAAAAATCCGGGACGTCTGAGTTTTTTGGCGGCAACGAACAACTTATAGAAGTGCTAAATGGGTTTGTTGAGTCGGGCTGGCACTACGTTAATATCGTTGATGTTAATGAAGTAGGAGATCGCTACATAATACGAGTGAGCAAACCAGGAGAAAAAGCTATTTATTACTTGGACGCAAGGGCTGAAAATGCGGGCGTTTTGAATATTTGTTTTGACTAAGGCTGTTCCGATTTTTTGCCGGAGTCAAACTCGATAATTAGAGTAAAATATTTTATAATGATATCTAAGTATATGAGTATCACCTTACGAAAGTTGCTCTGCTGACTTTGATA
Organism: Hyphomonadaceae bacterium; assembly: GCA_022760335.1. Taxonomy (GTDB): domain Bacteria; phylum Pseudomonadota; class Alphaproteobacteria; order Caulobacterales; family Hyphomonadaceae; genus UBA5336. Next base: position 18,835 of record JALEGE010000192.1, read on the forward strand.
GTCGATCAAGTCAACGTTTGCATATATGAGAGGGCTGAGAAAGAAAGTCGGCGATTTTATGAGCATTGTGTTCCTGCAGACAAAATTGAAAAATGCACGCGAAGTTCGACCATTTCCATCTGCGAATGGGTGAATTCGTAAAAGAAATATCAAAGCGATTATTGCCTTATAATATCGTGGTTGCTTCGTGGTTTGGGTTCGAATGAACGCATCGAGTTCCCTGAGTAACGGCGTGACCGATATTGGCGCAGGGAAACTTGCGCCCACACGACGTGTTTCAAAGTCGATTGCCACAGCGGGTTGGGTGCGAATTCGCACTTGCTGCTGAAGTAATCCAGAGCACAAATCCTCGAGGTCAGATTTAAGTGATTCGCCAGAAAATGGCCGGTGCCAAAGATCCGTAACAACCTTAATGCTGGGCAGGTTCGTGTGCAGTTTTTCAAAGTTTCTGCTTAGAAACCGTTCGTCTGATATGTCGAGTTTTACGTTCGCTACTCTCAAATCACCAATGGCTTTGGCAGCTAAATATTGTTCTATGTCGGAAAAATCGTCTATAAATATCTGATTGTGCAGTGAATATATCGTATGTTCACGATCAATAATATCATCATCCGTCTCGAATTCATGCAAAGAAATCTTCACTTCCGTAACCCAATTAGATTTCGTTATTTGTTCGAAAATTTGTCACTACATAATAGTAGGTATTGAGTGATCCGCCCTTATAGCGCAGCTGGTTTCAGTGTAGTGTTTCCGCCCTGGACTTGGAAGGGTGATTTCGTCTCGGATGCAGGCGACAAGCGACCGACCTGATTCGCATCTCAGATCATTCCATTCCCGAATTCTTGCGCAGATGTGGCGTAACCCGGCCAAATCATGGCGCATGTGCGGCGCAACATGAAATGTCAGCAAGGAAACGATTTCCTTGACCTCTTGGTAAGGTCCCGCGGCCAGCCTGCTGTTATGGTTAACGCGTAGCGTACATCGGTTAACCGCACTGATTCGGACTATAAGAGGTTGAACATGTTGAAAAAATCGCTGCGCTGGGCGGCCGATATGGGGTTTGCGGAAAAGATCAAACCGCTGGCCTTGAAGGTCTCGCCGTCGCAATTTGGACTTCGTGGATCGCTCGCAGAGGGCGAATTGGGTTTCAACAAGGGGCTCACGCGCCGTCAGGCCAAGAAGGACGCCATGGATGGCTTGCCCCCGTCTGAGGCGATGACGCGCGACCAATGGAGCGAGCGCGAACAGAATGTCGCCGAGCAGGCCGAGGCCGTGCGCCGGGGACTTGATACCTGGTTCCAGGCCAGCGCGGCAGGCGTGCGAAACTTCATCCATGATCACACGCCTGCAGAGATTCAGGTTGATCCGCTGCGCGAGGCGATCAAGGCGGAAGAAAACGAACTGCGGCATTTCGAAACTGATGACGCCGAACAGGCCGCGGCCCATCACGACGCGACCGTAATCGAGCTGGAAGCGTTCCGTGAAAGTCATGGCGAGCGCATCGGCAAGCGCACCCCGGATATCAAGAAGAATGTCGAACAGACCATCGCTATCCTGATGGCCGTCTTGCTGGTCGAGGGCTGTTTCAACGCCCTGCTCTTCAAGGATGCGCAATCTTCCGGCCTGCTTGGCGGCCTTATGGTGGCCTTCGGCATCAGTGCCGTGAACGTTTTGATCGGGGTGGTCGGCGGCTATCTGGGCCTGCGCTATCTCAACCACCCACAATTGCCGTTCAAGATACTTGGCGGCGTGGTCGCGGGCGCCTGCGTGCTGATGGGCCTGTTTGTGAACTTCTTCATCGCGCATTTCCGCGATGCGGTGGAGGTTGGCCTGCATGAGGCGATTGCGGCCGGTTCACTGGCCGATTTCTCCATGTTCTCGATCCCGCCAGGCGAGGTGATTGCCTCCATGTTTCCGAACATTTTCGGCCTGGACAGTCTGGTGGCCTTTGGCCTGTTGGTGATCGGCCTGACGGTGTTCTCGATCGCGCTCTATGAGGGCTATGACAAAATTTCCGACCGCTATCCCGGCTATGGCCGTGTGTGGCGCAAGGAGCGCCTTGCCTATGAAGCGCGCCAGCAGGTACGCAATGGCGTGCGCGATGATCTCAGCGATTATTTCACCGCCTGCCGCACCTGGTTCGAAACCCAGCAGACCCGACATGTGAACGCCAAGCGCGAGATCGAGAAAGCGATCAATGAGCTGGAGACCCGGCGCGCCCATGCGATGTCTGTCGCCTCCAAGGCGGCCGAGCAGGAACGCTCCCACAAGGTCGCCTATCGCCAAGCCCATCGCCGCCAGCGCAATGCCCTGCGCGAAACGCTGGGCGATCAGGCCGCTTGCCCAGTCTATTTCGACGAGATCCTGACGCCGGACATGCCGGGCTTTGATTACAACAAGGAGCGCGAACAGGCCTCTGCCGCGATCACTGTGATCGAACACAATATCACGGCGATCAACATCACCCGGGAGTGGCTCGAGAAGCATGTCCAGGAGGTCCAGAAAGGCCTCTCCAGCGTGGAAAAGCGCGTCCATGATCACATCGCCAGTATGCGCGCGGCGCGCGAGAGCGGTGGGGATCATGACAGGAAGCGCGCCTAGCGCGCCTTAGAGAAAGGACGAGCTGATGCCCCGTTCGAGAGATAAAGGCCCCTGGTTCTGGCGCGGCATGATCGGCGCAATGGTCGCCAGCGTGTTCGGCCTCTTCGCCGTGGCGGCGTTTTCCGCCCCGCCAGCGGTGGACCCACAAACCAATTGCCGCATGGACCGCAAGGATCCGGCACATACGATCATCCTCATTGATCAGTCTGACCCCTTCGGGCCGAACGATGTCGACTGGGTGAGTGAGCTGTTGGATGGCGAGGCGCGCACCCTGCCCAAGCATGGCCGCCTCACCGTGATGCAGCCGAATGCGGGGCGACCGTTTGATCCGGTGCGCCTGACTTCGGTTTGCTCCACCGGCAGCCCGGACAAGGCCAATCCCATCCTCTCCAATCCACGCATGGTGGCCGACACCTGGCGCACGCAGTTCTATGAGCCGCTGGTGGAGACTGTGGAGACGGCCATGCTGGACACGGTGGAGCCCGCCTCCCCGCTATCAGAGGCGCTCTATGCCATCGCCGACCGGGCCGATTTCCAGTCCGGGCAGAGAAATCGCCGGCTGATCGTGGTCTCCGACCTGATGCAGCATTCCGGCGCGTTTTCCTTCTACCGCCGGGGCGCCGATTATGGCGCCTTCCGCGAGACCGCACTGGTCGAGCGGATGCCGGCGCTGGACGGCGTGGATGTCACCGCGCGCATTGTCCCGCGTCAGAATTACGATCTGCCCATGGGCGAGGTGAAAGCCTTTTGGCGGGCCTATTTCCGCGACACCGGCGCGACATATGGCTCGCTGAACTAGCGGGGTATCGTCGTCGGTAGCTTGCTACAGCCTCATGGTGAGCGAAGTCGAACCATGGGGCGGAGAGTTGAAGAGTTGTTCTTCGCTGCTCGCCCTCGTCCTTCGTCTCCGCTCAGGATGAGGGCTGTGGTGGGACACGTTGGAGAGTTTGACGAATCCCAACTTGTGAACCAGGGCCAGCCCGTGTGAAAACCGGGCTGGCCTTTTCATATCCGGAGACCGCATGACCGAGCTGATCCGCCTTGAGGTACGCGCCCCCGTGGCTGAGCTGGTGCTCAACCGGCCTGAGAAACGCAATGCGCTGTCGCAGGAGATGTGGGCGGCAATACCGGGCCTGATCGCGGAATGTGAGGCCAACCCGGATGTGAAGGTTCTCATCCTGCATGGCGGCGAGGCCGGCCAGTTTGCCGCCGGCGCGGACATCTCCGAGTTCGAAACCATCTATGCCACGCGTGAGGCCGCGCTGGAGGCTGGCAAGACCATTTCCGCCGCCCTGCAGGCCGTGGAGGGCTGCAAAAAGCCCGTCATCGCGGCCATCGAAGGCGCTTGTGTCGGCGGTGGCATGAGCCTGGCGCTGGCCTGTGATATTCGCCTGGCGGCGTCTGGCGCGAAATTCGGCATCACGCCGGCCAAGCTAGGCCTGGTCTATCCGCCGACCGATACGCGCCTGCTGTTGAACGCGGTTGGGCCAGGGCGGGCCAAGCGGCTGCTGTTCACCGGCAAGATATTCGATGCTGCCAGCGCGCATGAGATGGGCCTGGTGGACGAGATTGTATCCGGCCTCGCTCTGGATGCCGCGCAGGACTTGGCGCGCGAAATCTCTGGCGTGTCGCAATGGTCGGTGCGGGCGATCAAGACCATGATCGCGGGGATTGGAGCGGGCTGGACCGATACAAGCGACGAAGCCATCGAGCTGTTCCTCGATGGCTTCGAAAATGCCGATCATCGCGAGGGCTATCGGGCTTTCCTGAAGAAGCGAAAGCCCGATTTTCCGATTCGTTAGCGCACCTTAAGTTTCGGTGGAATCGCATTTGCGCCGCAGACACCTGCGAAAGCAGGTGTCCATGGACCAGTGTTGCAACCGGGAGCGCCTGATTGCATCTTTCGTCCATGGATCCCCGCTTTCGCGGGGATTCGCGGATCTCTGTGGCTCGGGCAAAACTTGAAATGATCGAGAGTATGCCCAGGCTACAAAGCCTTCACAATCTCTTCCACCATCTTCTTCGCGTCAGAGAGCAGCATCATCGTGTTGTCGCGGAAGAAGAGCTCGTTCTGGATGCCGGCATAGCCAGAGCCCATTGAGCGCTTGATGAACAGCACCGTGCCGGCATTCTCCACGTCCAGCACGGGCATGCCGTAAATCGGGCTGGTCGTGTCGGTCTTGGCCGCCGGGTTGGTGACGTCATTGGCGCCGATCACGAAGGCGACTTCGGAGTTGCGGAAATCGGAATTGATATCCTCCAGTTCGAACACCTCGTCATAGGGCACCTGGGCTTCGGCGAGCAGCACGTTCATATGGCCCGGCATACGTCCGGCGACGGGGTGGATGGCGTATTTCACCTCCACGCCCTCTTCCTTCAGCTTGTCGGCCATTTCCTTCAGCGCGTGCTGAGCCTGAGCCACGGCCATGCCGTATCCAGGCACGATGATGACCTTGGAGGCATTCTTCATGATAAAGGCCGCATCATCGGCAGAGCCGCGCTTGAAGGGCCGCTCCTCGCCGCCACCGGCACCAGCACTGGCGGCGTCATCAGCGCCAAATCCGCCGAGGATCACCGAGATGAAGCTGCGGTTCATGCCTTTGCACATGATGTAGGAGAGGATCGCCCCCGAGGAGCCGACCAGTGCGCCGGTGATGATCAGCGCGAAATTGCCCAGTGTGAAGCCGAGCGCGGCGGCTGCCCAGCCCGAATAGGAGTTCAGCATGGACACAACCACCGGCATGTCCGCCCCGCCAATCGGGATGATCAGCGTGATGCCGAGCACGAGGGCCAGCGCGGTGAGCGCCCAGAAGGCCCATGTGGCCGCGCCGCCGGACATGACCAGCACAACGACCAGCGCGACAATGCCGGCGCCAAGCGCGATGTTCAGCAAGTGCCGCGCGGGCAGCAGGATCGGCGCCCCGCCCATATTCCCGTTCAGCTTGGCAAAGGCGATGACAGAGCCAGTGAAGGTCAACGCGCCAATCGCCGAGCCGAGCGAGAGCTCTATAAGTGAGGCCGTCGCGAGATTGCCCACGGCGCCGATGCCGAAGCTTGCCGGAGCATAAAGCGCGGCGGCGGCCACGAGCACGGCGGCAAGGCCGACCAGAGAGTGAAACGCGGCCACTAGCTGTGGCATGGCGGTCATCGGGATGCGCCGGGCGATGATCGCGCCGATCACGCCGCCAACGGCCGCGCCGCCGATCAGGATGGCCCAGGTCACCGCGTCGAGGCTCTCCCAGAGCAGAACCAGCGTGGTGGCCACCGCGATGGCCATGCCGATCATGCCATTGCGGTTGCCTTTGCGGCTGGTGGCGGGACTGGAAAGCCCGCGAAGGGCCAGGATGAAGAGGATGCCCGCGGCGAGATAAAGCAGCGGCGCCCAGGTGGAAGCGAACTGTTCCATAGGTCTACTCCCCCTTCTTCTTGTACATCGCCAGCATGCGCTGGGTGACGAGGAAGCCGCCGAAAATGTTCACGCTGGCAAGCGCCACGGCGAGCCCGCCCAGCGCCTTGGCGACCCAGCCGCCATTCAGCGCGCCGGAGGCCGCCGCGGCGACAATCGCGCCGACAATGATCACCGAGGAAATGGCGTTGGTCACAGCCATCAGCGGCGTATGCAGGGCGGGCGTCACGCTCCAGACAACATAATAGCCGACGAAACAGGCCATGGCGAAAATCCCGGCCAGAAAGACAGTCGGGTTGATATGAGCGGCTTCTGCGGCATGGGCCGGCAAGGCCAGCGCGACCGCAAGGCCGAGTGCGGTTATGGCTTTCATGATTTCAGCCTTTCATTGACCGTTTCCCCGCCGCGCGTGAGCACCATGGCGGTGACGATCTCATCATCTGTATCGAGGTTCAGCGCGCCATCCTCGGCTGTCACAAGCGGCAGGAAGGCGAGCAGGTTCTTGGCGTAAAGCGAGGAGGCATCGGCCGGCAGGCGCGCAGGCAGGTTCGAGAACCCGGCCACTTTTACGCCATCTACATCCACGACCTTGTCAGCTTCCGAGAGCGGACAGTTGCCGCCCTGGCTGACTGCCATATCGACGATCACAGAGCCGGGCTTCATCGTCTTCACCATCTCCTCGGAGACCAGCACTGGCGCGGCGCGGCCAGGGATCAGCGCCGTGGTGACGACAATGTCCTGCTTGGCGATGTGGGAGGCTGTAAGCTCGGCCTGCTTGACCTGGTATTCCTCCGACATCTGCTTGGCATAACCACCAGCGGTTTCCGCCGCCTTGAACTCTTCATCTTCCACAGCGATGAACTTCGCGCCGAGCGAGGCGACCTGCTCCTTGGCCGCTGGGCGCACATCTGTCGCCGTCACGACAGCGCCGAGCCGGCGCGCGGTGGCAATCGCCTGCAGGCCGGCAACGCCCGCGCCCATGACGAAGACCTTCGCGGGCGCAACCGTGCCAGCAGCCGTCATCATCATCGGCATGGCGCGGCCATAAATCTGCGCGCCCTCGATAACTGCGCGATAGCCGGCCAGGTTTGATTGCGAGGAGAGCGCGTCCATGCTCTGCGCACGCGTGATGCGCGGCGTGAACTCCATGGACAGTGCGGCGAGTTTCTTTTCGTTCAGCGCCGCAAGATCAGCCGAAAACGGGTCCATCAAACCAATCACGGCCACGCCTTCCGGCAGGGCTGTGATCTCCCGGGCACTTGGCCCGCGAACTTTGAGAACAAGATCGGCCTCTGCCAGCGCTTTTGCGCCGGACGGAGCGATGGTCGCACCCGCCTCCTTATAGGCCGCGTCCGGAAAGCCCGCAGCGAGACCTGCGTTCTTCTGGATCTGAACTTCATGGCCCAGGCCGATGAGTTTGGTCACAGACTCTGGAGTCGCCGCGACGCGCTGCTCACCTGGCAGGGTTTCCTTTAAGACAGCTAGTTTCAACACCTTCCCCATATGAAAGTCAGGCCCGGAGTAGCGCAAAAAATAACCGCAGGACTAGAGGGCCAAAGGCGCTGTTGGGGCATTTTGCGAAACATTACAAGATGCGAGGGTAAATTCTACCCTCACATCCTGAGAGCAGCCCTGCGTAAACCAGGGACACTCTGCCACATGTTGCGGCGCGTCATGCCCCTTCGGAAATATTGATTTGCATCCATAGGGAAAGGCTTTCGCCAGGTTCAAGCTGTGCCAGCCCAGCGTGCGGCCCGCCTATCCCATTGAGTGCGCCGGTCAGATGGGACACCGGCTCGAAACAGAAAAAGGGCTCACCATTCGGCACATAGAGAACACAATGGCGGGCATTCTCTGATGCTTGCACGCTCAAGAGCAGGCTAGATCCAGGATTGCGGATTTCGGCTGTGCCAGTCCAGCCTTCGTAGCAATGATCGATATGGGTGGATTCGAACCTCTTGCTTTCGGTGAAGTCGAAAGCGCCCGAGACCGAGCCGGGAGCCTTGGCGGCCTCTGACAGGGGGGGCCAGACATGGTTTGCCTTGAACTGCAGGCTGGTTTCGCGATCGCGTGGAAAGTAGGGATGAAAGCCCAGACCTGCCGGCATGCGCTGATCGGAAAGATTGGTCAGCTTCAAGGTCTGACGTAGCCAGTTGGGGCCCAGCTCGGTTATCTGGTGGCACTCATAGGCCCAGGGCCACCAGGATGTTCCGGTTAGCAATAGATCACAGACTGTCTGGCTCGACTGAAAAACGCGCCAAGGCTCAGTCCAGCCTTCTCCATGGATCGCATTCGGCTCAATACTCCAGTTCGTGCCGAGCTGATATGGCGCGCCGGCATATTGGAACTGGCCAGAACGCACGCGATTGGAAAACGGCACGAGCGGAAAGCTCGCTGACTGAAATGGATCCGGATCTGACGCTTCTTGCACAGGCCGCAGAATGTCCTTGCCTTTATAACGTGCACTGTTGATCCGCGCGCCCTTTGCAGGATCCAGAACGAGACTCAGATCATCACACCGCAGCTCCACAAGCGGCGGTGTGACGGGCGCTTCGCGATCGACGGGGGCCAAGGTCATGACCCGCAGGTTTCCGCGCCATCTTCATCCTCAGCAAGACGAAGGTCGGAGATGTCGAGACGACCCGCACCGGCTGTCTGCGCGACGAAGGGTGAGGTGATGGCGGTGAGGTCTGCCATGGCAAAACAGCTAAGTGAAATCCGGACTTCCTGCCAGTCGGCAAAGCTCGCCGGATCCAGGGTGACTGCGGCGCTGCAGCCCTCCCCTTCGCACTCCACGCCGATCTGCAGCGGCGCGTTCAGAGTGGAGCGGACCATCATGGAAAGCTCGATATCGCCATTGGCATCGCGCTGGAGATCCCGCACGCGGCCATCACTGAGCAGAACGGACTTCTCGCCCGGGCCAGAGAAGACCACAGACAGCGCATCCTCCTGGGCCATATGGTCAATGCGTGCGATTTCCACACTATCGGAGGCCTCAAGCGCCCACTCGCCCAGCAGGCTGCCGCCCGCAAAGAAGGTTTTCTCCGCTTCCGAAGACATCAGGCCATCGGCGCCAGCTTCATCCAGCAGGCCTATGCTGGCGGGCATGGCGTATGACAGGCCATAGCCATAGGCAAAGAGCGGATCATAGCCCTCATCGCCGATATTCAGCGGGGTCTGCAGCGGTGATCCCGGCCAGGAATAGGAAAGCGTGCCAGTGAAATCATGACGCGCTTTGCCATCCTCGCCGGCAAACAGCAGATCGGCCACGCCGCCGCCTTCCGTGCCGGGTAACCAGGCCGCGACAAAGGCATCCGAGGCATTGATCTCCCGGTTCACCCACATGGGCCGACCGGAGAGGAATACCGATACCACGGGTATGCCATCGGCCTGAAGCTGGCGCAGCAGCTCCAGCTCTTCGGTGCCAGCCGCGTCATAGGCGAGATGGTCGCGATCGCCCTGGAATTCGGCATAGGGGTCTTCTCCGAAGACAACCACAGCGACATCCGGCTTGTCAGAATAGGTGCCTGACTCGCTATAGGTGACGGTGCTCGCTGTCGCGCGAATGCCATCGAGAATGGATGTGCCATTCGGGAAGAGATCATTCTCCAGCCCCGCGCCCTGCCAGGTCAATGTCCAGCCGCCAGACTGTTTCGAAATGCTGTCCGCGCCATCACCTGCCACCAGAACATGCAGGCTAGGATCTATTGGCAGGACACCGCCTTCGTTTTTCAGCAGTACAAGGGATTCGCGCACGGCCTGGCGGGCAATTGCGCGATGTTCCGGCGCGCCCAGCATGGCGTCATCGCCAGCATAGGACCGCGCGGCAGGGCTTGGCTGATCGAACAGGCCAAAGCGGAGCTTCGCACGCAGGATGCGGCGTACCGCATCGTCCAGACGTTCCATGGGAATGGTGCCGTCCTGGACATAGGCGAGCGTGCTCTCATAGAGGCCTTTCCAGCTGTCGGGCGCCATATACATGTCGAGCCCGGCGAGCAGGGCCTGCGGGCAGTCTGTATTGGTGCAGCCGGCGACCTGGCCATGGCCGTTCCAGTCGCCCACGACAAAGCCGTCAAAGCCCATGCGGTCTTTCAGGACGTCGGTAAGCAAATGACGGTCGCCATGTAGCTTGGAGCCATTCCAGCTATTGAACGAGGCCATCACTGACAGGAGACCCGCTTCGATCGCGGGCGGATAGCCTGCACCATGGATCTGCGCGAGGTCTTCCTCGGAAATCGCGGCATCGCCCTGATCCACGCCATCGGTGGTGCCGCCGTCGCCAACATAGTGCTTGGCGGTGGAGATCACCTTGTCGGCGCCCATGAACTCATCGGATTCGAAGGCCCCCTGCAGGCCCTCCACGATCATGCCGGAATAGCTGGCCACCACTTCCGGGTCTTCTGCAAAGCCCTCATATGTGCGTCCCCAGCGATCATTGCGTGGCACGGCAACGGTGGGGGCAAAGGTCCAGTCATGGCCGGTGACGCGCAGTTCCACAGCCGTTGCGGCAGCGATGTCGCGGATCAGCTCTGGATTCCGCATCGCGCCGAGGCCGATATTGTGCGGGAAGATGGTACCGCCAATGACATTATTGTGCCCGTGCACCGCATCGATGCCCCAGATGATCGGGATGGCGATTTCAACGCCTTCAGTGTCGAGCGAGGCCTGGTAATAGGCATCCACCGTTTCGACCCAGGTTTCCGCATCAGCATAAGGCTGACCATTGGGGCCGGAGTTGCCGCCACTCAGAATGGAACCCAGGCGGTAGGTCTTCACATCTTCCGGCGTAGCCGAGCTGTTGTCGCCCTGGATCACCTGGCCGACTTTCTGCTCCAGCGTCATTTTCGCAATGATCTCGTCGATCTCTGCCTCGATGGCCGGATCGATGAGATCAATGCTGGTGTCCGGCCAGGGTGATTCGACCTCGGTCTCCACCATGAGGATTTCCTCGGTGACGACGACTTCACCTGTGTCAGGCTCGGGCGTGCTTGTGCAGCCCACCAGAAGGGCCAGCACTGCAGTGGATGCGACAAGTCCTGCCTTTGATTTGAAAGATTTCATGATTTTCTCCTCCCCTGCCCGACTGACCCGGGCTTTATCATTGTCTCGCAGCATCGGGACCGTAATCGGATGAAGCGCCCCTAAAGCGTGAGAATGCCTGTTGTGGACGCCAATTGTAAGCGCTAACATTTCGAATAATGCAATAGAGCGCAGGAATAAGCGACACTCAAGCCGGGAGGATGGAATGACAGCCCACGCAGACGGCGTTACACAAGGTGTGAC
>JALEGE010000193.1 GCA_022760335.1 Hyphomonadaceae bacterium
AATAGGGGTGGCGCTCATCAAGGGCGTTTTGCTCGATCCAGGCGATGAGTTCGATTTGTGGCCCGCAATAGACCTGCAGGGCGGCTGAGCCTGGCGCGAGGTCTTCGCAGGGCTCTGTATCGCTGGACTGGGCCCCACCGCCGGCTTCGCGGAAGGCGTCCCATTTTTCCGCCTCGCTGAGAAACCTGTAGAGTCCAGTCTGTGGCGGCTGGGTGGGGCTGGAGGAGGTGCCGACAAAGCTCTTGCCGTCGGGTGACAGGGTGATCGACCAGGATTTACCAGCCTCGGTCAGGCGGGCGGGGACAGGGCAGCTCTTCCGAAGTCGGGCGGAATAGGGCTCCAGATCAATGCAGGCGCTGTCCGGCAGGCGTTCCCAGCCGCTTTCTTCCAACTCGTCATCGCTCATCGGCAGGGGCACGGCGTAGAGGTGGCGCTCTAGCGGGGTGTCCTTGTAGCCTGTGAAGAAGATGAGACCCTTCTCGCGATCGAGGCCGAGCAGGTGCTCGACGGCCCAATCTTCGAGCATGACAACCGGCTGAAGGCCGTCGCGGCTCACTTCGACAATGTTGCGGTAGCCTTCGTTTTCCATGGTGGTCAGGATTCCCAACTCGCCTTGGCGATGGATGTTCCCGGCCTCGCTTTTCAACACCATGAAATCGCTGTTGAGATTGATCCAGTTTTGCTGCTTTTCGTCGTAAAAACCTTCACGCGCGAACAGGGTTTCCGGCCAGTGCTGGGTGGCACGGATCTCGGTCTGGTCGCGGTTCACCGCCTGCACGACAAGCGCTTTGCCGGCCCAGTTCACGCGCGCGAGATATTGGTCTGTCGCCGGGCCCCAGTCCTCGCGCCGCCAGGTCACCTTATGGACATTGCCGGTCTGCATGTCGCGCACGAAGAGATCGACCACCGCATTCGGTCGGCCGGCGCGGGGATAGCGCTGTTCGATGACAGTGACTTCTTCGGCGGCAATGTCGAAGCGCGGGACTATGTCGACGGTGCTCTCATCGACGCGCGTATAGGCGAGATAGCGCCCGTCCGGGCTCCACCAATAGCCCGTATAGCGGTCCATTTCCTCCTGGGCGACGAATTCGGCGACACCGTATGAGATGGTGTTTTCCGGGTCGGCGAGCGGGGTGAGGCGGGTCTCCTCGCCCGTGGCCAGCTCGATGGCATAGACCGCCCCGTCGCGTATGAAACTGACACGCGAGCCATCCGGCGAGACACGGGCATCATATTCGAAACTGTCGGTCTCGGTCAGGCGGCGCGCGCTCGGTCCGTTCTCTGTCAGCGTCACCAGATGCAAATCCCCGCCAACCGGCACCAGGATCGTATCCGCGGTGCCCCAGTCATAGCTTACGATCCCGCGCGAGCCGGCAATGCGTTTGCGCTCGCGAAGTGCCTTTTCCTCTTCGGAGAGCTCCACTTCCTCCGGCTCCAGCAGCATGGAATCCACCAACATGCTCTGCACGCCCGTGGCGACATCGAACTGCCAGAGATCGAACCTGGACTGATCTTCCTCACGCGCTTTCAGGAAAGTCACGCGCGACCCATCGGGTGAGAATTTCACGCCGCGCGGAGATGCCCCGTTCAGCGAAGGGGAGGCGTAGAGCCGTTCAATGGTGAGATCAGGTCCGGATGCGGGCGCGGCCATGTTTGGCTCCTCGAAAGGCATTTGGGGCGTGGCGGTGCAGGCCGCGGTAAGGAGTGCGGTGATGAGCAATAGTGCGAAACGGGTCACTCAGAAGTCTCCTGAATCGGCACGCTGGGCGCTTCACTCTCTGAAGGTGCAGCTGATTCACTCCGCTGTTGCAGCTCGTACTCCACGCTCTTTCCCAAAATAAAGCCTGCGCCAATGGAGGAGACCAGGCTTGCCAGCGTCAGGCTGAGAAATGACAAAAGCGCGAAGAGGACACCGCGCCAGATCCGGCTGGGCAGGCTGAATACAGGTTTCAGACCGCGAATGATCGTAAGGGAATCAATTGTGAAATTCACGAACATGGGAACGATCACTGTCGCCAACATAAAGCTTGGTGGGACCAGTCCCATGAATGAGACCATCACGATAGAAAGCGTAGCGTTCGGGATCATCGCTGCGAAAAACAGCCTGACACGGGCGCCCCAGCTGGTGCCCTTGCCCCAGATGAAGGTGGCAAGCGATATCACCAGGATCGTTGTCACAACTGCGCCGGGATAAATCAGAAAATAGGTGTTGATGATCTTGTCCAGCGACTCCCGCGTGCCGAAAATGGGATGGTAGCGCTCGGCCAGGATCTGCATCTGATTGGCGAAGGTTTCCTCAATCACCGTGCCGGGGCCGGCCCACAGGAAACGCAGGGCGAGGATGAGCAGGATCAGCGAGGTGAACAGGCGCACCGAAGGCGTGTAGCGCCTTTCCCAGTCCGGCTCGCGCGCGGTAGCAAAGAAGACTGCGGGACGCAGAAAGGCATCTTTGATGGTCCTCAGGCCACGAAGGCTGAGCCCGAAAACGTCATCGGCGAGATGATCAAATCCGACTTTTTCGGGCTGTCGCAGCGGTTGCGATACATCGCTCATCGGCCGGGTCCCCAATTCCACTGTCACCGTGTCCCATAAATCGCGGTTTTCGCTGAAGCGCAAACTCATGTGGTCTGCCTCTTGATCTCGCAAGCGCCTTACGGGAGAAGTCGCCAAGCTCATTTCCCCACATCCGAGGAACAAGATCGCCATGGCTGGTCCGCAATACGTTTATCACATGCAAGGGGTCTCCAAGACCTATCCGGGCGGCAAGCAGGTCTTTGACAATATCCATCTGTCTTTCCTGCCAACGGCGAAGATCGGTGTGGTCGGCGTCAACGGCGCGGGTAAGTCCACCCTGTTGAAGATTATGGCTGGTGTAGACACCGAGTATAACGGTGAGGCCTGGGCCGCTGATGGCATCAAGGTCGGCTACCTGCCGCAGGAGCCTCAGCTCGATGCCAGCAAGAATGTCATCGAGAATATCGAATCCGTGGTGCCGGAAAAGCAGCTCCTCGAAAAGTTCAACGAGATTTCGGCAAAGCTTGGCGAAGAGTATACCGACGAGCTGATGGAGGAGATGACCGCCCTGCAGGAGCAGATCGACGCGGCCGATGCCTGGGATGTGGACTCCAAGATCCAGATGGCGATGGATGCCCTGCGTTGCCCGGATGATTTCGCCGATGTGTCCAGTCTGTCGGGCGGGGAAATCCGCCGTGTCGCGATCTGTCAGCTGCTGCTCTCAAAGCCCGACATGATCCTGATGGACGAGCCGACCAACCATCTCGATGCCGAGACCGTGGCCTGGCTGCAGAACTATCTGATCAATTTCAATGGCTGCGTGATCCTGGTCACCCATGACCGCTATTTCCTCGACGATATCACCGGCTGGATTCTGGAGCTCGATCGCGGGCGCGGCATCCCCTATGAGGGCAATTATTCCGACTGGCTGGAGCAGAAGGCCAAGCGCATGGCGCAGGAGAGCCGTTCGGAAAGCAACAAGCAGCGCGCGCTGGAGCGCGAGCTGGAATGGGTCCGCGCGGGTGCAAAGGCGCGTCAGGCCAAGTCCAAGGCGCGTATCCAGCGCTATGAGGAAATGGCGAGCCAGGCCGAGCGTGAAAAGGTCTCGACCGCCCAGATCCGCATTCCCCCCGGCCCCCGCCTCGGCAATCTGGTGCTGGAGGTGGAAGACCTGCGCAAGGGCTTCGGCAATAATCTGCTGATCGAGGATCTCTCCTTCTCGCTGCCGCCCGGTGGCATTGTCGGCGTGATCGGGCCGAACGGGGCGGGCAAGTCGACCCTCTTCAAGATGATCCTCGGCCGCGAGGAGCCAGACGCGGGCAGTATGCGCCTCGGCGACACGGTGAAGCTCGGCTATGTCGACCAGAGTCGCGATGCGCTCACCGACACCAATAATGTCTGGCAGGAAATCTCAGACGGGCTGGATGTGCTCGATCTCGGCGGCGTGGAAGTCAACTCGCGCGCCTATGTCTCGGCTTTCAACTTCAAGAAGACCGACCAGCAGAAACCGGTCGGCAAGCTCTCGGGCGGGGAGCGCAACCGCGTGCACCTTGCCAAGATGCTGCGCCGTGGCGGCAATCTCCTCCTGCTGGACGAGCCGACCAACGACCTCGACGTGGAAACTCTGCAGGCGCTGGAAGAGGGACTTGAATCCTTCCCGGGTTGCGCTGTGGTGATCAGCCACGACCGCTGGTTCCTCGACCGCATGGCCACCCACATCCTCGCCTTTGAAGGCGACAGCCATGTCGAATGGTTCGAGGGCGATTTCACCGCTTATCTGGAAGACAAGAAACGCCGCCTGGGTGAGGATGCGGTGGAGCCCAAACGCCTGCGCTTCAAGAAATTCGCGCGGGGATAGGAGATCAGCATGGCAGGGAAAGTCGAGTTCTGGTTCGAGTTTGCCAGCACCTATTCCTATCTCTCGGCCATGCGCGTTGAAAACGAGGCGGCAAAGCGCGGCGTGGAGGTTGTCTGGCGGCCTTTCCTGCTCGGGCCCATCTTCGCTGCTCAGGGCTGGAACAATTCCCCGTTCAATATCTATCCCGCCAAGGGCCGGTATATGTGGCGGGATATGGAACGTCGTGCTGCGGCACTCGGCCTCAACTTCCAGCGCCCGGAAGGGTTTCCCCAGAACAGCCTGCTGGCTGCGCGCGCGGCGACCGCAGCCCTTTACGAAGACTGGGGCAAGGAATTCTGCCGCAAGATCTACCAGGCCCAGTTCGTCGAAGGCCGGGACATTTCCCAGCCGGACGTGGTGGCCGATTGCGTTGTCTCCGCCGGCGGCATTGATCAGATCACAATGCACCAGGCCTATTCCAACAGCCACAAGGAGCTGTTGCGCGCCAATGTCGAGGAAGCTCAGGCGAAGGGCATTTTTGGCGCGCCGAGCTTCACTGTCTGCGCCGAGCTGTTCTGGGGCGATGATCGTCTGGAAGAGGCACTCGACTGGGCTTTGAAGGTCTGATGACAGAACCGGTCACCCTCCTGATCGACGCAGACGCCTGCCCGGTCAAGGATGAGTGCTACCGCGTTGCCGCGCGCTATGGCCTCGATGTGCGTGTCGTGGCCAACAGTTTCCTGCGCGTGCCGCAGAGTGAGACCGTGAAGCTGGTTGTGGTCTCGGATGGATTCGACGCTGCTGACGACTGGATTGCCGGGCAGGCTTGTGAGCGCTCTATCGTCATCACCGCCGACATCCTGCTGGCCGAGCGTTGCCTGAAGGCCGGCGCTCGGGTGATTGCGCCGACCGGCAAGCCCTTCACCATGGACTCCATCGGCGGCCAGATCGCTGCGCGCGCGATCATGGCCGATCTGCGCGATACGATTGTCGGCGGTCCCCAGGGTGGCAACGCGCCTTTCACCAAGGCCGACCGCTCGCGCTTCCTTTCCGCGCTCGATCGCGATGTTGTTGCGTTGTCAAAAACCTAGACAGACGGATCGCGCTCACTGGCCGGCTGTGTATTGTTGCGCGCGGCCTTGAAGCCCTGACCGAAGGCCCAGGCAGCGATCTCGATGAGCCCGCGCGCGACCAGGGTCATCAGGATGCCGAAAATCGTGCTTTCATTGACGAAGGTGCGATAGAGGATGAGGCCCTGGTCAGTGAGCATTGGCGGCGTGCGAACCATGTCATTGATCCCCTCGATCCAGTCCTGCATGCCGCGGATCAGGCCCGGCGCGAAGGCAAAGCACAAGATCATGATCACGATCACCAGCACAAAGGACAGGACCAGCTTGGTCGAGGACCGGCCGAGCGAGCCGAGCAGGGAAAACAACATCTGAGCCTCCAGTTCCAAGTCCGTCGCACGGGGGCGTTCCCGCCACCGCAGGCTTGTTTGCACTCAACTCATGACATTCCTATGGCAGCGGGGCAAAGCCTCAGACCACAAGCAGGCTGGCGCAAATCGATTCCAGCCCGGCCCGGTCCACCTCATCAAATGCACTGTATTCCGTGGAATCCACGTCCAGTACGGCGGCCAGCTGGCCATTGCAGTCAAAGACCGGCACCACGATTTCCGAGTTGGAGCGCGAGTCGCAGGCGATATGGCCGGGGAAAGCGTGTACGTCTGCGACGAGTTGAGTCTTGCCCGTTGCAGCCGCAGTTCCGCACACGCCCTTGCCGAAGGGAATGCGCAGGCATCCCAGTGTGCCCTGATACGGGCCGACCACCAGTTCTTTCGGCTTTTGCGGGTCGACAACATAGAATCCCGTCCAGAAAAACCTTGGTGCAAAAGCCTGTGAGAGCAGGCATGCAGCGCTGGCAAGGCGGGCAGGGCGATAGGTCTCGCCGGCCACCACGCTGTCGATTTCTGCCTTCAGCGCGTCATAAATCGCTGCTTTTTCCATGAGATGGCTTACCTTGTTCGGCTGCGGTCTCAGGATCGCACTTGTCCCATAGACGCCGCATTGCGGGTCTGAAATAGTCTAGACGGGATCGTTGGAGAAGGGGAGAGACGCAAGGGTGCGACCTGTATGCCTGCTTGCGCTGTTGGCCATCTGCGTTCTGGCATGTCTTGCCGGGGCGGCGCCCGCCATGGCGAAGGAGACATTTCCGTCCGAGGCGCAGGAAAAGCCAATCGACTTCGAAGCGTTGCATGAGGCTTATCTTGCCGATCCCGACCTGCAGTTGGAGCGCCCGGGCCGGCGTGTGCAAGAGGCTCGTACCCCGCCGGTGGCGACCCCGGGCTGGGTGCGCGCAATCGGGCGGTTCTTTGACGGGCTGTTCTCCGCAATTGGACCAGCGCTTGGCTATGTTGGCATTCTTGTCGTCGGCGCGCTGGTGGTCTGGCTCTTATGGTTCCTGTTCGGCGAGGCGCTGAGTGCCCGGTTTGGCCGCACGGGCAAAGAGCGGGACCTTGTGCTCGACAGCCATGTCGAGGATCTGCGCCCGGATGCGGCGGCCGCGCGTTCACTCCTGGAAGAGGCCGATGCCCTGGCGGCGGAGGGACGGTTTGCCGAGGCAGTCCACCTGCTGCTCTTTCGCTCTATCGAGGATATCCAGACGCGCAAGGAAGGCCGCCTGCCAACCTCTCTAACTGCGCGGGAAATCGGTGGGTTGAGCGACCTGCCAGATCGGGCGCGTGCTGCCCTGTCACCCATTATCGGCGTCGTGGAGCGCAGTTTCTTTGGCGGGCGCGATGTGGATTCTGGCGGCTGGCAGACAGCACGGTCTTCCTATGAGGAATTTGCTTTCGGGGGGCTGGCCAATGGCTGAGGCAAGACAGGTTGGCGGGGGTGGCTCGCCCTTCTCGGGCAATGTGGTGGGCATTATCCTGGGCGTCTCGGGGCTGGCCTTTCTGTTTCTGATGGTCTTCATCGCCTGGGGACCAGAACTGCAGTCGCGCGACCGGGCAGGCCCGCATCCCTATTCAACCTCCGCACTGGGCTATCAGGGCCTTTTCCGTTTGCTCGAGGCGCGCGGCATTCCGGTTACGATCTCGCGGTCTGCCCGGCGCCTGGACACTGAATACAGCACGTTGAAGATCCTCACATTGACGCCTTATGGCATGGAAGCTGCGCTGGAGGAGATGGACCTTGTCGGGCCTGCGCTCGTCGTGCTACCCAAATGGGGCGGTTACACGGATCCCCAGAAACCGAGTTGGCAGGAAGAAACCTATATCCTCCGCAGCGAGCAGGTTGAGTCTGTATTGCAGGTGTTCGACAGCGATGCCGGGATCTGGCGGTTGCGCACGCCTGCTTCCCTCAAGACACCGTTTGGAAAATTCGATGCGGTGCTTGGCGATGACATGCAGGTGCTGCGCGCGGACAGTCTTGTTTCGATTGTGCCTGTGGCAGGCGGAGACCTGATCGCCAAACTACCTGACCGGGATGTTTATATCCTTGCAGATCCGGATCTGTTGAACACGTCCGGCCTGGCCGAGGCGGAAAATGCACGGTTTACCCTGGCCATGGTGAACTGGATTCGCTGGGGCTCGGACGATGCGGTTTTGCTGGACGCCACGCTGCACGGCTTTGAGCGTTCGGAAAATCTCCTGCAGATGGTCTTTGATATTCCTTTTGTCGGGGCAACCCTGGCGGCACTGGCGGCTTTCTTGATGATTGGTTGGGCGGGCGCTGTGCGCTTTGGTGCGCCGCTGCCGGAAGAGCGTGCTTTCGCGCTGGGCAAACAAGCATTGACCGACAATACCGCCGGCCTCATTGCCATGGGACGGCGCGAAACCCGCCTGGCGCCCGGCTATCTCTCCCTCATCCGGCGCGCCACCGCCAAGGCTGTGGGCGCGCCGCGTAGCCTCACAGAGACCGAACTTGCCCAGATGTTCGACCGGATGGGCGCGGAAGACGCGGAGAAATTCACCCAGTTGGAGGCGAGCCTGCACCAGCCGGCTGCCTCGCGCGAAGACCTGATGGACAAGGCCCGGCGCCTCTGGCGCTGGCACAAGGAGATTACCCATGGACATTCGTGAGATCGGCGAGATTGCCGGGCGCATCCGCACGCAGGTCGGCAAGGCGATCATCGGCCAGGCTGAGACCGTGGACCTGATGCTCGTCTCGCTATTCTCCTCCGGGCACATCTTACTGGAAGGCCCGCCCGGAACCGCCAAGACCTTACTGGCGCAGAGCTTTTCCGCTGCGATCAGCATGGAATTCGGGCGTATCCAGTTCACGCCAGATCTGATGCCGGGCGATGTGTTGGGTACGAACCTCTTCAACTTCCAGACAAATGAGTTTCAGCTCACGCAAGGGCCGATCTTTACCGACATCCTGCTGGCTGATGAGATCAACCGCACCCCGCCCAAGACCCAGGCGGCTTTGCTTGAAGCCATGCAGGAGCGCAAGGTCACCATTGATGGCGACTCATACGCCCTGAATGACCGCTTCATGGTGATTGCCACCCAGAATCCCTTGGAACAGCAGGGCACTTATCCGTTGCCGGAAGCCCAACTGGACCGCTTCCTGTTCAAGCATGTCCTGCATTATCCCTCGCGCGAGGAGGAGATCGCCATTGTCAGTGGCCATGGCCGGCGCAGCGGTATGGCGACGGCGGCGAAGCTGGGCGTGGAATCGGCTGTCAGCGCCGAGGAGCTCAACGCGGCGGTCGAGGCGATTTCACAGACCCGGATCAATGATGATATCATCGCCTATATCGTCGACATCATCCGCGCGACACGCGAGACACCTGCGCTGGAGGCCGGGGCGAGCCCCCGCGCCGCCGCCGCCATCGCCGCCGCGTCGCGCGCCCGCGCGGCGCTGGATGGCCGCGATTTCGTTATTCCGGATGATGTGAAAACGCTGGCCTTGCCGGCCTTGCGCCATCGCGTGCTGCTCTCGCCCGCTGCCGAGATCGAGGGCCGTACGGCCGATGAGACGCTGCTGTCCATCATTGAGCAACAGGCGGCGCCGCGGTGAGGGTGCTTTTACCTCTTCGCAAGCGCTCTCGATCCGCGAATCCCCGCGCTGGCGGGGATCCATGGACCCCCGCCTGCGCGGGGGAAAGCGGCACGGATAGGCACCGGGAGGAGAGTAGATGATCGCCCCCACGCTGCGCGCGATTATCCTGATGCTGGCCGGTGTTCCGGTCTTGCTGGCGATTGCCATTCTGGCGCCGGCATTGTGGATTGTCGGTCCTGTCTGGGTTGGTGCGGTCGGTGCGCTGATGCTGGTGGACGGGGCGCTGGGCGCGCATTTGCGCAAGCTCCGCTACCGTATCCATGCCCCGGCCATGATCTATATCCAGGACAGCGATCCGCTTCCCATCGAGATCAATTTCGAGACTGGCCCTCTGCCGCGGCGTGTCGACCTGCGTCTGGATGTTGGTGACAAGCTGGAACCGTTGCCACTACAGCGCCTGTATGGCTGGGCCGACCGCATTCACACGGCGACCTGCACGCTGGTGCCCAAACGTCGCGGTACAGCAGAGTTGAGAACGCTCTGGGCGCGCTGGACCGGGCCTCTGGGCCTGGTGCAAAAACGCGTGCGGGCCAAGCTCGACATGGAAATCCCCATCGTGCCGAATGTGCGTTGGGTGAAGGATGAGGCGGTGCGGCTTTATTCCCGCGATGCCGAGTTCGGGATCAAGACCCAGATTGATCGCGGCGATGGCTCGGAATTCGATGCCCTGCGCGAGTTTACCTCCGGTATGGACCGGCGCGCCATCGACTGGAAACATTCCGCCCGTCACAAGCAGCTGCTGGCCAAGGAATTCCGCACCGAACGCAACCATAATATCGTCTTCGCCTTCGATACCGGGCGGCTGATGAGCGAGCCGATTGACGGCGTGCCGAAGATCGACCGGGCGATCAATGCCGCGCTGCTGCTCGCCTTCGTCTCCCTGCGCGCGGGTGACAAGACGGTGTTTTACAGCTTCGATGCGCGGCCGGGCCTGGATTCCGGGCAGATGCATGGCACGCGTGCTTATCCGCAATTGCAGACCCTGGCGTCCGGGCTCGACTATTCCACCCATGAGGCCAATTATACGCTGGCGCTGTCCCAGCTTGCCGCGCGGCTCGACCGGCGCAGCCTGATCATCCTCTTCACCGATTTCGTCGATACGATCTCCGCTGAACTCATGCTGGAAAATGTCCGCCGCCTGACGGACCGGCATCTTGTCCTGTTCGCCAGCTTCCAGGATCGCGCATTGGCGAGTCTTGCCGAAGTCTACCCCGCCGAGCCTAGCGATGTGGCGCGCGCAGTGATTGCCGATACGCTGCTTCAGGAACGCGAGCTGGTGTTCCTGAAGCTCCAGCGCCTTGGCGCGCAGGTGATCGAGGCGCGGCCAGAGCATTTCGGCTCTGACCTGATCTCGCGTTATATCGAAATCAAGAGGCGGGAGATGATATGACGGATCTGCTCAAATCCTATCGCTTCCGCGAAGAACGCGAAGGCGACTGGCAAGCATTGGAGGCCTTGCTCAAGCGGGCGGAAAATTCCGGCGTGCGCGCGCTCAGCGATGACGACATTATGACCTTGCCGCGCCTTTACCGTCAGGCGATCAGTTCGCTGTCGGTGGCGCGGTCAATCTCTCTCGACCAGAATGTGATCGTCTATCTGGAGGGCCTCTGTTCGCGGGCCTATTTCTTCGTCTATGGCACGCGTTCCACCTTTGGTGAGCGCCTGGCCCTGTTCTTCCGGCGCGACTGGCCGGCGGCGGTGCGCAGCGCGGGGCTTTCCACGCTCTTGTCCTTTGCCTGCATGTTCGGCGCGGCGGCGCTGGCCTTCACCCTGTGCATGATCGACATGGACTGGTTCTGGGCCTTCAATGACAATATCATGGGGGCGCGGAACCCGAACGCCACGACGGAGTATCTCGAATCGACGCTCTATACCGAAGGTAGCGAACCCGGCGAGATGCTGGGCTCCTTCGCGGCACAGCTTTTCAGTCACAACAGTCAGATCGCCCTGTTTGCCTTTGCGCTCGGCTTTGCCTTTGGCCTGCCGACGGCGCTGCTCCTGATGTATAATGGCGTGATCCTTGGGGCTTTCGTGGCTCTATTTACCGACCGTGGCCTTGGATATGAGCTGTTGGGGTGGCTGCTCATCCATGGCGTGACCGAACTCTTCGCGATCGTGCTGGCAGGTGCGGCAGGCTTTGTGATCGGCGGGGCGGTGGCCTTTCCGGGCAAGCTCTCGCGCATGGCCTCGGCGCGCGAGGCGGGGCGGCGCGCGGCATTGATCGCGGCCGGCTGTGTGGTGATGCTTTTCCTTGCAGGTCTGCTGGAAGGCTTTGGCCGCCAGATGATCAATTCTGATCTGATCCGTTATTCCATTGCGGGGGGAACCGGTTTGCTCTGGTTGTCTTATTTCTACATTCCCCGCCAACCGCGCCTGGATCCTGCACTGGAGGCGCGCGCATGAGCGATGCGGCCACCGCAGCGCCGCCCAGTCCGGCGGCGACAGAGGCTGCGCGTCAGGCCGCCGTGCGACGGCGCCAGCGCATGGCGCTGGAAAAGCTGCAGCGCAAATATATCCGCGACCTGGTGACGCCCGAGGGCGCGGTTCTGCATCTGAAGATCGCGACCTTCATGGAGCGGGTAGGAGCGTTCCTGCTGGACTTCATCTTCCAGTGGGGGATCGTTCTGCTCGTGGCTTATGCCGTGGGCGTTATGACAAGCGCCATGGGCTGGTCTGGATGGGAGATCGGTCAGGCCTTTCTGGCCGTGTTTGTGTTCGTTTTTCGGAATTTCTGGTTTGTCTTCTTCGAGATGGGCCGCAAGGCGGCGACGCCGGGCAAGCGGATTGTCGGTCTGCGCGTGGCCTCACGCGATGGTGGTGCGCTGCGGGCCGATGCTGTGTTCGCACGCAATTTCATGCGCGAGATCGAGGTCGGCCTGCCGCTGACATTCCTGTTCGGGATCGGCGACGATATCAGCGGTCTGATCGCCCTCTTCGGCTTTCTCTGGGCCGGGGTTTTCATGTTCTTCCCGTTGTTCAACAAGGACAAGCTGCGCGTGGGGGACCTGGTTGCCGGCACCTGGGTGATCCATGCGCCCAAGGACAAGCTGAAGGCCGATATCACCTCAGCCGTTTCCGGCGAGCGGATGGCCGAGTTTGCCTTCACTCCGGCCCAACTCGACGCCTATGGCATTCATGAGCTGCATGTTCTGGAAGATGTCCTACGCTCGGCAACCGTGGAGGTGCGCAAGGAAGTGGCTGACCGCATCCGCACGAAAATTGCCTGGCAGCGCCAGCCCAATGAGGAAGACCGGATCTTCCTGGAGGCCTATTATGCCGGCCTGCGCCGGCGCCTGGAACAGCGCATGCTGTTCGGTGAGAAAAAAGTCGACAAGTTCGACACGCGTTAGGGCGCGGGCTTCCTCGCGCGCGCCGGCAAATTAGAGGCCGTGAAATCCGTCACGCATAAATACCTCCATCTCAACTATGTCCTCTAGATGGTGAACAAATGCGGAAAATACACGGTGTATTCTCCCCTGTGAGCCGAAAGGCCATAAACGCAATCGTACCAAGGCGCACCCTTGCAGAAGGCGTCAGGCTTGGCTACCTCGCATGCACTTCTAGATAAGGATGGGCCACGCCATGACCAAGACCTGGGACAAATCCCGCCTTCCCTCGCGCCATGTCACCGAAGGCCCGGCGCGCGCGCCCCATCGCAGCTATCTCTACGCCATGGGCCTCTCGACCAAGGATATTCAGAAGCCCTTTGTCGGGGTTGCTTCCTGCTGGAATGAGGCCGCGCCGTGCAACACCGCATTGCTGCGTCAAGCCCATGCCGTTAGCGAAGGCGTGAAGGCTGCGGATGGCACACCGCGCGAGTTCTGCACCATCACGGTCACGGATGGGATTGCGATGGGCCATGAGGGCATGCGCAGCTCGCTGGTTTCGCGCGACTGGATCGCCGACAGTGTGGAGCTGACCATGCGTGGTCATGCCTATGATGCGCTGGTCGGCGTGGCGGGCTGCGACAAGTCCTTGCCGGGCATGATGATGGCCATGCTGCGCCTGAACGTGCCGAGCGTGTTCCTCTATGGCGGCTCGATCATGCCGGGCAGTTTTGAGGGCCGTGATGTGACTGTGCTGGACGTGTTCGAGGCGGTCGGTGCGCATTCTGCGGGATCGAATGACATGACCGCGGCCAAACTTGAGGCGCTGGAAAAGGTTGCCTGTCCGGGCGATGGCGCCTGCGGTGGCCAGTTCACCGCCAACACCATGGCCTGCGTGTCGGAAGCCATCGGTCTCGCCTTGCCGCTCTCTTCGGCCTTGCCCGCGCCCTATACCGACCGCGACGGCTATGCCCGCGCCTCGGGTGAAGTGGTGATGCAGCTGATCGAGAAGAATTTGCGCCCGCGTGATATCTGCACGCGCAAGGCCTTCGAGAATGCCGCGATTGTTGTCGCCGCCACCGGGGGCTCGACCAATGCCGCGCTGCACCTGCCAGCCATGGCGCATGAATGCGGGGTGCAGTTCGACCTGAAAGATGTCGCCGAGATTTTTCAGAAGACGCCCTATATCGCCTCGCTGAAGCCCGGCGGGGAGTATGTCGCGAAGGATTTCGGCGAGGCGGGCGGCGTGCCCATGCTGATGCGCACGCTGTTGGATGAGGGCCTGATCCATGGCGATTGCCTGACTGTCACCGGCAAGACATGGGCGGAATATCTGGAAGATGTCACCTTCAATCCCGACCAGAAAGTCATCAGCCCGGCCAGCAACCCGATCACGCCGACCGGTGGGGTTGTCGGCCTCTGGGGCTCGCTCGCGCCCGATGGGGCCATCGTGAAAGTGGCCGGGCTTGAGAAGCTGCAATTCACCGGCCCGGCGCGCGTTTTCGATGGCGAGGAAGCCTGCTTCAAGGCGGTGGAAAACCGCGACTACAATGAGGGCGATGTGCTGGTCATCCGCTATGAAGGCCCCAAGGGTGGGCCGGGCATGCGCGAAATGTTATCGACCACAGCAGCCATTTACGGCCAGGGCATGGGCGACAAGGTGGCGCTGATCACCGATGGCCGCTTCTCCGGCGCGACGCGCGGCTTCTGCATCGGCCATGTCGGCCCCGAAGCCCAGGAGGGCGGCCCGATCGGCCTCATTGAGGATGGCGACATGATCATGATCGATGCCGAAAAAGGCACCATCGATGTTCGCCTCACCCCGGCCGAAATCCAGGACCGCAAGCGCAAATGGACCCCGCGCCAGACCGCCTATGGCTCCGGCACGCTTTCCAAATTCGCCAAGCTGGTTGGCCCGGCGCATAAAGGCGCTGTGACCCATGAGGGCTTTGCCGGCGAGCGGCATGTCTATGCGGATATTTAGCCATTTTGATTTGGCCGGATCCAGTACAGCCCTCATCCTGAGCGGAGACGAAGGACGAGGGCGGGCCGCAGTGAGCTGTTCTTCGTGTCTCGCCCCATGGTTCGTCTCCGCTCACCATGAGGCTGAGAGCGGCCTCTGGAGCTATCGATAGCTGAGGCTGGAAGCGCCGCGAAGCGCGCCTCACAAAACTGTTTAAGTCTTATTCCGTAACGTCAGGGTTCCTTTCTGCGCGTCATGCCTCATCTTGTTTACAGCAAGATACGAGGAAGGAATCCCCATGAGCGAGAGCGAATATGTCCCCCCGAAAGTCTGGACTTGGGACAAGGAGAGCGGCGGGCGGTTTGCCAGTATCAACCGCCCGATTGCCGGGCCGACCCATGAGAAGGAACTTCCGGTCGGCAAGCATCCTTTCCAGCTCTACTCCCTCGGCACACCGAATGGTGTGAAGGTCACGGTGATGTTCGAGGAATTGCTCGCGGCGGGGTATGCTGAGGCCGAGTATGACGCCTGGCTCATCAATATCGGCGAGGGCGACCAGTTCAGCTCGGGCTTTGTGGATATCAACCCGAACTCCAAGATCCCGGCGCTGCTCGACCGGTCCGGCCCGGAGCCCGTGCGCGTCTTCGAGAGCGGTTCGATTTTGATGCACCTGGCCGAGAAGTTCGGCGCCTTCCTGCCGGCCAGCGGCCCGGCGCGGACAGAAACCCTGAACTGGTTGTTCTGGCAGATGGGCTCAACGCCGTTCCTCGGCGGCGGGTTTGGCCATTTCTACGCCTATGCGCCGACCAAGATGGAATATCCGATCAACCGCTATGCCATGGAAGTGAAGCGTCAGTTGGATGTGCTCGATCGCAACCTTTCGACGCGCGAATATCTGGCTGGAGATGAGTACACCATCGCCGACATCATCACCTGGCCCTGGTATGGCGCGCTGGTGAAAGGCCTCGCCTATGGCGCCGGGGAATTCCTGTCCGTGCATGAATATGAGCATGTGATCCGCTGGGCCGACCAGATCGCGAAACGCGAACCGGTGCAGCGTGGCCGCATGGTCAACAGCACCTATGGCGATCCATCCTCCCAGCTTCGCGAACGCCATGATGCCTCGGATTTCGAGACAAAGACGCAGGACAAATTGGAAGGCGAGAGCTAGATCGCAGAATACCAGACAGCGCCGTCTTCATCAGCCTCCGCGCTTGCCTGGCCGCGTGCGATGAGCAGGTTGAGATGGGCGATGGCTTCGCCAGTCGCCATCCCGATAATATCATCGGTGATCTTGCGACCGAACAGGGACGGGAAGGTATCCACGGCGCGGCGGGGCGCTTCGCCCAGGCGCTGCAAGAGGCGCTTTAGCGCTGTTTCATGCCCGTCGATCAGATGCGTGAGGCGCTTAGGCGCACCAACAAAAGGCTCATTATGTGCCGGTAGGATCAGTACATCCTCAGGCAGAATATCGCGCAGCTTCTCGCAGCTTGAGATCCAGTCCGCGAGCGGGTTTCCCTTCGGCTCGGTCGGAAAAACCGACACATTGGAGGAAATTCGCGGCAATATCTGGTCGCCGGAGATGAAGAGGTTCAGCGCTGGACAGTAGAGGCAGGCATGCTCGGGAGAATGTCCGTTGCCTGTGATCACCTGCCAGATTTCCCCGGCCATTTCGAATGTGTCGCCATCCTCCAGCCTGTGAAAGGCATCGGGCATCTGGCTGACCCCGCGTCCGAAACCGCCAAAGCGGTCGCGGTACATCTGGATCTGATCTTCGGTCCAGCCTGCGCGGGTGTAGAAATCGATGCCCGCTTGCGGCGCTTCGCGACCGGTATCGGCAACCAGCATGCGGCAGGTGATGTATTCCAGCCGTGTGATCCAGAGTTCCGCACCAGGAAACTTGCGGCTCAGCCAACCGGCATTGCCGATATGGTCCGGGTGCATATGGGTGATGATGATGCGGGTAACCGGGCGGCCATCCAGTTTGGCTTTGAAGATATTGCGCCAGGCCTGCTTGGTGTCCTCAAGCGGCATGCCGGTGTCGACAATGGTCCAGCTCTCGCCATCATCGATCAGCCAGAGATTGATGAACTTCAGTGAGAAGGGCAGGGGCATGCGCACCCAATGGACGCGCGGGGCCACTTCCAGGGTTTCGCCTGTTGCTGGGGTCGTGTCGCCAAAGGGGTAGATCAGTCCACCCTTACCGGCCGTTTTGCTTTGAAATCCGTCCATGTATCCTGATGCCATGGAATCAGCGTGCAACCAACGCTCACGCTGGGATAGTGTTATCGGCTGTTTCCGGCGATATCATAGAAGAGCGAGAACTCCACCGGCAGGGCGCCACGGATATACTGCTGCACAAAGAGATTATGGTTGGCGATGCGCGAGCGCGGCACATAGATCACATCAAATCGCTGGAGCGGACCCCACGAGGCAAGTGCCGGATCCTCCAGCCCATCGGCCAGGTTGAACACAGCGGTTTTGACCTCACCGCCCGGTAGGCGGCGCATAACGAACACGTTCTCACGGTTTGCCGAATCGGTGCGGCCACCAGCCAGGATGACCGCTTGAAGCGGATCGATCTGGCCCGGGATTTCAAACAGTCCTGGATTGCTGACCGCGCCTCCAACAAAGATCTGTTGGCTGGAATATTCGCTGACCAGCAGGTCCAGGCCGGGTTGGCGCAGTTCATGTGCATAGGCGCTACGGGCGCGCTCGGCCAATGCTTCGGGCGTGTAGCCGGCGGCGAGCAGGGGGGCGATTAGCGGCAGGCGCACGCGGCCATCCGGGCCGATTCGTGCCGTGCGGGAAAGTTCCGGGGCGCTGTAAACGGTCAATTCCAGGACATCGCCTGGGGCCAGGCGGTAAGGCAGGTCATAGGGGGAGTTTTCCTGCCAGGGTGCGCTTTGGAAATCGGCACTGGGTTCTGGCGTCACGGCGCAGGCGGCCATCACGATGGGCAGGGCAAGAACACCGATTTTCACGTCCATGGGCCAGGGGCTCCGCGGCAAAAAAGTCCGTCTAAGCCATCGCGTTGAATGATTAAGGAAATATCAAATGGAGCACGCCACACCTGCGAGAGTGTTTCTGCGCGGGTGATTCTCCGCGCGTTTGCCTGGATCTTCGATGAGTAAGCCCATCACGCCAGATCGCCCTTTTTTTGCGCCCAGCGCGGTGCCTGCACGCCCGTATCTGGGCGTTGCAGAACTGGCTGTACAGCTGTGGCGGGCCAAATGGCTCATGGGGGGTATCTTCGCGGTCATCGTGGCTGGCGGTGTGTTCGCGGCCATGCAGATGCCGACGAGCTACACCGCTTCTTCGCGACTGTTGGCGACGCTGGATGATTTCTACGTCTACCGTCCGCTGGCCGGCGGAGATGCAGCCGGCATCGCGTTGGAGCAGGATCAGGTGATCCAGGCTGAGATCGAGCTCCTGCAAAGCCCGGTGGTGATGGCCAGCGTACTGGACCAGCTCGGTTATGAAACAGCCTATCCGGATATTGCCGAAGGGCGCGAGCGGGCTTTGGTGCGCGGGGAAAAGCCGCGCGAGGAGATTGTCCGCGAGGCTGAAGCGCTCGCCGTGGATGCGCTCTTGGCGGATTTCGAGGTTGGCGCGGCGCCAGAACGGCCAATCATTTTTACCGCCTTCGAACATCGCGACCCAAAGGTCGCGGCCACTATCCTGAACGCGGTGATCGAAACCTATCTCAGTTACCGCACAGAGCTTTTCGCCAGCGGATCGGGTGAGAGTTTTGCCAATCAGCGTGCCGTGTTCGAGACCAAGCTGGCTGAGGCTGATGCGGCGCTCAGTGTTTTCGTCCAGGCCCATGGCGTCACCGATATCGAGGCTGAGTTGGGCGCCCTGCAAAGGCTCGCGGAAGGCATTCGCGAAAATCTTCTGGATGTGCGCGCGCGCCGGCGGGCAGCCGAGAGCCAGCTGCAATCCATCACCGCCGATCTGGCAGGCACGCCGGCTGAGGTAGATATCTTTGTTGAGGACAGTTCCCAGCAAACGCTGATGAGCCTGAAACTGGAGCGCGAGGATCTCCTGGCCCGCTACACGCCGCAATCCCAGCCGGTGCGGGCAATCAATACACGTATCGCCCAGCTCGAAGCCTTCCTGACCGATCAGGATGCGCCAGCAGGCACGGTACGGCGCGGACCCAATCCGGTGCACCAATCCTTGGCAACCTCACGGGCTACACTGGAGGCGGATCTGCGCGCCCTTTCCGGCCAGGCGCGGGAATTGGAGCGCCAGATGGAGGAGGTCGAGACCCGCCGCGCGGAGCTCTCTGCCCTGGCGCCGGAATGGCGCGCGCTTCAGCGCGCCCGCGATCTCGCCGAAGGCAATGTCATGGATTATGCGACCCGCGAAAGTCAGGCACAGGCGCGCACGGAACTGTCGCGCCAGCATGGCGACAATATTCGCGTTCTGGAGCCGGCCCGCCCACCAGTGGAAGGTTCCAGCATGAAACTGCCCGTGCTGGCAGCCGCTGTCCTGTTTGGCGGATTTACTGCTTTGATGGCTGGGCTTGCTTATGCGGTCACGCGGCGCGGCTTTGCGACTCCGAAATCGCTGGAGCGGTCCATGGCTATTCCGGTGCTCGACACCGCGGAGGTTCGCGCATGAGCAGGCCGGGCGACTATTCCGGCGTTTTGCGCGCGGCTGGGCGTGTTGGCGCGCCAACGGGTGGGCGCGCGATCCTGTTCGTCACGCCCGATGATGAGGCTCTGGTGCGAGAAGCCGCAACCGGCTTTGCCCGCATGGTGGCCGGGCGGTCGGAAAAGCCGGTTTGGCTGCTGGACCTGGATTTTCGGGGCAACAGTGTTTTCCATCATCTTGATGCCATGGCGACCAAGGATGCAGAACGACCAGGCCGGGCCTTCAGTGCGGCGCTGGATGCGGCCCCGCTGTACAAGCCTGTGGGCCGGCGCCTGATTGCGACCCTGGGCAATGTAAATCCCGCAAAGCTTCTGAGCCTGCATGAACTGCCAGGGCAGAATCTCTTTGTCTCCCGGTTCCGGGCTGAGGCGATTGTGGAAGGCCAAAAACTGGCGCTCAACCGCTCGCCTGCTTGGTGGCAGGCCGCGAAAGGCAAGGCCGGCTGGATCAGCGTGCATGCCTTGCCGCTCTCGCAGGGCGGGGCGGCGCTCAGCTTTTGCCGCGATGTGGATGGCGTTGTCCTGGTCGTGCAGGCAGATGTGACCCCGCTTGAGGATGTCGCGGCGATGCGCGAAGAAGTCGAGGCGGCCGGAGGGCATGTGCTGGGTGCAGTGATGCTGGGTCTGCGCGGTGATGCGCGCCTGTTCGCAAGGGTGGCGGCTTGAGCGCGCCTGCCGGGGCGCAAGAACGGGCTCAAGGGCAAATGCACTGGCTCGCCCTGGGGGCGGTGATTGTCTGCGTCATTTTGTTTTCCGAAGGTCTGCTGCAACGTCTTGTGGCGGGTGAGATGGAGGCGGATGGAAATCTCATCCTGCGGGTCATGTGGCTGCCAGTCTATGGCGTCGTTGCCTGCCTGGCGCTTAGCCGTTGGCAGGATATGCTGGCGCTGGCCGTAAGGGTGCCTTTCCTGATGCTCCTGGTAGCGCTGGCGGCCATGTCCTTTCTCTGGTCGATTGATCCGGGGCTCAGCATGCGCCGGGGCCTGGCGGTTGGGATGACAACCGTATTCGGGCTGTATCTGGCGGTGCGGTTTTCCTGGCTGGATCTGCTGCGCCTTTTGGGCGCGATCTGGCTCGGTCTTGCCCTGCTCAGTTTCTGCGCGGGCCTCATTTCGCCCGGCTTCGCCAGGGATCAGGAGATCCATATCGGCGCCTGGCGCGGGTTCTGGTTCGAGAAGAACACGATGGGCGGGCATATGTCCCGTGTGGGATTCCTGTTCGCCATGCTGGCACTGGTGGATGCCCGCCGGCGCCTGACATGGCTGTTTGCGACCGGGTTGGCTGGTTTGCTTGTTCTCTTGTCGACCTCCGCGACGGCGCTGCTTGGCTTGATGCTGGGGCTCGGAATTGTCGGCGCTGGCGCGATAGCTCAGTCGGGGCGCCTGCGGGCGATCCTGCTGATCTGGCTCGGTGTGGCGTTTGTCTCCGCCGGCGCAGCTTTCATCTTGCTGTGGCCGGATGTTTTCTTCGAACTGATCGGCAAGGATCCGAGCCTGACCGGGCGTACTGATATCTGGGTGGCATTGGTGGACAGTATCTCTGCACGGCCCTGGCTGGGATATGGCTATGGCGCCTTCTGGAACCCGGATTCCGAACCAGCCTACTGGGTCCGAATTGCGGTGGAATGGGATGCGCCCACCGCGCATAATGGCTGGCTCGACATAGCCTTATCGGTTGGTCTGGTCGGCATGGGGCTTTTCGTGCTCAGCTTCGGCATGACATTGGCCCGCGCCATTGCATCCGGGCTTGATCACCGTTTCGCGCTCTATTGCCTCGGCTTCCTCGCACAGTTGGGCCTGTTCAGCTTTTCCGAGAGTATCCTCTTGGAACAGAACAGTCTTGTCTGGATCAGTTTCGTAGCCCTCGCTGCACTTTTGGCGAAGGGACTGGATAAGCAAGGGCGCATCGTGCGCCCTGCGGACCTAGGCCTGGCGCGCCTCCGGCTCAGCCGGCGGGGGCATGGACTGATCTGATGTGGGGGCTGCCGGTGCTGTCTGGCTGGCGCCATAAAAACGGTGTTTGGGCCACCAGACCAGCTTTCCTAGCCCCTGGGTCGCCCGGCCCAGCCAGATGGCGCGCGTTGGCGCACGCACGGCCCAGCCGACCAGAGCCGTCAGGCCATAGACGATGAATTGTCCCAGGCCGACGGCCATCCAGAAGGCTAGCTGGCTGTAATCGCCACCTTCGCGCGCCATGCGGCTTGGTCCCTGGCCATATGCAAGGGCGCGACGCAGCGTATAATCAAGCGTTGCCCGGTTGGCTGGCACATGTTCCCAGACCCGCGCGCGGCTGGCCCAGGCAAAGCGCGCGCCCTGGCGCTGGATCCGGCTGAAGAGATTGTCGTCCTCGCCGCCGGTCTCATTGGTCGCGGCATCGAACAGGGGACGCTGAGCCGGCAGTTGGCGCAGGTCCAGAAGGGCATTTCCACAGCCGAAAAAGGTTGGGATCAGACCGTCAGGCAGATCTGGATTGCGCGCGAAGAAGGCCTGGAAGTAGGCGCGGTGATGATGGATGCTGTTGGGAAGAGCGGTATCAACCGGGCCGAAGACGACACTGGCGGCAGTTTCCGAATGGGCCTGCACCAGCTCTGCCAGCCAGGTCGCCGGCGCGCTCTGGTCATCATCGAGGAAGGCAATCAGCGGCGTTGTCACCGCATCGACGGCCATATTGCGGGCATTCGCCACGCCGGGATCGGGGCAATGCAAGATCGTCACGCGCAAGCTTGCCGGTGCTTCTGCGGCCAGGAGGCGGGCGGGCTCCATGGAAGATCCGCTGGGATCATTGTCGACGATCACCAGTTCGGCCAAGGCGCCCTCCAGATAGGTCTGGCGGAAGACGCTGTGCATGGCGCGCAGCAATTCATAGGGCCGGCGAAAGGTTGGGATCACAACACTGACACGCGCTGGAGGGCGAAGTTGCGTCATCATGCGGCATCCATGATCTGGTCGATGGCCTGGGAAGGCGTGATCAGGGCAGCACCACTGTCGCGCGCACGTCGGACCAGCGCCGAAAGCGCCTGCGGTTTGACGTCGAACTTTCCGGCCTTGTCGCGGACGCCATGGGTGAAGAAAACCAGCCAGGCCGGCTGCCGAGCGGCCGCCTCTATTAGGGAAACAGCGCGGGCAACCGAGCTTTCATCGCTGCCGAGTTCGAAGGCGCGCAGCTGCATCGCATCGCTACCTTTGCTGTTCACGCCAGAGAGGACGCCACGGCAAGCATCAAAGCGCTCTGCAAGGGCGCGTTTCAGCTCTGTATGGGTCTCACCATAGGGATAGGCAAACTGGCGGACTGGCGTGGTCACACCCAGTGCTTTCAGTTGGTTGACATTGTGGGAGATGTCATTGAGGGCACGTGAGGTTGAGGCACGGGCGCAATCGAGATGCGATACGGTGTGCGCGCCGATTTCATGCCCGCCTTGTTCAAGATGCATGATGTCCGTCTCGATAAAGAACGGCCCGCTGGGCCCGGTTTCACCGAGCATACCGGTGCAGGCATAATAACATCCCTTGGCACCGAAACGGTCCAGAATGCTGGCGCCCGTTTCGGCGGCTGAGCGGGGAAAATCATCGAAGGTGAAGCTGATCATCGCCTGGGGCGGGCGGGCAGGCAGAGGGGCCACAGCCTGCCATTGTGTCAGGCGGCGGCGCAGGCGCGCGGGCAGGTCGCGCGAAGGCTCGTATTGTTGGGCTTCGACGGACATGGCGGTCATTTCAGGGCTCCAGAATAGATCAGGGCGCGATAGGATTTCAGGGCATAAAGGCGCAGGCGCCCCGGAACCCAGTCAGTCTTCGCAAGGTGTTGGCAAAGTTTAGCGAGGGGTGGACGTAGCCCGCCGAGAAGGCGCAGCCGGCGGGCCAGGCGATAGAGTGCCATTTTTTCGACAGAGGCAGGGTGCCGGGCAACGAGGCGCGCGAAATTCTCTGCCGACCCGCCATATTTCGACAGCAGGGCGTCATCGGTGTCGAGCCCGAGATGGGTGGCGGTGTTGTCGATATGGTGGACGGAGAATTGCTGGGCGACAGAAAGGCCCCAATCGACATCTTCCCATCCCCAGCCCTTGAAGCCCTCATCAAAGCACACCGCGCCAAGAACATCGCGGTGAACCAGAATATTGGAGGTGAAGACGAACCGGCCCGGATCGCGCGCGCGCTGTTTGGCGTTCAGGCACTCAGAGCGAACTGATTGCAAGGCATGCAGCTTTTGTTGAGGTCCCGGACGCACGCGCTTCAGGCTGAAGCCACCGGCGACAACTCCAGGTGCGGTGGCGCGAACGACAGCATCTAGATAGCGCACCAGGAAGAGGTGATCATCGGGCAGCATGTCAGCATCCAGCAGCAGAACCCATTCGGTCTCGGCTTGCGCCAACAGGCGGTTGCGTGCTTCGGAACGACCGACATTCTGCGGTGAGGTGACCAGCAGGGACTCTCCTGGATATACGTCCAGTTCCGCCTGGATGGACTGGGTC